>NZ_JASCAR010000002.1:0-506013 GCF_029967715.1 Klebsiella sp. V115_8
AACCCCCGATACGTTGCCGTATACACACTTTCCAGGCGTGCTCCTTCAGCCACTCGGACACCTCACCATATTGTCTTTCCCGTTGTTGTCGGGAACGGGCGCTAATGTAGGGAAATACGTATCGCCCGTCAATCAACTTTTTGCAAAATCAGCGCGTTTAGACAAACTTCGAACAACTTGCTCCTTAAACGTGCGAAATCCGTTTTTTTTGTCGCCACTCCCTTTTCACTTTGCGACAAGGGGAAATTTGCTATGCTGGCAAACCAATAGAAAACAATGAGTAAAATAAGACGCCAGCATTAACCTGCCCCGGGCGTTTGCTATCAGGAGCCCCTATGGAGATTATTTTTTACCATCCGACCTTTGATACCCAATACTGGATCCGAGAGCTGGAAAAGCAGTTACCCGGCGCGCGAGTGCGCGAATGGAAAGCGGGCGATAACCAGCCGGCAGACTATGCCCTGGTCTGGCATCCACCGGTAGAGATGCTGCAGGGCAGGGCGCTGAAGGCCGTGTTCGCCCTTGGGGCGGGGGTGGATTCGATCCTCAGTAAGCTGCGCGATCATCCGGATATGCTGCCCCTGTCGATCCCGCTGTTTCGTCTTGAAGATACCGGCATGGGACGGCAGATGCAGGAGTATGCGGTGAGCCAGGTTCTGCACTGGTTCCGCCGGTTCGATGACTATCAGGCGCAGAAGCTGGCGTCCCGCTGGCAGCCGTTGCCTGAGTATCTTGCCGACGATTTCACCGTCGGGATTATGGGCGCCGGCGTGCTGGGGGCGAAGGTGGCGGAAAGCCTGCAACCCTGGGGATTCCCGCTTCGTGTCTGGAGCCGTAGCCGCAAAGCCTGGCCGCGGGTGCAGAGCTTTGCCGGCCAGGCCGAGCTGGGCACATTCCTGCAGGGGACCCGCGTGCTGATCAACCTGCTGCCGAACACTGCTGAAACCGTCGGCATTATTAACCAGACGCTGCTGGCGCAGCTGCCGGATGAGAGCTATGTCCTAAACCTTGCCCGCGGCGTGCATGTCGTTGAAGAAGATCTGCTGGCGGCGCTGAACAGCGGTAAGCTCAAAGGGGCAATGCTCGATGTCTTCAGTCGCGAACCGTTGCCCCAGGAGAGCCCGCTTTGGGCGCACCCGCGGGTGGCCATGACTCCCCACGTAGCGGCAGTCACCCGCCCGATGGAGGCCATTGCCTACATCGCCGGGACCATTAGCCGCCTGGAGCGAGGGGAACCGGTTAGCGGTCAGGTCGATCGTCAGCGCGGTTATTAAGGTAAGCAAACCCCGCCACGGCGGGGTTTTTGCTAATCAAGCGCCCGGATTCCTGCTATTCTTGCGGCAAACAGAAGAGGAGAATGTGATGTATCCCGTTGACCTGCACATGCATACCGTCGCCAGCACCCACGCCTACAGCACCCTGCACGATTATATTGCGGAAGCAAAGCGTAAAGGGATCAAACTCTTCGCCATTACCGATCACGGCCCGGACATGGCGGATGCTCCGCACTACTGGCATTTCGTTAATATGCGCATCTGGCCCCGTCTGGTGGACGGTGTGGGGATCCTGCGCGGTATTGAATCGAATATTAAAAATATCGAAGGCGAGATCGACTGTTCCGGGCCGATGTTGACGTCGCTCGATCTGATCATCGCCGGATTCCACGAGCCGGTGTTTCCGCCGCAGGATAGCGCCACCCATACGCAGGCGATGATTGCCGCGATGGCCAGCGGTAAAGTGCATATGATTAGCCATCCGGGTAATCCGAAATTCCCGGTGGATATCCCGGCCATTGCCGAAGCGGCGGCCCGTTACCAGGTGGCGCTGGAGATCAATAACTCCTCTTTCGTTTCATCGCGCGTGGGCAGTGAAGATAACTGCCGGGCCATCGCCGCCGCGGTGCGCGACGCCGGAGGGTGGGTGGCGCTGGGCTCGGACTCTCACACTGCGTTTACCCTCGGAGAGTTTACCGAATGCCGCAAGATCCTCGATGCTGTCGATTTCCCGGAGGAGAGGATCCTCAACGTTTCTCCGCGTCGCCTGCTCGACTTCCTCGAGTCGCGTGGTATGCCGGCGATCCCGGAATTTGCTGACCTTTAATTTGTATAACTGGAATAACTGAATGAACGAGTTTTCAATCCTCTGCCGCGTGCTGGGTTCGCTGTATTACCGTCAACCGCAGGACCCGCTGCTGGTGCCGCTGTTTACCCTGATCCGCGAGGGCAAACTGGCCGCCAGCTGGCCGCTGGAACAGGACGAGCTGCTGGCGCGTCTGCAGAAAAGCTGTGAAATGCAGTCCCTGGCGACGGACTATAATGCGCTGTTCGTCGGTGAAGCCTGCAGCGTCCCGCCGTACCGTAGCGCGTGGGTGGAGGGTTCCTCGGAAGCGGAGGTCCGGGCTTTTCTGAGCGAGCATGGCATCCCGACGGGAGAAGGTCCGGCGGATCATCTCGGATCGCTGCTGCTGGCCGCCTCCTGGCTGGAGGATCATGCCACAGAAGAGCAGAGCGAGACGCTGGAGCGCCTGTTTGCCGACTATATCCTGCCGTGGTGCGGGACAATGCTGGGGAAAGTCGAAGCGCATGCGCACACAGCGTTCTGGCGCACGATGGCGCCGTTGACCCGCGACGCCATCGCCGCGATGTGGGACGAGCTTCAGGAAGATGATGAGCAATAAAGTGTGATTTAAGTCACCATTTGAATGTAACTGAAATTAGGTTCATTCATATAGTGTGTTTTAGATCGCATTCTTCCGGCGCGTATCTGCTAGGATACGCGCCATGAACATACTCTTCGCAATCGCATTAACGACGGGCATTCTCTCCGGGATTTGGGGATGGGTGGCGGTCGCCCTCGGCCTGCTGAGCTGGGCCGGTTTCCTCGGCTGTACCGCCTATTTCGCCTGCCCGCAGGGCGGTCTGAAAGGTCTGGCCATCTCCTCCTGTACGGTAATGAGCGGCGTGGTCTGGGCGTTGGTGATTATCCACGGTAGCGCGCTGGCCCCGCAGCTGCAGATCCTCAGCTATATGATGACCGGCGTCGTGGCCTTTCTGATGTGCATCCAGGCGCGACAGACGCTGCTGTCGTTTGTCCCCGGCACCTTTATCGGCGCCTGCGCGACCTTCGCGGCAGACGGCGACTGGCGTCTGGTTATCCCTTCTCTGGCGCTGGGCCTGGTCTTTGGCTATGCCATGAAAAATAGTGGCCTGTGGCTGGCGGCCCGTGCGGATAAGCATAAATCGTTCGCCAATGACAACGCCTGACGGCGGGACGATGATAGCAACAGGACCCTCAGGGTCCTGTTTTTTTTACCTTCTTGTCGCCGGCGCGGCGGGATAATCTTGCTCCCGGGGGCGGGTATGCCCTAGTATCGGCAGAAAGCCGTATCTACGCGCTATGCCGACAGGAGGAGAAATGGCTGTTCAACCTGAAGTAATTCTCGGCGATATTACGACGCTTGATGTCGATGTGATTGTGAATGCGGCAAACCCCTCGCTGCTGGGCGGCGGCGGGGTGGATGGCGCGATCCACCGGGCGGCCGGTCCCGCGCTGCTGGCGGCCTGCAAGCAAGTGTTGCAGCAGCAGGGCGAATGTCCCCCTGGTCATGCGGTGATCACGATGGCGGGCGATCTTCCCGCCAGCGCGGTGATCCACACCGTGGGCCCGGTCTGGCACGGCGGCGACCGCATGGAGGCGCAAACCCTGGCCGATGCCTACAAAAACAGCCTGCAGCTGGCGGCGGCAAACAATTATCGCTCCATTGCGTTTCCGGCGATCAGCACCGGCGTGTATGGCTATCCGAAAGAGGAAGCGGCGGCGATCGCCGTGCGCACCGTGACCGCGTTTCTCACCCGCTATAACCCGCTTGAACGGGTCCTGTTCGTCTGTTTCGACGAGGAAACGGCGGCTATCTATCGTCGCCTGCTGGCGGCATACCCCTGATTCCGCAGAATAGGCTATGATAACCGCCGGTATTGACAGGAATGATGGATTGCAGGAGGGAGCAGGTGTCGGAAGGAAAAGTACAGCAGAAGCAGCAGGCGCGCCGCGCGGAGATCGTTGCCGCTGCGCAAAGATGTTTTGCGGCAAAGGGATTGCATGGCGCCTCTGTCGCTGATATCGCCCGCGAGGCGGGCCTGAGCGTCGGTCAGCTGTATCGCATTTTTGCCAGCAAGGAAGCGATCATTGAAGCGATTGTCAGCGAAATCGTCAACGCCAGGGTCGGGGAGATGATCGATGAGAACCACAATCTGGCGCGCAAAGCGGCGGTGCTGGCCGGCAGGATCCCGACTTCGGCAGCCACCAAAAGCGACAATTATCTGTTGATGGAAATTAATGCCGAAGCCTCGCGTAACCCACGCTTGCGCGAGATCCTGGTGCAGGCCGATCGGAGGTTGAAAGAGGAGGGCGGCCGTTTGTCGCAGCGCTATCATCCCGGTCTCGGCGATGCGCGACGCAATGCTGCTTCAGAGCTCATCGCCGTTCTGACGGAGGGGGCAGCCTACCGTTGTGAGCTGAGCGCCTCCACTCCGGTCGATAAAGCGGATTTAGAAGCCCTGTATAATATGATCTTCGACCGGCTGTTTGATGAGCAAGCGTAGCGCGGCACGCCTGGCGTGCCGCAAAGGCTAAAGGTTAGCTGGCCGAGGCCGGGGTTTTTGCCGGTTTGCTCATGGGTTTACCGGAGAACAGGAAACGCAGCAGCGGAATACGCAGATGAATTTCATACAGGATCAGGGCAATCCCCACCACAAAAACCAACCCGCCAATAAAGCCTAAGGTATTCGACTTAATGGCCGGGGTGATCCACGCCCCGTACAGCAGCGTCAGCGGATGGTGCACCAGGTAAATAAACAGCGAAGCATTGACGAAGTAGGTCACCCGCGCCGACTGGAAATTCAGCAGGCGATGGCCGAGCGAGAAGATCACATTTACCATCCACAGCCCCAGCACCATGGTGATCACCGATTCCGTTTCATACATCCAACCGTCGCCAGATCCATACTGCTGGTTCAGGCGGTAAGCGATGAATCCCAGCAGTGACGCCACGCAACACCATGGCGACGGGGTGGTGAACATCGCCTTTAAGCGCGGGTTAATAAAGGTCTGGGCCCCCAGCACAAAGAAGGGCAGATAGAACAGCGTCTGCATGACCACAAAGTTAAACAGACCATTGCTCAGCAGGGGCGGGTAGATCACGAACAATGACCGACGGATCAGCGCGTAAAGCACCCCCAGCGCGAGGAAAATCATCGTCAGCTGGCCCATAGTGACAGTGTCACCGAATGCGTGAGCGCCCGGAGCCGGGCGGCGCGTCAGCCATTTAAACAGCACCACCCCCAGCGAGGTCAGCACCACCAGGACCAGCAAAAACCAGAGGTGGGAAATGAGCTCCCACGCCAGGGTGTTGAATTTGTCGTACCCCGAAAGGGTGTGCCAGTTTTCCGCCTTGCCGTTGACGTACTGCAGCATAATAAACTGCGGCAGCGTCAGCAGCGGGATGGCGGTGAGCATCGGAATACCGACCCGTTCGACGCGCACTTTCCACCACTTTTTCAGCGGGTAGCGCAGGAACAGCATGTAGGAGAAATAGCCGGAGATCACGAAGAAGACCTGCATACGGAAGGCATGAATGAAATCATTAAACAGCGTCAGCCACCACGAGGGCTCTGCGCTGTTGACATGCCAGCTATGGCTGGAATAAATCAGCGAAATGTGAAAAGGGATCCCCAGCAGCATCAGCCAGGCGCGGATGCTGTCGAAAAAATATTCACGCTGTACCGGAGTATTATTCATACGATTCACGACAATCTCAGATAATTCGTCTTATCACTCAAGATGATAACGCTTACATTATCAGCAACCCTACATGAACTCGGGGTACCTGTCTCCAGGATAAGCACGCAAAGTGCAAACGGGACTGCGAACTGTTTATTCCCTGCGCCGCTACGCTGAACAAAGCAGGGATTATGTTGTCGGATTGCCTGAGTTTCCATTAAAATAGATCGGATCGATTTAAGCACACAAAGGGGGAAGTGCTTACTTATATGAAACATAAACCACAGATGATGAAAATGCGTTGGTTAAGCGCAGCCGTAATGTTGTCCCTGTGTACTTCATCTGCATGGGCATTTAGCATTGATGACGTTGCAAAAGAGGCCAAAACGTTAGCCGGGAAAGGCTATGAAGCGCCAAAGAGTAACCTGCCCTCCGCTTTCCGCGACATGAAATACGCGGACTACCAGCAAATTCAGTTTAATCACGATAAAGCTTACTGGAATAACCAGAAAACCCCATTCAAGCTTGAATTTTACCATCAGGGTATGTACTTCGACACGCCGGTCACCATCAATGAAGTGACGGCCACCAGCGTGCGCAAAATTAAATATAGCCCGGACTATTTTAACTTTGGTAACGTTCAGCACGATAAAGACACGGTGAAAGACCTTGGTTTCGCCGGCTTCAAAGTACTGTATCCGATCAACAGCAAAGATAAGAACGATGAAATCGTCAGCATGCTCGGTGCCAGCTACTTCCGCGTGCTGGGTCAGGGTCAGGTATACGGTCTGTCCGCGCGCGGTCTGGCTATCGATACCGCGCTACCTTCCGGCGAAGAGTTCCCGCGTTTTCGTGAGTTCTGGATTGAGCGTCCAAAAGCTACCGACAAGCGTCTGACTATCTATGCGCTGCTGGATTCGCCGCGGGCAACCGGCGCTTATCGCTTTGTGATCATGCCGGGACGCGATACCGTGGTGGATGTCCAGTCCAAAGTTTACCTGCGTGACAAAGTGGGCAAACTGGGCGTGGCGCCGCTCACCAGTATGTTCCTGTTTGGTTCCAACCAGCCTTCTCCGGCGCTGAACTATCGTCCGGCGCTGCACGACTCCAATGGTCTGTCGATCCTGGCGGGCAACGGCGAGTGGATCTGGCGTCCGCTGAACAACCCGAAACACCTGGCCGTTAGCAGCTATGCGATGGAAAACCCGCAAGGGTTCGGCCTGCTGCAGCGCGGCCGTCAGTTCTCGCGCTTCGAGGACCTTGACGATCGTTATGACCTGCGCCCGAGCGCCTGGATCACCCCGAAAGGGGAGTGGGGCAAAGGGAAAATCGAACTGGTCGAAATCCCGACCAACGATGAAACCAACGATAACATCGTGACTTACTGGACGCCGGATCAGCTGCCGGAGCCGGGCAAGGAGATGAACTTCAAGTACACCATCACCTTCAGCCGCGATGAAGACAAGCTGCATGCGCCGGATAACGCGTACGTTATGCAGACCCGCCGCTCTACCGGCGATGTGAAGCAGTCGAACCTGATCCGCCAGCCGGACGGCACCATTGCTTTCATTGTCGACTTCACCGGCGCCGATATGAAAAAACTGCCGGCGGATACCCCGGTCGCCGCCCAGGCGAGCACCGGCGATAACGCTGAAATCGTTGAAAATACCGTGCGTTACAATCCGGTGACCAAAGGCTGGCGAATGATCCTGCGTTTGAAGGTGAAAGATCCGAAGAAAACGACGGAAATGCGCGCCGCACTGGTTAACGGCGATGACACGTTGAGCGAAACCTGGAGCTATCAGCTGCCTGCCAATGAATAAGATAACGAAGTACATTGACGCATTGCCGCTGTCGGACGCCGAGAAATCGGCGCTGCCGGACACCAGCCTGCAGGCCGTTCATCAGGCCCTGGATGACGAACATCAGACCTTCGCCCGTGAAGACGACTCCCCGCTGGGGTCGGTCAAGGCGCGGCTGGCGCACAGCTGGCCGGATTCGCTGTCTGGCGATCAGCTGGCGAAGGATGATGAAGGCCGCACCCAGCTGCATGCGATGCCGAAAGCCAAGCGCTCCTCGATGATCCCGGACCCGTGGCGTACTAACCCGGTTGGCCGCTTCTGGGACCGTCTGCGCGGACGCGATGTCACGCCGCGCTATCTCTCCCGCCTGACGCAAGAAGAGCGCGAGAGCGAGCAAAAATGGCGTACCGTCGGCACCATTCGTCGCTACATCCTGTTGCTGCTGACGCTATCGCAGACCGTGGTGGCGACCTGGTACATGAAAACCATTCTGCCTTATCAGGGCTGGGCGCTGATCAACCCGGTCGATATGGTGGGGCAGAACCTGTGGGTCTCGTTCATGCAGCTGCTGCCGTACGTTTTGCAGAGCGGCATTCTGATCCTCTTCGCGGTGCTGTTCTGCTGGGTTTCCGCCGGCTTCTGGACCGCGTTAATGGGCTTCCTGCAGCTGTTGATCGGTCGCGATAAGTACAGTATTTCCGCCTCGACGGTCGGTGACGAACCGTTGAACCCGGCGCACCGTACGGCGCTTATTATGCCGATCTGTAACGAAGACGTTGACCGCGTGTTCGCCGGGCTGCGGGCGACCTGGGAGTCGGTGAAAGCCACCGGCAACGCCGCCCATTTCGACGTCTATATCCTCAGCGACAGCTATAACCCCGATATCTGTGTCGCTGAGCAAAAGGCGTGGATGGAGCTGATTGCCGAAGTACAGGGCGAAGGGCAGATTTTCTACCGTCGTCGTCGTCGTCGCGTGAAGCGTAAGAGCGGCAACATCGATGATTTCTGCCGCCGCTGGGGCAGCCAGTATAGCTACATGGTGGTGCTGGATGCTGACTCGGTGATGACCGGAGAGTGTCTGAGCAGCCTGGTGCGCCTGATGGAAGCGAACCCGAACGCCGGGATCATCCAGTCATCCCCGCGCGCCTCGGGCATGGACACGCTGTATGCGCGTTGCCAGCAGTTTGCCACCCGGGTGTATGGTCCGTTGTTTACGGCGGGTCTGCACTTCTGGCAGCTGGGGGAGTCCCACTACTGGGGACACAACGCCATCATCCGCGTGAAGCCGTTCATTGAGCACTGCGCGCTGGCGCCGCTGCCGGGCGAGGGCAACTTTGCCGGGTCGATTCTGTCGCACGACTTCGTTGAAGCCGCGCTGATGCGCCGCGCCGGCTGGGGCGTGTGGATTGCCTACGATCTGCCGGGCTCCTATGAAGAGCTGCCGCCGAACCTGCTGGACGAGCTGAAACGCGACCGCCGCTGGTGCCAGGGCAACCTGATGAACTTCCGCCTGTTCCTCGTGAGAGGGATGCACCCGGTTCACCGGGCGGTGTTCCTTACCGGCGTGATGTCCTACCTGTCGGCGCCGCTGTGGTTTATGTTCCTTGCCCTGTCGACAGCGTTGCAGGTGGTGCATGCCCTGACCGAGCCGCAGTACTTCCTGCAGCCGCGTCAGCTGTTCCCGGTATGGCCGCAGTGGCGTCCGGAGCTGGCTATTGCGCTGTTCGCTTCGACCATGGTGCTGCTGTTCCTGCCGAAGCTGCTGAGTATCATCCTGGTGTGGTGTAAGGGGCCGAAGGAGTACGGTGGATTTATCCGCGTGACGCTTTCCCTGCTGCTGGAGGTCCTGTTCTCGGTCCTGCTGGCGCCGGTGCGCATGCTGTTCCACACCGTCTTCGTGGTCAGCGCCTTCCTCGGCTGGGAAGTGGTGTGGAATTCGCCGCAGCGTGATGATGACTCCACGCCATGGGGAGAAGCCTTTATGCGTCACGGCTCGCAGCTGCTGCTGGGGCTGGTATGGGCGGTCGGAATGGCATGGCTGGATCTGCGCTTCCTGTTCTGGCTGGCGCCGATTGTCGTATCGCTGATCCTGTCGCCGTTCGTGTCGGCGATCTCCAGCCGGGCGACCGTGGGCCTGCGCACCAAGCGCTGGAAGCTGTTCCTGATCCCGGAAGAGTATTCGCCGCCGCAGGTGCTCAAGGATACCGATGCGTACCTGACGCTGAACCGTCAGCGTTCGCTGGACGATGGCTTTATGCACGCGGTGTTTAACCCGTCGTTTAACGCCCTCGCGACCGCGATGGCCACCGCGCGCCACCGTCAGGGTCATATCCTGGAGATCGCCCGCGAGCGCCATGTCGAGCAGGCGCTGAATGAAACGCCGGATAAGCTGAACCGCGATCGTCGACTGGTGCTGTTGAGCGACCCGGTAACCATGTCGCGTCTGCACTATCGCGTATGGGCCGCGCCGGAGAAATACTCTTCGTGGGTGAACGCCTATCAGCAGCTGGCGCTTAACCCGCTGGCGCTGAAAACGAAATAAGCCGTACGTTAAGTAAAATACCGGCAGCGATGCCGGTATTTTTTTATCTGAAACACGAGGTTGTGGATGCGAATACTACCTATCATTGCCATGGCGCTGCTGCTTAGCGGCTGCGGCAGCATTATTAGCCGGACGGTGCCCGGGCAGGGGCATGGCAATCAATATTACCCGGGCGTGCAGTGGGACGTTCGCGATTCAGGATGGCGCTATCTCACCATTCTGGACCTGCCGTTCTCGCTGGTTTTCGATACGCTGCTGCTGCCGCTGGACGCCAGCCACGGGCCCTATAACTGATTAACGCTCGTCCCACTCGTCGGCCGCCGTCTGTCCCTCTTCGGTGTCCAGCGAGGGCTCGAGCTGGAATTCACCTTCATCCCACTCATGGAGCGTATTTTCCTCCAGCCACTCCTGACGCAGCTCTATCTCATCATAATCCCCATCAAAGACGCTCTGCGCGGCTTCGCCGCTGAGCATCGGTAAGCATTCGCCTTGTTCCTCTTCGTCAGCAAAAAATTCGGCCTGCCAGGCGATATCGCCATCCTGCAGCACATACTTTTGAATATTGAGCTGCTCAACGTTAGCGCTCTCTTCATCGCTGTCAGGGTTGTTGGCGAGAAATTCTTCACGTGCTGCATCAATAGCTTCTTCGAGCGTGGCATAGAACATCGAATCCTTTGGCATAGCGAATCTCCTGAGAAGAATATGAATTGAACACGATTCAATCTATAGAAGGCGCCAGGCAAAGCGTCAAGGGGCTGAGCCCCTCTGGACGTTAATTTACTGAATGGCGGTCGGGCTGCGAGGCGTCCGCGGCTGGCCGGCGCAGGCTGAGGGTCGAATAGATCGCGTTAAACAACACCACTCCTGCGGTGACAAGGAAGACGGCGCGAAAGCCGTAGTTGGCGGAAACCGAGGCGCCGATCAGGGGGCCGGTGACGTTGCCAATATCACGAAATGACTGGTTATAGCTGAAGATCCGCCCGGAGATCTGGCTGGTGGAGTTATACACCAGCAGGGTTTGCACCGCCGGCAGCAGCGCGCCGTCCGCGGCGCCGAGCAGGAATCGCAGGATACCTAACTGCAGCGGGGTCTGGACGAACGACATCGGGATCAGCAACAGCACCGAGATAATCAGCGCCACGATGAGGATTTTTTCCGGTCCGATACGATCCCCCAGTTTGCCCAGACGAGGGGCGCTCATCAGGGCGGCAATGCCCGGCACCGAGGCGATCATCCCGCTGATAAAGGCGATATTGCTGACGTTACCCGCCAGATCGCGCACGTAAAGCGTCAGGATCGGCGCAATGGAGCCGGTGGCGACCTGGATGATCAGCGAGGTGACAAACAGGCTGAGCACCAGTTTCGGATTCTGCAGCGAGGAAAACACCGCCTTCGCGCTGAGCATCTCTTTTTTGGCGATCGGAACAAAATTTTCACGGATTAAAAACAGGGTAAACAGGAAGCAGATAAACAGCACCGCCGCGGTCATAAAGAAGACAGTACGCAGGCCCCAGTGGTCGGCCAGGAAGCCACCCGCCAGCGGGCCGAGCAGGGCGCCGCTTACCGCGCCGGTTGACAGCGTGCCCAGCGCCCAGCCGCTTTTATGGCGCGGGATCTGGGTGGCAATCAGGGCGTTGGCATTGGGAATAAAGCCCCCCAGCAGGCCGAGCAGCGCGCGCAGTAGCAGAAACTGCCAGATATTCTGCGCCATCCCCATCAACATCATGACGATGGCCATCCCGAGGGCTGAACGCAGCAGCATGATTTTACGTCCCTTGCGGTCAGCAAGTCCGCCCCAGAACGGCGAGGCGATGGCGGAGAAGAGAAAAGTGATGCTAAAGACCAGCCCGGACCACATGTTGAGGGCGCTATGCCCGGTGACGCCGAGTTGTTCGACGTAGAGCGGCAGAAAGGGCATGACCAGGCTGAAGGCGGCGCCGGTTAAAAAGCAGCCAAGCCAGGTGACGGTCAGGTTTCGTTTCCAGTTAATGGGGGTATCAGCAGACGACATAGGGTTCCACTGGCCTGCGCGGCAGGTCAAATTAAGAGAAAATATGAGCCTGCTAATTATGCGCCTGGGAAATAAATGCCGCAATGGAGGAGAGCTTTTAAAGCTAAAGCAGAGCGTAAAGCCTGAGCGCTGGGGATTCCCGGCCGGGAGGCGCGCGGCCGGGAAAGAGGTTCAGTAGCGGGAGGGCATCCCCTCGGGGCGGGTTTTAAAGCGGCGATGGAGCCACATATATTGTTCCGGGGCCATCATAATGCACTGCTCTACGATCTTATTCATCCACGCAGCGGTGGTTTCCGCGTCGTCCAGCGGCGGGGAGCACTCTGGCGGCAGGATAATCAGTTCATAACCTTTACCGTCCGGTTTACGGCGTGGAACAAAGGGCACGATGCAGGCTTTGGACATTTTCGCCAGCATCCAGGTGCCGGAGGTGGTCGCCGCCTGGTCTACGGCAAACAGTGGGGCGAAGACGCTGGCGGTCGGGCCGTAATCATGATCTGGCGCGTACCACACCACGTCGCCTTTTTTCAGCGCGCGGATCATACCTTTCAGATCCTTGCGGTCGATCATGTCCTTGTTGGAGCGCAGTCGGCCCCAGGTCTGCAGCCAGTCGATGACCGGGTTATCGTTGGGACGATAGACGCCAATCCCCGGCTCGTTCATACCGAACATCCGCGCGCCCATTTCCAGTGTCAGGAAATGAATGCCGATCAGCAGAATGCCGCGCTGCTGCGCCTGCACAGCGCGAATATGCTCAAAGCCGATGGTGTCGGTCCAGCGGGCGATACGGCGAACCGGCCAGAACCAGGCCATACCGGTCTCCATCAGCCCCATACCCACCGATTCAAAGTTCATCACCACCATCCGGTGACGTTCCTGCTCGCTTTTCTCGGGGAAGCAGAGCTCAAGGTTGCGATAGGCGATCTTCGCCCGGCGCTTCATAAATCGCATGGCCAGCCGGCCGATGGCATTCCCGAGGCGGTAGATCAGCGGGTAGGGCAGTTGGACAACCAGCCACAGCAGGCCGATACCCAGCCACAGCAGCCAATAGCGCGGATGCAGCAGCGCCGGAGAAAATTTAGGCAAATGAGTCATTTCATACCCGTATCAGTGAGCAACATCTTATATTATCGCATTTTTTACCGGCCAGCCAAAGGCGGCGACAGCCACATCGTTTTGTTAAGTGGGGGGCGACCGGTGAGAAAAATGTAGCGTAAAATGTAGGGATGTAAATTAATAAGCTTTGCTATATCATGCCCGCCGTTTATTTCCTCATTTCTATGTCGAACAGGTACACCATGCCAGTGTTACACAACCGCATTTCAAATGAGACGTTAAAGGCGCAAATGCTGGCTGAAACCGAGCCGCGCACGACGATCTCATTCTATAAATATTTCACCATTGTCGATCCGCAAGCGACCCGCGATGCGCTGTGGGTTGCCTTAACCCAGTTGAAAGTCTTTGGCCGCATCTATCTGGCCCGGGAAGGGATCAATGCGCAAATCAGCGTGCCGGAAAGCAACGTTGAAGCCCTGCGTGAGTTTCTAAATGGTTTCGATCCGGCGCTGGCGGGGCTGCGTTTCAATATCGCTCTCGAGGACGACGGTAAATCGTTCTGGGTGCTACGTCTGAAAGTGCGCGACCGCATCGTTGCCGACGGCATCGACGATCCCTCTTTCGACGCCTCCAACGTCGGAGACTATCTCAAGGCGGCGGAGGTCAACGCGATGCTTGACGATCCGGATGCCGTGTTTATCGATATGCGCAACCACTATGAATATGAGGTGGGCCATTTCGAAAACGCGATGGAGATCCCAGCGGATACCTTCCGCGACCAGTTGCCGAAAGCCGTTGAAATGATGCAGGACCATAAAGACAAGAAAATTGTCATGTATTGCACCGGTGGTATTCGCTGTGAAAAAGCCAGCGCCTGGATGAAGCATAACGGCTTCAATAAGGTCTGGCACATCGAGGGTGGCATCATTGAGTACGCCCGCCGCGCCCGTGAGCAGGGGCTGCCGGTGCGTTTCATTGGCAAAAACTTTGTCTTTGATGAACGGATGGGCGAGCGGATCTCCAATGACGTTATCGCGCACTGTCATCAGTGCGGCGCGCCGTGCGACACCCATACCAACTGCCTGAATGATGGCTGCCATCTGTTGTTTATCCAGTGCCCGAGCTGTGCCGAGAGGTTTGCCGGCTGCTGTAGCGAAGCCTGCATGGAAGAGCATAAGCTGCCGGAAGAGGAGCAGCGTCAGCTGCGCGCCGGGCGTGAAAACGGCAATAAAATCTTTAATAAATCCCGTGGCCGGCTGAACACCAAACTCGGGATCCTCGATCCTGAGCCGTCAGAAAAACCATAACCAGACAAGATCGATGATCGCCAGCAGCAGCCAGAGCGCCAGGTAGATCATAAAGTGCTCGCGGACGTTATTGACCAGCAAATTAAACAGGCGACGCATAACCGCTCTCAATGACTAACGGCCTCGACAGAGGCCGTTTTTTTGCCCGACGGCAAAAGTGCCGCATTCCATTACGCGTTAAAGCGCGCCAGCGAGAAGGGCGCCAGGTTGAAGCTCGAAGTTTCGCCCTGAGCAAACTGACTGGCAATTTCCCCCAGCACCGGGGCAAACTTAAAGCCGTGCCCGCTCAGACCGGTGATGAGCAGCGTGTCTGGTCTGCCGGGTAACGTATCGATAATAAAGTCTTCATCGACGGTATTATCGTAGGTACAGGAGGCGCCGTGCAGGCAGCCGCCGATCCCGGGCAGGACGTTACGCAAAAACGGAAACGATTCGGAGCCATCGCTGGCGACAGCGCCAAACGCCACTCGCTCCTGCGGCATGGAGATCGGCTGACCGCCGTTATGCTTGCCAATCTTCAGCTCGTTATCTTCCGCCGGGAAACCGTAGTATTGATCGCCGTTGGGCAACTCGCCGGTGAAGGCCGGGAAGTGATTCTTGCTGCTGTAACGGCCATCGGCCTGGTACCAGGCGAACACCTTGCTTACCGGCTGGATGGGGAGGTCAGGAAGCAGGCGGGTGACCCAGGTCCCGGCGCTGACCAGCAGCTTTTTACCATGATATTCACCGTCGAGGGTATCGATGGTGACCCCATCTGCATGGTGATGAATAGCCGAGACCGGGCAGTTGAATAGCTGCGCGCAGCCCGCTTCCCGCGCCAGACGGATCCAGGTTTCCACGGCCAGTTCGCTGCGCAGTACGCCGGAAGCGGGTTCAAAAATCGCCCGATAGTCATCGGGGAGGCGTATCTCCGGCCAGCGCTGCATCACGGCCTGGGCATCCAGCTCTTCCACCTCAAGCTGGAACGCACGGGCGCTGGCGGCAACGTTGGCGAGGAAAGGGGAGCTGGCGGGGCCGAGGTTTATGACGCCGGTGCGTTCAAACACGGCTTCGCCACTGATCTCGGCCAGTTCATCCCACAGCTGCTGGGCGCGCAGCACCAGCGGAACATATTTTTCACCTTCGCCATAGGCGTGACGGATAAGACGGCTGCTGCCGTGATGGCTGCCTTCCTGGTGAGGAGGCTGATGGGCATCGGTCATCAGAACATTGAGTCCGGCACGACGCGCATAATAGCCAGCGGCGGCGCCGACGGAGCCGCTGCCGATAATGATAAGATCGTATTGCATGGTGAGTTCCGGGTAATTGCCTTGTTAGCAGGGTAATTAACTCCCTGTGCTTATACAAGCCCGAAAATAATTCAGGCACCCGCAGGTGCCTGTTAAGCTTATTGTTAAGTCATTCCGCGTGCCGCGTTAATGTCTGCGGTACTCGTTTTCCTGGTATTCGCCAGATTCAATTTTCGCAATGCCTGCTTCCAGGATTGAAATAAACTGACGTGCGACGTCCGTCGTTAGCCATAGCGTCTGGCCTATCTCAGCATCATGACTGTTTTCTTGAGCGGGGTTCTGGTAGTGCAGGCGCAACATCAGCGCATCGTAGCTATCAACGGTGCTGATGTCCCATCCGACGAGGGGATGGGTCTGAATGACTTCATTATTTTTTTCCATCATAACCCCTTATTCATATGTTAAAAGACAACAATTCTCGAGGTTTAATGCATGTTTTTTGAAGCAAGTTAATTATATCAGGGATCAAGAATAAACTCGAGAAATTAAATGAAAGGCAGCATGATTTTCTTGTTTTGCCGCTTTTTTGCTCAAGATAAGCGTGCAAAACGGCCATTTTAGTCGATATTAAGCAGAATAATCAGGAATATTCTGAACATGAGAAGAGGATAAAAAAGCCGGGGCGACCCGGCAAAGAAAAGCACAATGAGGGAGCAAACCAGAGTAACTGGATCCCGCCATGCTTCAGGAGAGGTCGTGGACAAACCAGTCGTCCGCGCTTTCCCAGGTTTCTTGCAGGATTTCGCTTATCCGGTCTTTGTCTTCTTTCAGGCCGCCGAACACCGAGAGCTGATTGCCCGTGGCGTAGCGGACGCTCACCTGGCTGTCGATGGCCGGGAACTGTTCGGCGATACGGCGAGAGAGTTCGTTATTCAGCGCTTCCAGCGCGCCGTTGGGTAAGGCGGTCGTTTTGGCGATAGAGACTTCAATGCGCATAATTGCCCCCTGTGTTTGATACTGGTTATTTATACAGTATCTGGTGAGCATTGACAACAGGGGGCCGCGTTTTTTATCGCTTCATGGTCCAGCGGACGGTTTCACCTGCCAGGAACGGCACCAGGGTGTCATTGGGCAACGCAATACTGTCGACGACGGTCGTCTCTTCACGCACCAGTTCAACATAGCTTTCATTGACCGGCAGACCGTAAAAGCGCGGGCCGTTCAGCGAGCAGAAGGCCTCAAAGTGCTGCAGAGCGTTCATTTCTTCAAACACGGTGGCGTAGCTGCCGAGGGCGGTCGGGGCGTTGAAGCAGCCGGCGCAGCCGCAGCTGGCTTCCTTACGATGGCGGGCGTGCGGCGCGGAATCGGTGCCAAGGAAGACGCGGCTAAAGCCGCTGGCGACCAGTTCGCGCAGTGCCTGCTGATGAATATTGCGTTTGAGTACCGGCAGGCAGTACAAGTGAGGACGAATACCGCCGACCAGCATATGGTTACGGTTGAACATCAGATGCTGCGGGGTGATAGTGGCCGCCAGCAGTTCATTGCCGTCACGCACATACTCGGCGGCATCTTTGGTGGTGATATGCTCAAAGACCACCTTCAGGCCGGGCAGGCGCTGGCGCAGCGGCTCCATCACGGTTTCAATAAAGCGCGCTTCGCGGTCGAAAATATCAATCTCGGCGTGGGTGACTTCGCCATGTACCAGCAGCGGCATCCCCAGTTTTTCCATCCGCTCCAGCACCGGCATAATGGCGTCGGTGCTGGTGACGCCGTGGCTGGAGTTGGTGGTGGCATTGGCCGGGTAAAGCTTGGCGGCGGTGAACACGCCTTCGTTAAAGCCGCGCTCCAGCTCCGCCGGGTCGAGGGAGTCTGTCAGATAGCAGGTCATCAGCGGGGTAAAATCGTGCCCGGCCGGGACGGCGTCCATAATGCGCTGGCGATAGGCGATAGCCGCCGCGACGGTGGTGACAGGCGGCACCAGATTCGGCATCACGATCGCCCGGCCATAAAACTCACTGGTATAAGGCACGACGGTTTTCAGCATATCGTCATCACGCAGATGGATATGCCAGTCGTCTGGGCGGCGGATTTTCAATACCTGGGATTGTGCTGTCATGGAAGGCTCCGGCTAATAGGTTCAGTCATCAGGGCTGTTTTTTGCCGGGCACTAAGGATAAGCGTAAACGTTTTCCTTTGCACTCATTTCCGTAAAAAATTGAGGGCGCCGCGGCGCCCTGGAGATTAATTGGTAAAGGGGATGACAATCTCGCCCGGCTTCACCTCTATGCCTTTGGCGTATTTCTTCGCCAGCGCTTCACCGGTGCTGGCGTCCTCACGCAGGACATAGGCAGGCTGCTGGCTGAAGTAACTGCGCAGCGACTGATTCAGATAGGGGAGCAGGGCCTGAATGACCGACTGCAGTTTCTCGGGCGCCACTTTGGCATCCACCACCTCCATTTCCTGCAGGAAGATGGCGCCTTTCTCTCTGTCAAAGGTTGGCAGCGCTTTGAGCTTCAGATCGATCGTCGCTTTCTGCGTGCCGAACAGGGAGTTCAGGTCGACGTTAGCGATCCCGGTCAGCGTGACTTTGCCCGGCTCCTCGCGCCCGATGGCGCTGGTGAGGTTCTGCAGTTCGATATGGGCGTCGGCAACGCCTTTCAGACCAATATCTTTGGCAAAATGGTTTCGCTTCTGCAGGGCCTGGTTAATCTCCTGCTCGCTTACTGTGTATTGGGTCAGCTGATTACAGCCGCTCAGCAGGCCGCTGACAATCAGCGCGGCGGCGATCAAAATCTTTTTCATGGGGGTCCTCTGGCTCATATCTTCATTCATCCTGACACAAAGCATCATGACCTGTCAGCACCCTCGATACCAGCAGAATAGGCTGAAAGCAGGAGAAACCGCCGCCGCGCGCATCAGGTCCGCGGCTCCAGCATGCCGGAGGCAGAGCGTTTCGGACTAAACTGCCACCACAGCGCCAGGAAGGTGATAACCCCGATGGCCCCGAGCATCAGCCACGGCAGCTCGGGCTGACCCGCGGCCTTACCGGCATCGAACAGCCAGCCGCCGCCCGCATATCCCAGCGCGCCGCCAAAGGCGAGCCCCAGGCGGCTGAAGCCCATATAGCTGCCGCGCGCCCGGGCGTCCGCCAGCGAGGCGCCCAGCGTCTCCCGGGCGGGTTCGGCAATGATGGAGCCGATGTAAAACAGGCAGATCAGGGTAAACAGCTGTTGCAAACTGCTGGTCATGCCGATGGGGAGCATGGCCAGAGTCATCACCAGCAGACCGGCCATCAGCCGGTGCTCAAGGCGAAAACGTTTTTCGCTCCAGCGGGCAATGGGATAGAGCAGGGTCAGCGAAATGGTGGCTTCGATGGCATACATCCACTTCACGGCGGCCGGCGAGCCGGCGATGTCATTCACCATGATCGGCAGCATCAGCATCACCTGCACCGCCAGCATGTAATAGCCCGTCAGCGTCAGGACATAGGTGACGAAGCGCTTGTCCCGCAGCACCCGGCCCAGCCCCTCGCGGATCGGCGTTTTCACCGTCGAGAGCTTCCATGCCGGCAGATACCAGGCGTTAAATGCCGCGCAGGCGATAAACAGCGCGGCGCCGGCGCTGCACACGAGGCGGAAATCATACTGCAGCAGCCAGCTGCCCAGCAGCGCGCCAATCACCGCGCCGGCGCTATCCTGCATCATCAGGATGGAGAAAAAGCGGCCGCGCTGATGCGGGCGCACCAGCTTAACCACCAGCGCCGCCCGCGGCGGATCGAACAGCGTGCCGCCGAGCCCGGAAAGTATGCACGAGAACCACAGCACCCACGGCTCATGGGCGACGGCCATCGCCGCGAAGCCGCCTGCGCGCATCAGCATACCGGTGACGATCATCGGTTTGGCGCCGAAGCGGTCGGCGATAGCGCCGCCAAAGATACCTAATCCCTGCTGCACCAACTGGCGCAGGCCGAGCGCGATGCCGACCATCAGCGCCTCCCAGCCCATCTGATCGACAAAGCGGATGGAAATCAGCGGGAAGACGACAAAAAAGCCCAACACGACCAGCATGTTATCGACTAACAGGAAATATTTACCCAGGCTCCTTGCCTGCGAGACGCGGGACATTTCCCCTCCAGGGAAAAATAGAGATAAGCGTGGATATTCTGCGGGCAATCTGCTGCTTTTCCCAGCGCCCTTGCGACAATATTTTTTTATCAAAATGCAAGTTCGATTGAGGCTATTCATCGAAAAGAGGAGATGGCGCAGAAAATGGTATGTTGCTGTTTTCACACCGTCGCGCAGGACAGGTATAGTGAGGGCAGCAAGAATGAAGTCAGGGGGACTGAAAAGGAAATGTTTGGCTATCGCAGTAACGTGCCGAAGGTGCGTTTGACGACGGACCGGCTGGTGGTGCGCCTGGTTCACGATCGTGACGCCTGGCGTCTGGCCGATTATTACGCCGAGAATAAGGCGTTCTTAAAACCCTGGGAGCCGGTTCGTGACGACAGCCACTGCTATCCTTCCGGATGGCAGGCGCGTCTGTCGATGATCGCCGAGTTTCATAAACAGGGGTCTGCTTTTTATTTCGCGCTGCTCGATCCGGAGGAAAAGGAGATCGTCGGCGTGGCGAACTTTTCCAACGTGGTGCGTGGATCATTCCATGCCTGCTATCTCGGCTACTCTATTGGCGAGAAGTGGCAGGGGCAGGGGCTGATGTTTGAAGCGCTGACGTCGGCGATTCGCTATATGCAGCGTACGCAGCATATTCATCGCATTATGGCCAACTATATGCCGCATAATCAGCGCAGCGGCGCGCTGCTGGCGCGGTTGGGGTTTGAAAAAGAGGGTTACGCCAAAGATTACCTGCTGATCGACGGGCAGTGGCGTGACCATGTATTGACGGCGCTAACGACGCCGGACTGGTCAGCGGGACGTTAAGGAGAGAGGATGAAATATCAGTTAACCGCGCATGAAGCGCGCGTCATTGGCTGTCTGCTGGAAAAGCAGGTCACCACGCCCGAGCAGTATCCGCTGTCGGTGAACGCCGTCGTGACCGCCTGCAATCAGAAAACCAACCGCGAGCCGGTGATGTCGCTGAGCGAAGGCGAGGTCCAGACGCTGCTGGATACTCTGGTGAAACGCCACTATCTGCGCACGGTCAGCGGATTCGGCAATCGGGTAACCAAGTATGAGCAGCGCTTTTGCAACTCCGAATTTGGCGATCTGAAGCTCAGCGCCGGCGAGGTGGCGGTGGTGACGACGCTGCTGCTGCGCGGCGCCCAGACGCCGGGTGAATTACGCAGTCGGGCGCAGCGGATGCATGAGTTCAGCGATATGGCGGAAGTGGAAAGCGTGCTGGAAGGTCTGGCGACCCGCGAAGATGGTCCCTTCGTTGCCCGTCTGCCCCGGGAGCCGGGAAAACGGGAAAGCCGCTATATGCATCTGTTTTGCGACGAGATGGACACGCTGATCACGACGGTGGAAGCACTCGCGCCGCTGGAAGAGGATGACGATCTGCGAGCCAGGGTTGAAGCGCTGGAAGGCGAGGTGGCGGAGCTGAAAGCGCGCCTCGATTCGCTGTTACACCATCTGGGGGACTAAAACGTGGGGACAAGATTGCGCATCGGAGTGGTTGGCTTAGGCGGCATTGCGCAGAAAGCGTGGCTGCCGGTGCTGGGGGCGGCGGAAAGCTGGACGCTGCAGGCGGCCTGGTCGCCGGGAAAAGAGAAGGCGCTGCGGGTCTGCGAAACCTGGCGGATCCCCTACGCTGAATCACTGGATGCTCTGGCGGCGCAGTGCGATGCGGTTTTTGTCCATACGTCGACGGCTTCACATTATGAAGTGGTGAATCATTTGCTGAATGCCGGGGTTCATGTTTGCGTGGACAAACCGCTGGCGGACAAGCTGAGTGAGGCGGAGATGCTGGTCGAGCTGGCGGCGCGGCGGCGTCTGACGCTGATGGTCGGTTTCAATCGACGCTTCGCGCCGCTCTATCGGGAGCTGAAGGGACGGCTGGGCGAGGCGGCCTCGCTGCGGATGGATAAGCACCGCAGCGATAGCGTGGGCAACGATCTGCGCTTTACCCTGCTTGATGACTATCTGCACGTGGTGGATACCGCGCTATGGCTGGCCGACGGTCAGGCGCGTCTGCGCGGTGGCGCGCTACAGATCACTCCGCAGGGCGAGATGCTCTATGCCGAACACCAGTTCAGTTCGCCCCGACTGCAGGTCACCACCAGCATGCACCGCCGCGCAGGCAGCCAGCGCGAGTGGGTGCAGGCGGTGACGGATGGCGGGCTATATGCCGTCAGCGAGATGCGCGAATGGCAGGAGGAGTGCGGTCACGGCGTGGTCCAGCGCCCGGTCGCCGGCTGGCAAACCACCCTGGAGCAGCGCGGCTTTGTCGGCTGCGCGCGCCATTTTATCGAATGCGTGCAAAATCAGACCGTTCCTGAAACTGCAGGCGAACAGGCGCTGCTGGCTCAGCGGGTGGTCGACAAACTCTGGCGCGACGCCATCAGCGAATAATCCGTTGTAACAACTGACAGTAGTAATTCATGTTGAACCCGGTAGACTATCGCCACTTTCCAGCGCCCGCATTTGCGGGCGTTTTACTCCAGGGTTTGGAATAACAGCGTAATGAACCTTTTAAAATCACTGGCGGCCGTCAGTTCGATGACCATGTTTTCGCGCGTGCTGGGCTTTGCCCGCGATGCGATTGTGGCGCGCATTTTTGGCGCCGGGATGGCGACCGACGCCTTTTTCGTCGCCTTCAAACTGCCTAATCTGCTGCGGCGTATTTTTGCCGAAGGCGCCTTCTCGCAGGCGTTTGTGCCGATCCTTGCCGAATATAAAAGCAAGCAGGGCGAAGATGCCACCCGGGTGTTTGTCTCGTATGTCTCCGGATTGCTGACCCTGGCCCTGGCGATCGTCACCGTTATCGGGATGCTGGCGGCGCCGTGGGTGATCACCATCACCGCCCCCGGGTTTGCTGATACCGCCGATAAATTTGCGCTGACCACCCAATTGCTGCGCATTACCTTCCCCTATATTTTGCTGATCTCCCTGGCCTCGCTGGTGGGGGCGATCCTCAATACCTGGAACCGCTTCTCGGTGCCGGCCTTTGCGCCGACGTTCCTTAACGTCAGCATGATTGGCTTTGCGCTGTTTGCCGCGCCGTACTTCCATCCGCCGGTGCTGGCGCTGGCCTGGGCTGTCACGGTCGGCGGCGTGCTGCAGCTGGCCTACCAGCTGCCGCACCTGAAGAAGATTGGCATGCTGGTCCTGCCGCGCATCAATCTGAAAGATGCCGGCGCGATGCGGGTGGTGAAGCAGATGGGCCCGGCGATCCTCGGCGTGTCGGTAAGCCAGATCTCCCTTATCATCAATACCATCTTCGCTTCGTTTCTCGTGTCGGGATCGGTGTCGTGGATGTACTATGCCGACCGCCTGATGGAGTTTCCGTCCGGTGTTCTGGGGGTGGCGCTCGGCACTATCCTGCTGCCCTCGCTGTCAAAAAGCTTCGCCAGCGGTAATCATGACGAGTATTGCCGGCTGATGGACTGGGGGCTGCGTCTCTGCTTCCTGCTGGCGCTGCCGAGCGCGGTGGCGCTGGGGATCCTCGCTAAACCGCTGACCGTGGCCCTGTTCCAGTACGGCAAATTTAGCGCCTTTGATGCGGCGATGACCCAGCGCGCGCTGGTGGCTTATTCCGTGGGGCTCATGGGGCTTATCGTGGTGAAGGTGCTGGCGCCGGGGTTTTATTCCCGTCAGGACATCAAGACCCCGGTCAAGATTGCCATTGTCACCCTGATTATGACCCAGGTGATGAACCTGGCGTTTATCGGCCCGCTGAAGCATGCGGGTCTGTCGCTGTCCATCGGTCTGGCGGCCTGCCTGAACGCTGCGCTGCTTTACTGGCAGTTGCGTAAACAGAAAATTTTCACCCCCCAACCGGGCTGGCTGGCCTTCCTGCTGCGTCTGATTGCTGCGGTGCTGGTCATGGCCGCGGCGCTGCTGGGCGTCATGCATCTCATGCCGGAGTGGTCGCTGGGGACGATGCCGTTCCGTCTGATGCGTCTGCTGGTGGTGGTGATCGCCGGAGTGGTGGCTTATTTCGCCACGCTGCTGCTGCTGGGCTTCCGCGTGAAAGAGTTTGCCCGTCGTACAGCGTAAGCGCTTGAATGGGAATAGATGAACCCGCTTCGCCTCAGGCGAAGCGGGTTTTTTTTATGATGCGCGGCGTTCGGCTGCAACGATACGGGCATTCTCCAGCAAGCGGATCGCCAGGGCGATCGCCCCGCTGACCACCGCCAGGGTAACCACCCCGTTCCAGCCGGCCAGTACGTAAAGCTTGCTGCCCAGCACCGACCCCAGCGACATCCCAATGAAGACCACGGTAAACAGCAGAGCGTTCAGGCGGCCGCGGGCCTGTGGCTCAAGGCCATACACCAGGTTCTGATGCGCCACCAGGCTTGACTGCAGGCCAAGGTCGAAGCCAATCGCCGACAGGGCAATCAGCGCCAGTTGGGCGTGCAGTGGCAGCAGCGGCAGTATAAACATCAGGGCGAAGGAGACGGTGACCAGCGCCGCCCCCATTTGCGTCACTTTACCGGCGCCAAATTTATCGGCCAGTCCGCCGGCCAGCGGCGCGGCCAGCGCCCCGGCGGCCCCGGCGATACCAAAGCCGCCCGCTACCGCGCTGCCCATGTGATAGTGTTCGGAGAGCATCACCGCCAGCGTCGACCAGAAGGCGCTGAAGGCGACAGAGAGCGCCCCCTGAGCCAGCGCAGCGCGGCGTAGCGCCGGGTAACGCTGCCACAGATGCGCCATCGAGGCCATCAACTGCGGATAGCTCAGCGTCGAGTGAATGGCGAAGCGCGGCAGCACCCGCCACATCACCAGGCCAATCAGCGCCACGCTGACCGCCGCCGCCTGATACATCACCCGCCAGCCGAACACTGCGCCCACCACGCCGCTGACCGTCCGGGAAAGCAGGATCCCCAGCAGCAGCCCGGTCATCACCGTGCCCACCATTTTTCCCTGCTTGCCCGCCGGGGCGAGGATCGCCGCCGCCGGGACGATATCCTGCGCCATGGTCGCCGCCATACCGATCAGCAGACTAACCACCAGCAGTGAGCTGAGCTGGCCGGTGAGGCTGCACAGCAGCAGCAGGAGCGCCAGCAGCGCGCTTTTCACCAGGATCAGCCGGCGGCGATCGTGGCGGTCGCCGAGCGGAAGCAGGAACAGAATGCCGAGCGCATAACCCGCCTGCGTCAGGGTAGGGACCAGACCCATACCTTCTACCGTCAGGTGGAGATTGGCGCCCATCAACGGCAGCAGCGGCTGCGCGTAGTAGATAGAGGCGACGCTAAAGCCAGCGCCGAGCGCGAGAATGAAGATAATCCAGCCTGCGTCGCGGGCGGAAAGAGAAGTCGGTGTCATGATCAGTGCCTCGTGTATGCGATGGGGCTATTTTTCCCTGAACGCGGCTGGCGCGGTAGCCGGGCTGGTGGTAAAACGGTTATACGTAGCACGTATAGGCAAAAGAAGAATGAAAAGACAGGAGCGTATAGACCGCATTGAGCTGATGCGCACTTATATCCGCATTGTGGAGACCGGGTCTCTCTCCGCCGCGGCGGGACAGATGGATACCACTCAGGCGACCGTCAGCCGCCGCCTGCAGTCCCTTGAAGGGCTGCTGGGGGTCAAGCTGATCCTGCGTACCACCCATGCGATGAAGCTCACTGACGATGGCGAACGCTGCTACCGTCACGCTCGCCAGCTGGTGGATGCCTGGCTGGCGCTGGAAGATGACCTGCGTATTGCCGACGATCGGCCGGTAGGGGTGCTGCGGGTGAGGGCACCGCACGCTTTTGGCCAGCAGCAGCTGCTGGGGCCGCTGGTCGCCTTTCTCCAGCGTCATCCGCAGCTGTCGGTGGAGTGGATGCTGAATGATAATACTGTCGACTTTCTCAGCGATAATATCGACTGCGCCATCCGCGTGGGGGCGGAGGTGGATCCGGCCACGGTCTCCGTGCTGCTGGCGGAAGTGCCGCGCTGCGTGGTGGCCTCTCCTGAACTGCTGGCGAAGTACCCGCCGTTAACCTCGCTGGAGGCGTTATCCGGCCTGCCGTGGATCGCCATTAACACCTTTTATCAGCATGAGGTACGGCTCCGACATCAGGTAAGCGGGCAGATCGTCTCCACGGCGATTACCCCCTGTCTGAGCACCGACAGCCTGTACGTCGCGCGCAATACCGCGCTGGCGGGTCTGGGGGTGGCGATGGTGTCCAGCTGGACGGTGGCGGAAGATCTTGCCGCCGGAAGGTTGACAGAGCTGTTCCCGCAGTGGCGCCCCGCCTCGCTGCCGGTCCATCTGGTCTATCCCTGGGCGCGCTATTATCCGACGCGGCTGCGTAAGTTCCTCGACCTGATGCGGGAGATCATGCCGGACCTCGCCGGCATGCAGCCTCCGCAAAGCGCATAAAAAAAACCGGCCAGGAGGCCGGTTTTTTTATTTAGCACGCTTACTCGACGGGCTGTGGGCGGGTCGGTTCAGCGGTGGCTTTATGGGTCGCGCTATGACCGCCGGCGGCGCCTTTACCTTCAAAGGCGAATGGCGGCCGCACCCAGGTGCTGTGGCGCGGTGCTTCCGGGACATAGTCCGGCGCTGGCGCACGGGTCATTGGCGCGGTGGCATGGCGATGACTCGCCACCACTACCGGCTTGCTCACCGGTGGCTCGGCTTTGACCGGCTCGACAGGCGCTGCTTCGACAACCGGTGCTTCAACCACAGTTTCCGCCGCCGGGGCGATGGTTTCCACTGGCGCTTCAACGACAGGCGCCGTTTCCACCACTTCAGGTTCTACCACCACCGGCTCGGCGTCGATCGTCACTGGCGCGATAGCCTGAGGCGCTTCGACAGCCGGCGCTTCGGTGACCAGCTCCTGCGGCGCAGGCTCGACGGCTGCTGGCGCGACAACTTCCGCAGCATCAACGACCACCGGCTCGGCGGCCGCGACCGGCTCGACGACCACAGGCTCAGCGGTAACCGGCTCCATGGTTGCCGGCTCGACGGTGACCGGCGCAGCGGTAACGGTTTCAACGACGGCAACCGGGGCCGCGACGGCCGCGACGGTTTCCACGACGTTGTCGTCCTGAACCTGAACCTCTTCCGGCTGCTGGTCCTGCGGACGAACCACCGGGTAGCGGATCCAGACTTTACCGGAAGCCATCTCCGGCGATGCGCAGGCCACGGTCAGCGGCATTGGCGACTGGGTCGGATAGCGTTCGTCACGATAGCGACGACGACGCTGACCGCTGACGCGCAGGTGACGCGGGGAACGACGTGAACGACGCGGCATACCGTTCGCTTCACGGGATTCGCCATTTTCGTCCTGGTCCGCCACGCTCTCCACGACTGCTGGCAGCTCGGCTTTCACCGGCTCGCTGCGAGGAGCGATAACTTCCGCCACTACGGCTTCTGGCTCGATCTCGGCAACCTGCTCAACGACAGCGGACTCGACGCGTACTTTCTGTGCCAGCTGGCGCGGTTTACGACGCGGCAGGGTCTGCACACGCTCTTCCTGCTCCGTCTCCTGCACTACCGGCTCTTCGCGTGTCTGCGCTTTGGCTTCCTGCTGCGCCTGACGTTTGTCGTCATTGCGGCGGCGGGTGCGTTCGCGGCGCGGCTGCTGCTCGTCACGAGATTTCGCTTTTTCCGCGTCGTCACCTGAGGTCTGGCGAACATCACGGGCTTCCACGTTCTGCGACGGCTTCTCGCGACGGTTGCGACGGTTCTCTTCACGCGATTCGCGCGGTTCACGGCCTTCGTTATTCTCGGCACGCGCGTCGCGGTTATCACGGTTGTCGCGATTATCACGATTGTCGCGATTGTCACGACGGTCGTTGCGATCGCGGCGGTTGTTGGCGCGCGGTTTACGGCGCTCCTGCTGACGCTCTGGTTTTTCTTCCGCTTTCTTCTCGACCTGAACTTCAGCCGGTTTGGCCTCTTCGGCGCCAGAGAAGATATTCTTCAGCGCGCTGAAGAAGCGCGAGAGCAGGCCAGGCTGCGCCGGTGCGGCGGCCGCGACCGGGGTCGCTGCGGCGACAGGCGCGGCGGCTGGCTCTTCGAGCATCGGGGCCGGCGGCGCGTCAGGCATGACAAAAGCGGCCAGGGCCGGTTGTTCCGGACGTTTCCGTTCTGCCGGCTCATCGTCGCCCGGCAGCGCCATCTCTTCTTCATGCAGCTTCGGCAGCAGGTAGCTCAGCGTTGAGGTCTCTTCACCTTTGCGCACGCGCAGGACGGAGTAGTGCGGCGTCTGCATTTCGTCGTTTGGCACGATGATCACGCGCACATCGCCCTGACGGGATTCAATAGCGCTCACCGCGGCACGTTTTTCGTTCAGCAGATAGGAGGCGATCGGTACCGGAACGATGGCATGAACTTCTTTGGTGTTCTCTTTCAGCGCTTCTTCTTCAATCAGACGCAGAATAGAGAGCGACAGCGATTCGTTATCACGCACGGTGCCGGTGCCGGAGCAGCGCGGGCAGACGTGGTGGCTGGATTCGCCCAGCGACGGACTCAGGCGCTGGCGGGACATCTCCAGCAGGCCGAAGCGCGAGATATGGCTGATCTGAATGCGCGCCCGGTCCTGACGGACGGCTTCGCGCAGACGGTTCTCCACGGCGCGCTGGTGGCGAACCGGAGTCATATCGATAAAGTCGATAACGATCAGGCCGCCGAGGTCGCGCAGACGCAGCTGGCGGGCAATCTCGTCAGCCGCTTCGAGGTTGGTGTTGAACGCCGTCTCTTCGATATCGCCGCCGCGGGTAGCGCGGGCGGAGTTGATATCGATAGCGGTCAGCGCTTCAGTGCTGTCGATGACGATAGAGCCACCGGACGGCAGACGGACTTCACGCTGGAAGGCGGACTCAATCTGGGATTCGATCTGGTAATGGCTGAACAGCGGGATTTCACCGGTGTACAGTTTGATTTTGCTGCTGAAATCCGGACGACCCAGCGCGGCGATATGCTGGCGCGCCAGCTCAAGCACTTTCGGGTTATCGATCAGGATTTCGCCGATATCCTGGCGCAGGTAGTCACGGAAGGCGCGTACAATAACGTTGCTTTCCTGGTGGATCAGGAACGGCGCCGGACGGCTTTCCGCGGCTTTCTGAATCGCTTCCCAGTGTTTCAGACGGAAGCTCAGGTCCCACTGCAGGGCTTCGGCGGATTTGCCGACGCCAGCGGTGCGAACGATAAGGCCCATGCCGTCCGGAAGCTCCAGGCTCGCCAGCGCTTCTTTCAGTTCGGTACGGTCGTCGCCCTCGATACGGCGGGAAATTCCCCCCGCGCGCGGGTTGTTCGGCATCAGTACCAGATAGCTGCCCGCCAGGCTGATAAAGGTGGTGAGCGCAGCGCCTTTGTTGCCGCGTTCTTCTTTATCAATCTGCACGATAACTTCCTGACCTTCACGCAGTACGTCTTTGATATTAGGACGACCATGCGCATTGTAGTTGGCGGGGAAGTATTCGCGGGCGATTTCTTTGAGGGGGAGGAAACCATGACGCTCGGCGCCGTAATCAACAAACGCGGCTTCAAGGCTGGGTTCAATGCGGGTGATCTTGCCTTTGTAGATGTTCGCTTTTTTCTGTTCGTGCCCGGGGCTTTCGATATCCAGGTCGTACAGGCGCTGCCCATCAACAAGGGCGACGCGCAACTCTTCCTGCTGAGTTGCGTTGATTAACATTCTTTTCATCGTAACTTACTCATTATTCTTACATTGACGACTAAGCTGCGGGCAGAGTAATGCCTTTCCGGGGGAAAACCGATGGCCTCGTGTCTGGTTCACGTCGCCAACCTCACGGTTGTCGCGCGCTTAAGAGGCGCAGAGTGTCGGTCGCCTGTGTTTCAAACGGAAACACAGCGCAATTATTCAGGGGAACAGCCTGGGATGTATCACCAGAGAATATTCCATTTATACTCGTCGTCTTTCGCGTTGCAGGCATGATGGCTTAACCTGCTCACCTCGATCGGTTGATCCAGATGAGCTCCCGGGAGTCCCGGAGTTGACGCCTTCCTGCGACTTGAAATCCATAGAGCCTGTACCGGTAAGGACTGCAACCCGCAGCCCGCTAACTGTCTGAAAGATCACAACGTCTTACGCCATTGCTGCGTGGGCGATCGGTCAGACAAAATTGGTCATTCCGCTAATGTCTTGTTCTAACAAGATGCAATACGGAAAACGGTCTCATTATTCCATTGCTAACCTTGTTATAGCAAGTTGACTTTCACCTTTTATCACCCGGTTACTCACAGTTTTATCACCTGCCCATACAGATTGTTCTAATAACAAACAATATGGCGGTCAGGCAAACCGTGAAAACAGGATAATGATAAATATAAGCATATAAAAATGAGTGGCGCTAATGCGTCCGGCTATTTAGAATCGCGCACCATGAAAACTGAGACCCCAACCGTAAAAATGGTTGCCATTGCTGCTGATGAAGCGGGGCAACGTATCGACAACTTTTTGCGTACGCAATTGAAAGGCGTACCGAAGAGCATGATTTATCGCATCCTGCGTAAAGGCGAGGTGCGGGTGAATAAAAAACGCGTGAAGCCGGAGTATAAGCTGGAAGCGGGCGATGAAGTCCGTATCCCGCCGGTGCGCGTGGCGGAGCGTGAAGAAGAGGCGGTATCGCCGCATCTACAGAAAGTCGCAGCGCTCTCTGAGGTGATCCTCTATGAAGACGATCATATTCTGGTCCTCAATAAGCCTTCCGGCACTGCGGTACATGGCGGCAGCGGCCTGAGCTTCGGGGTGATTGAAGGGTTGCGCGCCCTGCGCCCGGAGGCGCGCTTCCTTGAGCTGGTGCATCGACTCGACCGCGATACTTCAGGCGTGCTGCTGGTGGCGAAAAAGCGCTCGGCGCTGCGTTCGCTGCACGAGCAACTGCGCGATAAAGGCATGCAGAAAGACTATCTGGCGCTGGTGCGCGGCCAGTGGCAGTCGCATACCAAAGTAGTGCAGGCCCCGCTATTGAAGAACATTCTGCAGAGCGGGGAGCGAATTGTCCGCGTGAGTCAGGAAGGCAAGCCGTCAGAGACGCGCTTTAAAGTGGAAGAGCGTTATGAATTCGCCACGCTGGTGCGCTGCAGTCCGGTCACCGGGCGCACCCATCAGATTCGCGTTCATACCCAGTATGCCGGCCATCCTATCGCCTTTGACGACCGCTATGGCGACCGCGAATTTGATAAGCAACTCTCAGGTACCGGCTTAAACCGCCTGTTCCTCCACGCTGCTGCGCTGAAGTTTACCCACCCGGGGAGCGGGGAGGTGATGCGCGTTGAGGCGCCGCTGGATAACCAGCTGAAGCACTGTTTACAGGTGCTACGGAAGAGCAAATAAGCGCAACGGCGGAATCAGTTCCGCCGTTTTTTTGGCCTTAGCCTAACAGCGGGTTGTCGTTTTCGCGGCGCAGCATCTGACACAGCGCGATTAAGGGTAACCCGACCAGCGTATTCGGATCGCGACCTTCCAGCCGTTCGAACAGCGTAATGCCTAACCCCTCGCTCTTGAAACTCCCGGCGCACTGCAGCGGGTTCTCTTTGCGCACATAGCCTTCGATCTCTTTATCGCTGAGATGGCGGAAGTGGACGTCAAAGGGCTCGCATTCGGTTTGCAGATGACCGCTGGCGGAGTTATACAGCGCCAGGCCGGTATAAAAGGTGACGATTGACCCGCTGGCCTTTCTCAACTGCCTGCGAGCATTTTCCTCGGTGTGCGGTTTACCGGTGATCTCACCGTCCAGTACGCAAACCTGATCGGAGCCTATAATAAGGTGATTGGGGTAGCGCGAGGCCAGGCTCTGCGCTTTGGCCTGCGCCAGCCGGGTGACAAGCTGACGCGCGGATTCTTCAGGACGGGGCGTTTCGTCGACGTCAGGCGCCGCGCATTCAAACGGTAATCCCAGTTTTTCCAGCAGCATGCGCCGCCAGGGAGAGGTTGACGCCAGGATAAGTTCAGACATATTTTTTCATCCACATATAGCGCTTCGCAGAGCATCATCTTAAACTATGCGCCGCAATGTGTGCGAATAAATGGCAAAAGGCAACCTGAGGCTGCCTTTTTCTTTGACTCTATGACATTACAAAGTTAATATGCGCGCCCTATGCAAAAGGTAAAATTACCCCTGACTCTTGATCCGGTACGCACGGCTCAAAAACGCCTTGATTACGAAGGCATCTATGCCCGCGATCAGGTTGAACGTGTAGCCGATTCTGTAGTCAGCGTGGACAGCGATGTGGAATGCAGCATGTCGTTCGCTATCGATAACCAGCGTCTCGCCGTCATTACAGGCGATGCGAAGGTAACGGTAACCCTCGAATGCCAGCGTTGCGGGAAACCGTTCTCCCATCACGTCCACACCACGTATTGTTTTAGCCCCGTCAGAAATGACGAACAGGCCGAAGCACTACCGGAAGCGTATGAGCCGATTGAGGTTAACGAATTCGGTGAAATCGACCTGCAGGCAATGGTCGAGGATGAAATTATCCTCTCCCTGCCCGTAGTTCCGGTGCATGATTCTGAACACTGTGAAGTGTCCGACGCGGACATGGTCTTTGGCGAACTGCCTGAAGAGGCACAAAAACCAAACCCATTTGCCGTATTAGCCAGCTTAAAGCGTAAGTAATTGAGGAGTAAGGTCCATGGCCGTACAACAGAATAAACCAACCCGTTCCAAACGTGGCATGCGTCGTTCCCATGACGCGCTGACCGCAGTCACCAGCCTGTCTGTAGACAAAACTTCTGGTGAGAAACACCTGCGTCACCACATCACTGCCGACGGTTTCTACCGCGGTCGCAAGGTTATCGCTAAGTAATCACGCGATACTCGCAGGATTTCCCGTTGCAGGCCATGGCGGGCGTGCGCGTACCTGGACACTCGGTTAACCCGGTAACCAGAAGCGTCAATGCCCGGATTGTTGCGTCTGCAGCGTGAAAATTCGCGGGTGCCAGCGTGATGAAGCTTAGTGAGGACTCCCCGGGCAACTGGGGAATCACCGAACCGGGCAGCGACGATACCTTGACACGTCTAACCCTGGCGTTAGATGTCATGGGGGGCGATTTCGGCCCATCCGTGACAGTGCCTGCAGCACTGCAGGCACTGAACTCTAATTCGCAACTCACACTTCTTTTAGTCGGCGATCCCGACGCCATCACGCCATTACTCGCCAAAGCTGACTTCGAACAACGTTCGCGTCTGCAGATTATTCCTGCGCAGTCAGTTATTGCCAGTGATGCGCGACCCGCACAGGCTATCCGCAGCAGTCGCGGAAGCTCAATGCGCGTGGCGCTGGAGCTTGTGAAAGAAGGGCGGGCGGAAGCCTGCGTTAGCGCCGGCAACACCGGCGCGCTGATGGGCCTGGCGAAACTGCTGCTCAAACCGATTGAAGGTATTGAGCGGCCGGCGCTGGTGACGGTTCTGCCACACCAGCAGAAGGGCAAAACCGTGGTGCTGGATCTCGGCGCCAACGTCGACTGCGACAGCACGATGCTGGTGCAGTTCGCGGTGATGGGCGCGGTGCTGGCGGAAGAGGTGGTCGGCATTGCCAATCCACGCGTCGCCTTGCTGAACATCGGCGAAGAAGAGATGAAAGGCCTCAGCAGCATCCGCGATGCTGCCGCAGTGCTCAAAACGCTGCCTTCCCTCAACTACATCGGCTATCTTGAAGCCAATGAACTGTTGACCGGAAAAACCGATGTGCTGGTTTGTGACGGATTCACGGGCAACGTCACATTAAAAACCATGGAAGGTGTTGTCAGAATGTTCCTTTCACTGCTGAAATCTCAGGGAGAGGGCAAAAAACGGTCGTGGTGGCTGCTGTTACTAAAACGTTGGTTACAAAAAAGCCTGGCGAGGCGATTCAGTCACCTCAACCCCGACCAGTATAATGGCGCCTGTCTGTTAGGATTGCGCGGTTCCGTGATCAAGAGTCATGGTGCTGCCAATCAGCGCGCCTTTAGCGTCGCGATAGAGCAGGCAGTGCAGGCGGTGCAGCGGCAAATTCCTCAACGGATCGCCGCGCGCCTGGAATCTTTATACCCAGCTGGTTTCAAGCTGCCGGAAAGCGACAGTGACGTGAACGCCCGACAGCAAAGCGGGACGAATGGACACCACTGACGCCGCGGCGGTTGAACGAGGCGGGTATATTACCCAAGAGTGACTGAGCGTACATGTATACGAAGATTATTGGTACCGGCAGCTATCTGCCCGAGCAAGTGCGTACAAACGCCGACCTGGAAAAAATGGTAGAGACCTCTGACGAGTGGATTGTCACCCGCACAGGTATCCGTGAGCGTCGTATTGCCGCAGCGCATGAAACAGTTGCTACGATGGGCTTTGAAGCCGCAAAGCAGGCGCTGGCGATGGCGGGCGTGTCCGCGGAGCAAATTGGTCTGATCATCGTTGCGACCACCTCCGGCACGCACGCGTTTCCGAGTTCGGCTTGCCAGATTCAGTCTATGCTGGGCGTCAAAGGCTGCCCGGCGTTTGACGTCGCGGCCGCCTGCGCCGGTTTCACCTATGCGCTGAGCGTCGCCGATCAGTATGTGAAAAACGGCGCGGTGGATTATGCGCTGGTCGTTGGCGCTGATGTGCTGGCGCGCACCTGCGATCCGGCCGATCGTGGGACGATTATTATTTTCGGCGATGGCGCCGGCGCGGTGGTGCTGGGCGCCTCCGAAGAGCCTGGCATTATCTCGACGCATCTGCATGCTGACGGTAGCTATGGCGAACTGCTGACCCTGCCGAACGCCGATCGCGTCGATCCGGAAAATCCGATCTATCTGACGATGGCCGGTAATGAAGTCTTCAAAGTGGCGGTCACCGAGTTAGCGCATATCGTTGATGAGACGCTGGCCGCGAACAATCTTGAACGTTCAGCGCTGGACTGGCTGGTGCCGCATCAGGCAAACCTGCGGATCATCAGCGCGACGGCGAAGAAACTGGGCATGTCGATGGATAACGTCGTAGTGACCCTCGACCGCCATGGCAACACCTCCGCGGCGTCAGTCCCTTGCGCGCTGGATGAGGCCGTCCGCGATGGCCGCATTCAACGTGGGCAGCTGATTTTGCTGGAAGCCTTTGGTGGCGGTTTCACCTGGGGTTCCGCGCTGGTTCGTTTTTAGTATAAGGATTTAAACATGACGCAATTTGCTTTTGTGTTCCCGGGACAGGGCTCTCAGGCCGTAGGCATGCTGGCCGATATGGCGGCGACCTGGCCGGTCATTGAAGAGACCTTCGGTGAAGCTTCCGCAGCGTTGGGTTACGATCTGTGGGCGCTGACGCAACAGGGCCCGGCAGAAGAACTGAATAAGACCTGGCAGACCCAGCCGGCGCTGCTGACCGCCTCCGTGGCGCTGTACCGCGTCTGGCAGCAGCAGGGCGGCAAAGCGCCGGCACTGTTGGCAGGCCACAGCCTTGGCGAATACTCCGCGCTGGTTTGCGCGGGCGTTATCGCTTTCGCTGACGCCGTTCGCCTGGTTGAACTGCGCGGCAAATTCATGCAGGAAGCCGTACCGGAAGGTACCGGCGCCATGTCAGCGATTATCGGTCTGGACGACGCGGCTATCGCCAAAGCCTGTGAAGACTCGGCCGAAGGGCAGGTCGTCTCTCCGGTGAACTACAATTCCCCGGGACAGGTGGTTATCGCTGGTCACAAAGAGGCCGTCGAACGCGCAGGCGCCGCCTGTAAAGCCGCGGGCGCTAAACGCGCGCTGCCGCTGCCGGTGAGCGTGCCCTCCCACTGTGCGCTGATGAAGCCCGCTGCGGAAAAACTGGCGCTTGAGCTGCAGAACATCACCTTCAACGCGCCGACGATTCCGGTGGTAAATAACGTCGACGTGAAGTGCGAAACCGCGCCGGACGCCATTCGCGACGCGCTGGTACGCCAGCTGTATAGCCCGGTTCAGTGGACCAAAACCGTTGAGTTTATGGCTGCTCAGGGCGTCACGCATCTGTATGAGGTTGGCCCGGGTAAAGTCCTCACCGGCCTGACCAAACGTATTGTTGACACCCTGACCGCTTCCGCGCTTAACGAGCCGGCGGCGATGTCTGCGGCGCTTGAGCAATAAAAGAGGAAAACCATGAGTTTTGAAGGAAAAATCGCGCTGGTTACCGGTGCAAGCCGCGGTATTGGCCGCGCCATCGCTGAAACGCTCGTCGCCCGCGGCGCGAAAGTTATCGGTACTGCGACCAGCGAAAGCGGCGCGCAGGCGATCAGCGACTATTTAGGCGCCAACGGTAAAGGTCTGATGTTGAATGTGACCGACCCGGCATCTATTGAATCTGTTCTGGAAAATGTGCGCGCAGAGTTTGGCGAAGTGGATATCCTGGTTAATAATGCCGGGATCACTCGCGACAACCTGTTAATGCGCATGAAAGATGACGAGTGGAACGATATTATCGAAACCAACCTGTCATCGGTTTTCCGTCTGTCAAAAGCGGTAATGCGCGCTATGATGAAAAAGCGTCATGGACGTATTATCACTATCGGTTCTGTGGTTGGTACCATGGGAAATGCGGGTCAGGCCAACTACGCTGCGGCGAAAGCGGGTCTGATCGGCTTCAGTAAATCACTGGCGCGTGAAGTTGCGTCACGCGGTATTACTGTAAACGTTGTTGCTCCGGGCTTTATTGAAACGGACATGACGCGTGCGCTGACCGATGAGCAGCGTGCGGGTACGCTGGCGGCAGTTCCTGCGGGGCGCCTTGGCACCCCAAATGAAATCGCCAGCGCGGTGGCATTTTTAGCCTCTGACGAAGCAAGTTACATCACTGGTGAAACCCTGCACGTCAACGGCGGAATGTACATGGTCTGACCGAGATTTGTGCAAAACGTTCAGGAACCGCGCACTTCGCACGGTTCTGTGTGCGGTTTTGTGCGAAAAGATTTGCGTTCTTAGGGCAAACGGCCTCAAAATAGCGCAAAATCGTGGTAAGACCTGCCGGGATTTAGTTGCAAATTTTTCAACATTTTATACACTACGAAAACCATCGCGAAAGCGAGTTTTGATAGGAAATTTAAGAGTATGAGCACTATCGAAGAACGCGTTAAGAAAATTATCGGCGAGCAGCTGGGCGTTAAGCAGGAAGAAGTTACCAACAATGCTTCCTTCGTTGAAGACCTGGGCGCTGATTCTCTTGACACCGTTGAGCTGGTAATGGCTCTGGAAGAAGAGTTTGATACTGAGATTCCGGACGAAGAAGCTGAGAAAATCACCACCGTTCAGGCTGCCATTGATTACATCAACGGCCACCAGGCGTAAGTGAACATCTCCAGGCGGTCATTCGACCGCCTGAGTTTTATCTTTTTTTTGTCCCACAAGAATCTATTTTCCCTCCCTGGAGGACAAACGTGTCTAAGCGTCGTGTAGTTGTGACCGGACTGGGCATGTTGTCTCCTGTCGGCAATACCGTAGAGTCTACCTGGAAAGCTCTCCTTGCCGGTCAGAGTGGCATCAGCCTGATCGACCATTTCGATACTAGCGCCTATGCAACGAAATTTGCTGGCTTAGTAAAGGATTTTAACTGTGATGACATCATCTCGCGCAAAGAGCAGCGCAAGATGGATGCCTTCATTCAATATGGAATTGTCGCTGGCGTTCAGGCCATGCAGGATTCTGGCCTTGAAGTGACGGAAGAGAATGCTACCCGTATTGGCGCCGCGATCGGCTCCGGTATTGGCGGCCTCGGCTTGATCGAAGAAAACCACAGTTCGCTGGTCAACGGCGGACCGCGTAAGATCAGCCCATTCTTCGTTCCCTCCACAATTGTTAACATGGTGGCCGGGCATCTGACCATCATGTTTGGTCTGCGTGGACCAAGTATCTCCATCGCGACCGCCTGTACTTCAGGCGTGCACAACATCGGTCAGGCTGCGCGCATCATCGCCTATGGCGATGCCGATGCGATGGTGGCAGGCGGTGCGGAAAAAGCCAGTACCCCGCTTGGCGTGGGCGGCTTTGGCGCAGCGCGGGCGCTCTCCACGCGCAATGACAACCCGCAGGCGGCAAGCCGTCCGTGGGATAAAGATCGCGACGGCTTCGTGCTGGGCGACGGCGCGGGCATGGTGGTGCTGGAAGAGTACGAGCATGCGAAAAAACGCGGCGCGAAAATCTACGCCGAGATCGTCGGCTTCGGCATGAGCAGCGATGCTTACCACATGACGTCACCGCCGGAAGATGGCGCGGGCGCCGCGCTGGCGATGGTGAATGCCATTCGCGATGCGGGCATCGAACCGGGCCAAATCGGCTACGTCAATGCCCACGGCACCTCGACGCCGGCTGGCGATAAAGCGGAAGCTCAGGCGGTTAAGTCTGTCTTCGGCGATGCGGCGAGCCGCGTACTGGTGAGCTCCACCAAATCCATGACCGGGCATCTGCTGGGCGCGGCAGGGGCGGTAGAGTCGATTTACTCTATCCTGGCGCTGCGCGATCAGGCGGTTCCGCCGACGATCAACCTCGACAACCCGGATGAGGGCTGCGACCTCGACTTCGTTCCGCACGAAGCGCGTCAGGTTTCCGGTATGGAGTACACCCTGTGCAACTCCTTCGGCTTCGGCGGCACTAACGGTTCGCTGATCTTCAAAAAAGTGTGACAGGGCTTGCCCCGGTACTGCTTTAACAAAAGGCCCGTTCGTCGGGCCTTTTTTATTCGGCTTTCTCCGCTTGTCCTCTGCTCCGTGTCCTGAGACACTCACCGACCTGTGAAAAGGAGTCCTTTATGTTCTTGATAAATGGCGTTGAACAGGACACGCTGGCGGCGAACGATCGCGCCGTCCAGTTTGGCGACGGTTGTTTTACCACCGCCCGTATACAGCACGGGCAGGTTGCGTTACTGGACGCGCATCTGCAGCGTTTGCAGACGACCTGCGAAAAATTACGCATCCCATTTGACGACTGGCTGACGTTGAGCGACGAGATGCAGCGTCTGGCTCGGCCGCACGCCCAGGGTGTGCTTAAGGTGGTCCTCACCCGCGGCGTCGGGGGGAGGGGATACAGCACGGCGGGCTGCGCGTCGCCCACCCGCATTCTGAGCGTCTCTTCGCTTCCGGCGCACTACGCGCGCTGGCGGGAGGAGGGCATTACCCTGACCCGGAGCCCGGTGACCCTGGGGCGCAACCCCTGGCTGGCCGGTCTGAAGCATCTTAACCGTCTGGAGCAGGTGCTGATCCGCTCTCATCTTGAACAGACGGACGCCGATGAGGCGCTGGTCCTTGACAGTGACGGGTGGCTTACGGAATGCTGTGCCGCGAATTTATTCTGGCGTCAGGGACGGGATGTCTTTACTCCGCGACTCGATTATGCCGGGGTCAACGGCATAATGCGGCAGCGTTGTATCGCGCAGCTGGCACCATCGACGTTTCGCGTTGTCGAAGTGACAGCGCGTCCCGAGACGTTGCGGGAGGCCGATGAAGTGCTGATCTGCAATGCGCTTATGCCGCTGGTGCCGGTTCGTCGCTGGGAGGAGACCGTCTGGTCCTCTCGCGAGCTTTACCATTTTTTAGCCCCTTTGTGTGAGCTGTCTGGTTAGTATGAAGAAAATGTTACGTTTTATCCTGTTGCTGGTCGTGCTGTTGGGCATCGCCGCGGCGGCAGGAATGTGGAAGGTACGCCAGCTGGCGGACAGCAAGCTGCTGATTAAAGAAGAGACCATCTTTACCCTCGAAGCCGGCACCGGCCGGCTGGCGCTGGGGCAGGATCTCTATCGCGAGAAGGTGATCAATCGTCCGCGCGTGTTCCAGTGGCTGCTGCGGATGGAGCCTGAGCTGTCTCACTTCAAGGCCGGGACCTATCGCTTCACGCCGCAAATGACGGTACGCGAAATGCTGCAGCTGCTGGCCAGCGGCAAAGAGGCGCAGTTTCCGCTGCGCTTTGTCGAAGGCATGCGCGTCAGCGACTACCTTCGTCAGCTGCGCGATGCCCCCTACGTGAAGCACACGCTTGAAGACGATAGCTACGCGACGGTGGCTAAGGCTTTAGGTCTTGACCACGCCGACTGGGTGGAAGGTTGGTTCTGGCCGGATACCTGGATGTACACCGCCAATACCAGCGACATCGCCATCCTCAAGCGCGCGCATCAGAAAATGGTCACCGAAGTGGCGAAGGTCTGGGAAGGACGGATGGATAATCTGCCCTATGACGATCAGAATCAGCTGTTGACCATGGCCTCGATTATTGAGAAAGAGACCGCGGTGGCGGAAGAGCGCGATCGCGTCGCGTCGGTGTTTATCAACCGCCTGCGCATCGGCATGCGTTTACAGACTGATCCAACGGTGATCTACGGGATGGGCGAAGGGTATAATGGTAAGTTAACGCGTAAGGATCTGGAGACGCCGACCGCGTACAATACCTATACCATCAGCGGCCTGCCGCCAGGCCCTATTGCGGTGCCGGGCGAAGCGTCGCTGAAGGCGGCCGCCCATCCGGCGAAAACGCCATACCTCTATTTTGTCGCCGACGGGAAAGGGGGCCATACGTTTACCACAAACCTGGTCAGCCATAACCGCGCGGTGCAGGACTATCTGAAAGTACTTAAGGAAAAAAATGCGCAGTAACTATATCGTCATCGAGGGGCTGGAGGGCGCCGGGAAGACCACCGCACGTCAACTGGTGGTGGAGACGCTGCAGTCGGCAGGTATTCACGATATGGTGTTTACCCGTGAGCCGGGGGGCACAATCCTTGCCGAAAAACTGCGTAGCCTGGTGCTGGATATCCAGTCCACGGGCGATGAAGTGATTAACGATAAAGCGGAAGTGCTGATGTTTTACGCGGCGCGCGTCCAGCTGGTGGAGACCGTGATTAAGCCTGCTCTGGCTCGCGGCCAGTGGGTGATCGGCGATCGTCACGATCTCTCCACTCAGGCCTATCAGGGCGGCGGCAGGGGGATTGACCGCACGATGCTGGCGACGCTGCGTGACGCCGTTCTCGGCGATTTTCGACCTAATTTGACGCTGTACCTCGACGTCACGCCGGAAGTGGGGCTGCGGCGCGCCCGCGCCCGCGGAGAACTGGATCGCATTGAGCAGGAGTCCATGAACTTCTTCAATCGTACCCGCGCGCGCTACCTTGAGCTGGCCGCGGCGGATCCTTCTATCCGCACGGTGGACGCGACGCAGCCGCTGGATGCCGTCGCGCGCGATATTCGCGCCACGATCGTCCAGTGGATGGCGGAGCAACCGGCATGAAATGGTATCCGTGGCTGCGCCCCTCGTTCGAGCAACTGGTCGGTAGCTATCAGGCCGGACGAGGCCACCACGCCTTACTGTTACAATCCCTGAGCGGGATGGGCGGCGAGGCGTTGATGTATGCGCTGTGCCGCTTCCTGATGTGCCGCCAGCCCGAAGGGCATAAAAGCTGCGGTCACTGCCACAGCTGCCAGCTGATGCAGGCCGGTACGCACCCCGATTACTACCCGCTGAGCCCCGAGAAAGGCAAGAGCGCGCTGGGTATTGACGCGGTGCGCGATGTCAACGACAAGCTCTATGAGCGCGCGCGCCTCGGTGGGGCGAAGGTGGTATGGATTAGCGATGCCGCCTTGCTGACCGATGCCGCCGCCAACGCGTTGCTGAAAACGCTGGAGGAGCCGCCGGAAAATACCTGGTTCTTCCTCGCCTGCGAGGAGCCGGCGCGTCTGCTGACTACTCTGCGTAGTCGCTGCCGCCTGCACCACCTGTCGCCGCCGACGGAATCTTATGCCCTGGCCTGGCTGGAGCGTGAGGTGAACCTGCCGCAGGAGGCGCTGCTGACCGCGTTACGTCTGTGCGCCAGCGCGCCGGCCGCCGCGCTTGAGCTGCTTAAGGAGCCGCAGTGGACGGCGCGACAGCAGCTGTGTCAGGCGCTGGCGACCACGCTGGCGAGCGGTGACTGGCTGGCGCTGCTGCCAATACTCAATCATGAACAGGCGGCGGTTCGCCTGCACTGGCTGGCATCGCTGCTGGTCGATGCGCAAAAACGACAGCAGGGAATTGCCCTGGTGAGTAATCCGGATGTCTGGCCGCTGCTGGAGCAGCTGGCGCATAGTCTGCCCGCCTCCCGGCTGCAGGCGATTGCCCATGACGTCTGTACCTGCCGCGAGCAATTGCTGAACGTCGTCGGCGTCAACCGCGAACTGCTGCTCACCGAGCGCCTGCTGCGCTGGGAACATAACCTGCAACCCGGGACGGTTTTACCCGTCTCCCACCTCTGAGTGAGACATTATGTTTTTAGTCGACTCCCATTGCCATCTTGATGGTCTGGATTATCAAACTCTGCACAAAAACGTCGATGACGTGCTGGCAAAAGCGGCCGCGCGCGATGTGAAATTTTGCCTGGCGGTCGCCACGACGCTGCCTGGCTACCGCAGTATGCGCGAGCTGGTAGGGAGGCGTGACAATGTCGTTTTCTCCTGTGGCGTGCACCCGTTAAACCAGGACGAGCCCTACGAGGTGGAGACGCTGCGCACGCTGGCGGCGGAAGAGGGCGTCGTCGCGATGGGAGAGACCGGGCTGGATTATTTTTATACCCCGGAGACCAAAGCCCAGCAGCAAATCTCATTCCGTGACCATATCCGCATCGGCCGGGAGCTGAATAAGCCAGTGATCGTGCATACCCGTGACGCTCGCGCCGATACCCTGGCCATTTTACGTGAAGAAAAGGTGACGGATTGCGGAGGCGTACTACACTGTTTCACTGAGGACAGGGAGACGGCGGGTAAGCTGCTCGACATGGGGTTCTATATCTCGTTTTCCGGTATCGTCACTTTCCGTAACGCCGAGCAACTGCGCGATGCGGCGCGCTATGTTCCGCTGGATCGTCTGCTGGTGGAGACCGATTCGCCGTACCTGGCGCCGGTACCCCATCGCGGCAAAGAGAACCAGCCGGCGATGGTTCGTGACGTTGCTGAATATATGGCGGTACTGAAGGGTGTGTCGCTGGAGCAACTGGCTCAGCAGACCACCGACAATTTTGCCACGCTGTTCCACATTGACCCCGCCCGCTTGCAACCTGCTTGATCTGCTTATTATTTTAAGGCTCGTAATTAATAGCCAAAGCGAGTAAAGTTCACCGCCACAAAAGTGGCGGTGAAGGTTTTTTGGCAACATCTGGATACAACTTATGTAAGCTGATGTAAATTTTTACCGGAAGGCTGATTGAAACGTGATAGCCGTCAAACAATCATCCCGTTAATTATTTTACTCTGTGTAATAAATAAAGGGCGCTTAGATGTCCTGTCCACGGCGCGGTTCTCCCCCCGGGCCAATGCGTGAAAACGTAAAAAAGTACCAAATACTCAGGAGCACTCTCAATTATGTTTAAGAATGCATTTGCTAACCTGCAGAAGGTCGGTAAATCGCTGATGCTGCCGGTATCCGTACTGCCTATCGCAGGTATCCTGCTGGGCGTCGGTTCCGCAAACTTCAGCTGGCTGCCAGCCGTGGTCTCCCACGTCATGGCAGAAGCAGGCGGTTCTGTTTTCGCCAACATGCCGCTGATCTTCGCTATCGGTGTGGCCCTCGGCTTCACCAATAACGACGGTGTATCCGCACTGGCTGCAGTCGTAGCTTACGGCATCATGGTGAAAACCATGGCGGTGGTTGCGCCGCTGGTGCTGCATTTACCTGCTGACGAGATTGCGGCAAAACACCTGGCTGATACCGGCGTGCTTGGCGGTATTATCTCCGGTGCTATCGCCGCGTACATGTTCAACCGCTTCTATCGCATCAAGCTGCCAGAATATCTCGGCTTCTTTGCGGGCAAGCGCTTTGTACCGATTATCTCTGGTCTGGCCGCTATCTTCACTGGCGTGATCCTCTCCTTCATTTGGCCGCCGATCGGTTCCGCGATCCAGACCTTCTCCCAGTGGGCTGCTTATCAGAACCCGGTGGTGGCGTTTGGTATCTACGGTTTCATCGAGCGTTGCCTGGTGCCGTTTGGTCTGCACCACATCTGGAACGTTCCTTTCCAGATGCAGATCGGCGAATACACCAACGCGGCGGGTCAGGTATTCCACGGCGATATCCCGCGCTACATGGCAGGCGACCCGACTGCGGGCAAACTGTCTGGCGGCTTCCTGTTCAAAATGTACGGTCTGCCGGCAGCGGCTATCGCGATTTGGCACTCTGCTAAACCGGAAAACCGCGCCAAAGTAGGCGGTATCATGATCTCCGCCGCGCTGACCTCGTTCCTGACCGGTATCACCGAGCCGATCGAGTTCTCGTTCATGTTCGTGGCGCCGATCCTGTACGTTATCCATGCCATCCTGGCGGGTCTGGCGTTCCCGATCTGTATCCTGCTGGGTATGCGTGACGGTACCTCGTTCTCTCACGGCCTGATCGACTTTATCGTGCTGTCCGGTAACAGCAGCAAGCTGTGGCTGTTCCCGATCGTCGGTATCTGCTATGCGATCGTGTACTACGTCATTTTCCGCGTGCTGATTAAAGCCCTGGATCTGAAAACCCCGGGTCGTGAAGATACCACCGAAGAGAGCAAAGCTGGCGCAACCAGCGAGATGGCTCCGGCTCTGGTCGCCGCTTTCGGCGGTAAAGAGAACATCACCAACCTCGACGCATGTATTACTCGTCTGCGTGTTAGCGTGGCGGATGTAGCGAAAGTTGACCAGGCTGGCCTGAAAAAACTGGGCGCCGCTGGCGTGGTAGTGGCAGGTTCTGGCGTACAGGCCATCTTCGGTACCAAGTCCGATAACCTGAAAACTGAAATGGATGAGTACATCCGTAACAGTTAAGACGTAGTATCGGGGAGACTAAGGCAGCCAACTGGCTGCCTTTTTTACGTCACCAGATCGGCCTTCCAGAGGCGATAACCCCGCAAACTGTCCGCCAAATGCTTATTCCCTCAGCAGCTAAGTCTATAGTTGAATAAGAAAAAGAGCTTTCAGGTTGAAAGAGAGGGAGGATGTCGCTCATACTCTTACCGTAACCTGTGCGTCCGCGTTTATCTGCAGAAGCAGGCCAGCGTACGGGATAAAACTAATAAGGAATCAGTCATGGCAGAAGAAACGATTTTCAGCAAAATCATTCGCCGGGAGATCCCGTCGGATATGGTTTATCAGGATGAGCTTGTGACCGCTTTTCGCGACATCTCCCCGCAGGCGCCCACCCACATTCTGATTGTCCCGAACGTTCTGATTCCTACCGTAAATGACGTTACCACTGAACATGAACTGGCCCTGGGCCGGATGATGACCGTCGCGGCGAAGATTGCCCGCGATGAAGGCCTCGCCGACGATGGCTACCGGTTGATCGTCAACTGCAACCGTCACGGCGGCCAGGAAGTTTACCATATCCATATGCATCTGCTGGGCGGTCGTCCGCTGGGTCCGATGCTGGCGCACAAAGGCTAACGTCATGCTCAGGACCCTTTTGGGCGCGTGTCTGGCGGCGGGGCTGCTGGCCGGATGTAGTTCACATCCGGAGATCCCGGTTTCTGACCAGCAGGCGCTGGTGATGGAGTCGAGCGTGCTGGCCGCCGGGATCAGCGCCAGCGAGCCTGTCGTCGTGGCGACGGAGATCCAGGCCACCGCCTCCTCTACGCTGTATAACGAGCGCCAACAGCCGGTCACCGTGCATTATCGTTTTTTCTGGTATGACGCCCGAGGGCTGGAGATGCACCCTCTGGAGGCGCCGCGCACCATCGTGGTTCCGGCTCGCTCCTCGGTGACGTTGTATGGCAGCGCCAATATCCTGGGGGCGCATAAGGCCCGCCTTTATCTTTATCTGTAAGGGGTAATTATAATGATGAAAATGTGTCGCTATGCGTTAATCACAGCACTGGCGATATTCCTCGCAGGCTGTGCGGGGCTGCGTGAGCAGCCCGCGCCGGTAGAAGAGGCCAAACCGCAGCCGCAGCAGCCTGCGCAGCCGCAGCCCACGGTGCCGACGGTACCGGCGGTGCCATCCGTCCCGTCGCAGCCAGGACCGATTGAGCATCAGGATCAGCAGTCGGGTCAGCCGGCGCCGCGCGTGCGTCATTATGACTGGAACGGCGCGGTGCAGCCGATGGTGGGACAGATGCTGCAGGCGGGCGGGGTCAATGCCGGCAGTATTCTGCTGGTTGACAGCGTGAACAACCGCACCAACGGTTCGCTGAATGCCGGAGAAGCTACCACCGCGTTACGCAACGCGCTGGCGGGCAACGGCAAATTTACCCTTGTTTCACCGCAGCAGCTGGCGGTCGCCAAGCAGCAGCTGGGCCTGTCGCCGCAGGACAGCCTCGGCAGCCGCAGCAAAGCCATGGGCATCGCCCGCAACGTGGGCGCGCAGTATGTGCTTTACTCCAATGCCACCGGCAACGTCAACGCGCCTGAGCTGAAGATGCAGTTGATGCTGGTGCAAACCGGCGAGATTATCTGGTCAGGTAAAGGTGCTGTTCAGCAACAATAAGCTAACGCGCGACGAGCTCTTGTCGCGCTTCTTTCCCCACTATCATCCTGTCGCCTCGCTGAGCCAGACCGGCCTCAGCGGCGGCAGTGTGATTATCAGCGACGGCGACCGGCGACGAGTGCTGCGTCAGCCGCACGACCCGTCTGCCGCTGCCTGTTATTTTCGCCGTCAGTATCGCGCGCTGCGCCGGCTGCCTGCCAGGCTGGCGCCCAACCCCCTGTTTTACTCGCCCTGCTGGATGGTGGTGGAGTATTGCGCGGGTGAGGTGAAAAGCGAGTTACCTGACTGCCCGCAGCTGTCTGCCTTATTGTATGATTTGCATCAGCAACCGCGGTTTGGCTGGCGTGTGAGTCTCGGGCCGCTGCTGGCGCAGTACTGGCAGAGGAGCGATCCGGCCCGGCGTACGCCGCGCTGGCTACGCTGGCATCAGCGGCTGTGCCGCCGGGGCGAGCCTCGTCCTCTGCGCCTGGCGCCGCTGCATATGGACGTCCATGTCGGCAATATTATCCACAGCGACGCCGGTCTGAAGCTGATCGACTGGGAATATGCCGGCGATGGCGATATCGCGCTGGAGCTGGCCGCCGTATGGATCGCCCCGGGCGAGCGCCGCCAGCTGGTGACGGCGTATGCCCGGCGGGCGGCCATCGACCCGCAGCAGCTATGGCGGCAGGTGGCGCGCTGGCGTCCGTGGGTACTGCTGCTGATGGCGGGCTGGTATGAAATGCGCTGGCGGCAGAGCGGGGATCGGCAATTTATCACGCTGGCAGATGAAACATGGTGTCAGTTAGACAACGAACGCAAAGAATAAGAGAGGTCAGTGTGGGCCCAGTGATGTTGGATGTTGAAGGGTATGAACTGGATGCGGAAGAGCGAGAGATTCTGGCGCATCCGCTGGTGGGAGGGTTGATCCTCTTCACCCGAAATTATCACGATCCGGCGCAGCTGCGGGAGCTGGTGCGCCAGATCCGCGAAGCCTCCCGTAACCATCTGGTGGTGGCGGTCGATCAGGAAGGGGGACGCGTTCAGCGTTTCCGCGAAGGCTTTACCCGTTTACCGGCGGCCCAGTCTTTCGCCGCGCTGCTGGGGATGGAAGAGGGGGGCAAACTGGCCGCCGAGGCCGGCTGGCTGATGGCCAGCGAAATGATCGCCATGGACATCGATATTAGCTTTGCGCCGGTGCTGGACGTCGGCCATATCAGCGCCGCGATCGGCGAACGTTCTTATCATGAAGATCCGCAGAAAGCGCTGACGATGGCGCGTCACTTCATTGACGGCATGCACGCTGCGGGCATGAAAACCACAGGCAAACACTTCCCGGGACACGGGGCGGTGACTGCCGATTCGCATAAAGAAACCCCGTTCGATCCGCGTCCGGCATCGGTTATCCGCGACCACGATATGGCGATATTCAAAAGCCTTATCGCCGAGCAGCGTCTGGATGCCATTATGCCGGCGCATGTGATTTATCCGGAGCTCGATCCGCGCCCGGCCAGCGGTTCAGCGTACTGGCTGAAGACGGTGTTGCGCGGCGAGCTGGGCTTCGACGGGGTGATTTTCTCCGACGATCTGTCGATGGAAGGGGCGGCGATCATGGGCAGCTATGCCGAACGCGGCCAGGCATCGCTCGACGCCGGTTGCGATATGATACTGGTCTGCAATAATCGTAAGGGCGCGGTCAGTGTGCTGGATAACCTGTCGCCGATCAAAGCAGAGCGTGTTACGAAATTGTATCATAAAGGTTCCTTTTCCCGTCAGGAGTTAAGGGATTCAGCCCGTTGGAAAACGGTGAGTGCCCAGCTGGAGCAGCTTCATGCGCGCTGGCAAGAGGCGAAGTCCGCGTAACGCTCTGCGGGGCGTTGTTGTCTGGTGAGGATGCGATGATTATCTATTTACACGGTTTTGACTCGAACAGCCCCGGTAACCACGAAAAGGTGATGCAGTTGCAGTTTATTGACCCTGACGTGCGGTTGATAAGCTACAGCACGCGCCACCCCAAGCACGACATGCAGCATTTGCTGAAAGAGGTCGATAAAATGCTGCAGCTTACCGCCGATGACCGGCCGCTGATCTGCGGCGTTGGACTCGGCGGTTACTGGGCTGAGCGGATTGGTTTCCTGTGCGATATTCGTCAGGCGGTGTTCAATCCGAACCTGTTTCCGCATGAGAATATGGAAGGCAAAATCGACCGACCGGAAGAGTATGCTGACATCGCCACCAAGTGCGTGACCAACTTTCGCGAGAAGAACCGCGATCGCTGCCTGGTGGTGCTTTCCCGGCAGGACGAAGCGCTGGACAGCCAGCGTTCCGCCGACCTTCTGCACCACTATTATGAAATTATCTGGGATGAAGAGCAGACCCATAAGTTTAAAAACATCTCGCCGCACCTGCAGCGGCTGAAAGCGTTTAAAACCCTCGGTTAAGCCTTTTTCCCCTGTCTCCAAACCCGCGCCGGGTTCACCGCGCGGGTTTTTTCATGTCTACACTTATTGGTTTCGCTGAAAAAATACGCGACAAAACTTGATGCACATCAATTTTGGTATGACCAATGCACCGTTCATGGTATTCTCGACAGTGCTGAATGGTTTCATTGACGTAACTTGTTGTTAAATAAAGGCTATTTTAATAACTTTTATTTAACAATTGGTTAATAATTTTAGGGGTACACATGACTACGCCATTGAAAAAAATCGTAATTGTGGGTGGCGGCGCAGGCGGACTGGAACTGGCAACTCAGCTGGGGAAAAAGTTAGGGCGCCATAAGAAAGCGAAAATCACCCTGGTGGACCGTAACCACAGCCATCTGTGGAAGCCGCTGCTGCACGAAGTGGCCACCGGTTCTCTGGATGAAGGCGTTGATGCGCTGAGCTATCTGGCCCATGCCCGCAACCACGGCTTCCAGTTCCAGCTGGGGTCGGTGGTCGATATCAATCGCGAAGGGAAGACCATCACCCTCGGCGAGCTGCGCAATGAAAAAGGCGAGCTGCTGGTGGCTGAGCGTAAACTGCCGTACGACACGCTGGTAATGGCGCTGGGCAGTACCTCGAATGACTTTAACACCCCTGGGGTGAAAGAGAACTGCATTTTCCTCGACAACCCGCATCAGGCGCGTCGTTTCCATCAGGAGATGCTCAACCTGTTCCTTAAGTACTCCGCGAACCTTGGCGCTAACGGTAAAGTGAACATTGCCATCGTCGGCGGCGGCGCCACCGGCGTGGAACTCTCCGCTGAGTTGCATAATGCCGTGAAACAGCTGCACAGCTACGGTTACAAAGGGCTGACCAACGAAGCGCTGAACGTCACGCTGGTCGAAGCGGGCGAACGCATTCTGCCTGCGCTGCCGCCGCGCATTTCCGGCGCGGCGCACAATGAGCTGACCAAGCTGGGCGTACGGGTGCTGACGCAGACCATGGTCACCAGCGCCGATGCGGGCGGCCTGCACACCAAAGATGGCGAATATATTGAAGCGGATCTGATGGTCTGGGCGGCCGGGATCAAAGCGCCAGATTTCATGAAAGAGATCGGCGGCCTGGAAACCAACCGTATCAATCAGCTGGTGGTTGAGCCGACGCTGCAGACCACCCGCGACGCGGATATTTTCGCCATCGGCGACTGCGCCTCCTGCGCCCGTCCGGAAGGCGGGTTTGTGCCACCGCGTGCTCAGGCGGCGCACCAGATGGCCACCTGCGCGCTGAATAACATCCTCGCGCAGATGAAAGGCAAACCGCTGAAGGCGTATACCTATAAAGACCATGGCTCGCTGGTGTCGCTGTCCAATTACTCCACCGTCGGCAGCCTGATGGGCAACCTGATGCGCGGCTCGATGATGGTGGAAGGGCGCATTGCGCGCTTCGTGTACATCTCCCTGTACCGTATGCACCAGATCGCCCTGCACGGCTATTTCAAAACCGGCCTGATGATGCTGGTTGGTCGCATCAACCGCATCATTCGCCCGCGTCTCAAGCTGCACTAATCGCTATCGCGACCCGGAGCGCGCCCTGGCGGCGCCTCCGGGCTCTTCTGCTGAACCGGCGGTGATCCCGCTCGGAATCCTCTGAATCCCTTTGATTTGCAGCGAATTCTCGCACTTTTCATCCGCTATCTGATTTGCGCCTTCCCGGGTCCGGTTGCAAAATTGTATCAACAGCAACAAAGGAGGATCTCCCGTGAATAAATCTATGTTGGCGGGTATAGGGATAGGCGTGGCTGCCGCGCTGGGCGTTGCAGCTGTCGCTGGTCTCAACGTGTTAGATCGCGGCCCGCAGTATGCGCAAGTGGTCTCCAGTACACCGATTAAAGAAACCGTGAAAACGCCGCGCCAGGAATGCCGTAATGTCACCGTGACCCATCGTCGTCCGGTACAGGATGAAAACCGCATCGCCGGTTCCGTGCTGGGCGCGGTGGCGGGCGGGGTGATTGGCCACCAGTTCGGCGGCGGTCACGGACGCAGCGTGGCGACGGTGGTGGGCGCGCTGGGCGGCGGCTATGCCGGTAACCAGATCCAGGGCGCGATGCAGGATAACGACACCTACACCACCACGCAGCAGCGCTGCAAAACGGTGTATGACAAATCCGACAAAATGCTGGGCTACGATGTGACCTATAAGATAGGCGATCAGCAGGGGAAAATCCGTATGGATCACGATCCTGGCAGCCAGATCCCGCTGGACAACAACGGCCAGCTGGTCCTGAACAACAAAATCTAAAAACAGATTTGTGTAATGATTAGCCCCTCAATCGCTCAGGCTGAGGGGCTTTTTTTTGTCAGAAAGTTAACGCGTAATTCAGACCGAAGGTACGGCCACGGCCTTTATATTCATACAGCGACGAGCTGCCGTAGGTTGGGCTGTAGAGCAGCGGCGCGCGCTGGCCCCAGATGGTGACATAATCTTCGTTAAGCAGGTTTTCGATACTGAAGGTCAGTTTCCCCACCGGCAGCGCGTAACTGCCGATAAAATCGACGGTATTATAGCCTTCCAGCTTGTTGCCGGCGGCGTCGCTGAGGTCAAACACCTGCTGGCTCTGCACGCGCAGGCTCCACGGATCCGGCGCCCAGCCTACCCAGGCGGTGGCTTTGGACGGCGAGGCGAGGGTGACGTCCCATTTTTGCCAGCGGCCATCGGTCTGCACCTGTGATTTCAGCACGTTGAAGTTGCCGCCGACGCTCCAGTCGCTGTCCGGAATAAAGTAATCGACCGCTCCCTCAACGCCGTAAATACGCCGCTTGTCGGACTGAACATCGATGGTCATGTCGGTACGGTTGACCACGATGGTCTTATCCGAAGTCGAGTAATACGCCGCCAGCTGGGTGCGCAGGTTATCGCCGGTGTAGCGCCAGCCCAGCTCATACGAGTTAACTTTGATCCCCTGCAGCGGCGAGTCATCGACGTTGACGCTGGAGAGCAGCGGCAGATGACCATTGACCGCGGCGCCGTATTTCCCGATGCCATAGTATTTACCCGGATCCGGCAGCTCAACGCCCTGCGAGAAGTTAAACCAGGTCTGTTGACGCTCGGTCAGATGGGCGACGATCCCGGCGTTAAACAGGAAGTTGTCATAATCGGTTTTGCCGCCTTTGATGGCGTCGGCGGAGCGCGCTTTGCCGTTGGCGATATCCTGTTGCTGGGCGTAGCCGACAAAGTCGTCAACCCGGTTTTCGGTCCACTGGTAGCGAACCCCGCCGCTGATGGTAAAGATATCGTTCAGATCGTAGCTTGACTGCAGGAACGGCGCGACGTTGGAGATGCTGTATCCCGGGTAGCGGCCGGTGGTGTAGATCGATTCGTTGTGCAGCCCGCCGGAAGCCAGCGATTGTTGCAGATCGAAGAACATCTGATTGGCATTGAAGGTCTCATGATCGGCGTCGAGACCCCAGGTAAGATCCCAGCCCGCCAGCGGCTGACTGTTCAGGGTCAGCTTTGCCCCATACTGATCGGTATCCTGCTGCGACGAGGAGAAACTGCTGACCTGGCCTTTGCTGAGCGTCGGGAACGGATAGAAGGTGAGGGATTCATCGCGATAGTACACCTGGCTCACCAGATTCTGACCGAAGAAGTCGGCATCGGAGTACTGGAGGCTGATCAGATGGCGCTCGGTGCCGGGGATACGATCGGAATTGAGCCCATCGGTGGTGTACGCTTTGCCGCCGCTGGTCACCGCGGACATATTCTTTCCGAGCCACAGGCCATAGTCATCATCGCCCTGGCTTTTATAATACTGGGTGACCAGCTGCAGCTGGCGGTAGTCGTCGATCTCGATCGTCCCCGTTCCCATGACGTCCAGACGGTCAGAGTGCTGGAGCCCCGTTTGGGTGTTATCGAGGAGCAGCGCATCGTTGTTGCCGTCGTACCAGCCGCCGAAACGCTGATAGGCTACCGATAAACGCCCGGACGCGTGGTCTGTCCCGCCGCTGACGGCCGCTGCGACGCGCTCATCATGATCGTTGCTGTTCGCAAACCCGCTCTTGCTGCCCACCTCAAGATCGACCTGCCGATCCTGCTGCCCTTTTTTGGTGACGATGTTGATAAGTCCGCCGGTACTGCCGCCGCCGTACAGTGAGGTCGCCCCGGAGATCACTTCGATATGTTCGATGTTGAACGGATCGATGGCGTCGAGCTGGCGACTGTCGGTGCGTGAGGAGTTGAGCCGGACGCCGTCAATCAGCACGACGATGGCGCGCCCGCGCATGTTCATCCCGTAATTGGTGCGCCCCTGGCTGCTGACATCGATGCCCGGGATCAGCTGCGCCAGCACGTCTTTGAACTCTTTCCCGCCCTGGACCTGCTGCTCAATCTCCTGGCCCTCAATGACCCAGGTGGTTTGGGCCATCTCGGCCACGGTGCGGTGGGTGCGGTTCGCGCTAACGATGATGCTGTCTTCATCAGATTGAGCCGCCAGCGCAGGCAGCGCGCTGGCCAGCAGCAGAGGGTGGAGCACCCAGAGGCGCTTTTTCATATCCATTCCTTTTATGAGCAAGTTGCTTTGTCGTTGTTATGGGCCGGCGTCGGCCGGTATTCGTTACAATGCGAAACATCTGGAAAAACTCAAAAAAGGATTTTGCACATAATGAATATCGCAATCAATATCATTTGCGTTTATCCTGCGCGAGAAAAGGTAATAAAAATCAATCTATTTTGTGGGGGTAAAGCGAAACGGCGGGCGGTTCCGGCGGCAGAATACCGCCGGAAGCGGGGCGCATCAGGACTCGAGGACCAGCGGCCAGAGACGGAGAGTGGTGTCAGTGATTTGCATCAGTTTGTCGAAATCGGCGCCTTCCCGTGCGCTGATGGACATCCCCTGCAGGACACAGTTGAGAAACTGCGCGAGCTGCGCCACGTCGCGGCCCGCAGGCAGTTCGCCCTGCGCTTGCCGCTGCTGCAGAAACTGGGTTAGCGCCTGCTCCTGCATCGCATGGCGGGATTTGATGGTGTTGGCGATATCCGTCGAGGAGGCGGCCAGCGCGGCGGAGGTATTGATGATAAAGCAGCCGGCCGGCGTCTCTTTGCTGGTAAAGCAGGTGGCGACCGCGGTGAAGTAGTCGCGCAACGCCCGATCGACGGTTTTTCCCTCAGCAAACAGCACGGCTTCGTGCTTCGCGGCAAAGCGCGAAATGTAACGATCCAATACTGCGCGGAACAGTCCTTCTTTATTCACAAATTCCGCATACAGGGTGGGGGCTTTTGCTCCTGTCGCCTCGACCAGATCGGCGAGCGAGGTCGCCTCATAGCCGTGCTGCCAGAAGAGTGTCATGGCTTTGTCCAGCGCCGCATCCCTGTCGAACACCTTCGGTCGGCCACGGCTTTTTTTGGCGCAACTTTGAACGTCAGTTGTCATGATGCCGTTGTACCTATGTTGGTTTGGTGAATGGCCATTATAAAAATAAACGATCGCCGGGGCCAGCGCTGTTGGTTCAAAAATAAATAATTCATATGCGTATGAAAATTAAGCATTTTATAAATAGTTAAACGATCGTTATAAAAATGCGTTGACGTGTGACTTAGATCACATTATTATTTACCTATCGATCGTTAAGTTAATGCTTACGACCCTACTATAAAATTCATCTGCATAGGTATAATAATCATGAAAACCGTTAATACTCTGGCTATTGCCGCCGTGCTTAGCTCCCTCTCTTTCGCCAGCTTTGCCGCTGTTGAGGTGCAGTCCACCCCAGCCGGCCAGCATAAAGTGGGCACCATCTCTGCGTCCGCAGGGACTAACCTGGGGTCGCTGGAAGACCAGCTGGCGCAGAAAGCGGATGAAATGGGCGCCACCTCATACCGTATTACTTCGGTAACTGGTCCGAATACTCTTCACGGTACCGCGGTTATCTACAAGTAAACCCGATGCGTCGCTGCCCGGCCCCCTTCACCGGTCAGCGATGAGTAAGACCCTGTTGTACCCCTGTTTGACCCTTGCCAACAAAAAACCCGCCGTCAGGCGGGTTTTTTGTTTTCTGCAGCGTGAGGTTACAGCGACTGCGGACCAGGGTCGGCATGACGGGTAACGTCAATGGGCATGCCCGAGCGGTAATTCATCGCGCGCTCCATTACCGTGCCGTCGGTCTGCGGCGCCTGTTTGAACGCCTTCATGGCCGCGTTAAGTGTAATAGGCAGGGTCTGCGGGTCGTCATCAATATGCTCAGACAGCGGCTGGTGGATTTCGACCAGACGGCGGCCGTCCGGCTCCACCGACGCCTTAATCGGCGTGTTGATAATATTCACCTTCGTGCCCGGCGAGATCGCGTTGTACAGCGCCTTGATATCGTTGTCGCGCAGACGAATACAGCCGGAGCTGACGCGCATGCCGATGCCGAAATCGGCATTGGTGCCGTGCAGGAGATAGACTCCGCCATAGGCGGCAAGGCGGATAGCGTGATGGCCCATCGGGTTGTCAGGACCGGCAGGCACCACCGCCGGCAGCTCAATCCCCATCGCTTTGTAGCGTGCGCGAATGTTAGCGGTTGGCGTCCAGGTCGGATTAGCCCGCTTGTCGGACACGGTGGTGACCATCGTCGGTGTGATGGTGGTTCCGCCCAGTTGGCCGATGCCGATCGGGTAGACGGTCACTTCATTCTTGCCCGGCGGATAATAGTAGAGGCGCAGTTCGGCAAGGTTAATCACCAGCCCTTCGCGCGGCGCATCGGGCAGCAGCGTCTGCAGGGGGATAGTCAGCACGCTGCCGGCGCGCGGAACATAGGGGTCCACCCCGGGATTGGCCTGCAGCAGGGCCAGAAAGCCGACATTGTACTTTTTGGCAATCGCCTCCAGCGAACCGCCGTTATCCTGCACCACATGGAACTGATTCTGCCCCACCAGCCGGCTGCCCGGCGGGGGAAGGGGCCAGGTGTTAGCGCGCGCAGGCAGCGCCAGCGCGGCAACCAGCGCGACCAGCGCCAGCGCCAGGGGGAAACGGTTTCTCATTACCATAACTCCAAAATATATAACTGGTTATTTTTATATGAAAAAGGAGATGAGATTATGGCGTGAGTCTGTGTGGGGAAATCCAGGTGGATTGCAAAATGTTTGTAAAGATTGCCAGATATGTGAAAAGGGAGATACGGCGTACCGGCCGTATCTCCCTGCGATCAGGCGACGGCGTTCTCTTCCAGCTGGCGCATGAACTGGCGAACCCAATCCATCCGCGTCTTACGCTCCTCGAGATCCTGCATGAACTTCAGGCGCGTCGGCCCGTCCAGGCGGAAGTGCTGCGGCTGCTTCTGCAGCAGGCCGATCAACCACACCGGATTGACGTTGTTTTTCTCGTTAAATTCGATCACACCGCCTTTTTCATTGCTCTCCAGCTTACGGATCCCCAGCTTCTGCGCCTGCTGACGCAGAAGGGCGATATCCAGCAGGTTGCGGGCGGCGTCGGGCAGGCGGCCAAAACGATCGATCAGCTCGACTTTGATCTCCTCCAGATCCTGTTCGTTTTTGGCGCTGGCAATGCGCTTATAGAACGACAGACGGGTATTGACGTCGGGGATGAAATCATCAGGCAGCAGGGAAGGCATGCGCAGTTCGACTTCTGTCTGCTGGCTGGTGAGATCTTCCAGCGACGGCTCGCGCCCGGCTTTCAGGGCATCTACCGCATTCTCCAGCAGCTCCATATACAGGGAGAAGCCGATGGTCTCCATCTGACCGCTCTGATCTTCGCCCAGCAGCTCCCCGGCGCCGCGGATCTCCAGATCGTGGGTCGCCAGCGCAAAGCCGGCGCCAAGATCTTCCAGCGAGGCAATGGCTTCGAGGCGCTTTTGCGCATCGGTGGTCATCGCCTTCGGATGCGGCGTCAGCAGCCAGGCATAGGCCTGGTGATGGGAGCGGCCAACGCGGCCGCGCAGCTGGTGCAGCTGGGCGAGGCCAAAGTGGTCGGCGCGTTCGATAATGATGGTGTTGGCGGTGGGAATGTCGATCCCGGTTTCGATGATGGTGGTGCACACCAGCACATTGAAGCGCTGGTGATGGAAGTCATTCATCACCCGCTCCAGCTCGCGCTCCCGCATCTGACCGTGGCCGATGGCGATCCGCGCCTCAGGCACCAGCTCCGCCAGCTTGTCGGCGGCTTTCTGGATGTTCTCGACGTCATTAAACAGGTAGTAAACCTGGCCGCCGCGCAGCGTTTCACGCAGGATCGCCTCGCGCACGACCAGCGCATCGTATTCGCGAACGAAGGTCTTTACCGCCAGGCGGCGCGCCGGCGGCGTGGCGATGATCGACAGATCCCGCATCCCGCTCATCGCCATGTTCAGCGTTCGCGGGATCGGCGTGGCGGTGAGGGTCAGGATATCGACATCGGCGCGCATCGCTTTGATGCGCTCTTTATGCCGCACGCCAAACCGGTGCTCTTCGTCGACGATCAGCAGCCCCAGATCGCGCAGCTTCACCTCGCTCTGCAGCAGCTTATGGGTGCCGATCAAGATATCAATTTTGCCTTCCGCGGCCTGCTCGAGGATCTGCGCCTGCTCTTTAGCGCTGCGGAAGCGGGAGAGCATTTCGATGCGTACCGGCCAGTTGGCGAAACGATCGCGGAAGTTGTCATAGTGCTGCTGAGCCAGCAGGGTGGTCGGCACCAGTACCGCCACCTGTTTGTGGTTCTCCACGGCGAGGAAGGCGGCGCGCATGGCCACTTCGGTCTTGCCGAAGCCCACATCGCCACACACCAGGCGGTCCATGGCTAGCGGCTGGCACATATCGCTGAGGACGGCGTTGATCGCCTGCGCCTGATCCGGCGTGGTTTCAAACGGGAAACCGTCGCAGAACAGCTGATACTGTTCGCGGTCGTGTTTAAAGGCAAACCCGGCTTTCGCCGCGCGCTGGGCGTAGATATCCAGCAGTTCGGCCGCTACGTCGCGTACCTTCTCGGCCGCTTTTTGCCGCGCCCGGGTCCAGGCATCGCCGCCCAGCTTGTGCAGGGGCGCGTTCTCTTCCGCTCCGCCGGCGTAGCGACTGATAAGATGCAGCGAGGAGACCGGAACGTATAATTTGGCATCGTTGGCGTAGGTCAGCATCAGGTATTCGCCGGTGATGCCGCCCGCCTCCAGGGTGGTCATCCCCGCATAGCGGCCCACGCCGTGTTCCAGGTGAACGACCGGCTGGCCGATATGCAGTTCGGCAAGGTTGCGAATTAGCGTGTCAGGGTTAATGGTGCGACGGGAATCCTGACGACGGCGCGCTACGCGCTCGCCGAGCAGGTCGCTCTCGCAAATCAGCGCCAGGCCGCGCTGGCTGTCGATAAACCCGTGCTCGGCGGCGCCAATCATCAGATAGCGCCCGTTGCCGGTGGCTTCCTCCAGGCGCAGCAGGTGTTTCGGCGCAATTTTGATCCGCGCCAGCATTTCGCTCAGCGCTTCCCGGCGACCCTCGCTTTCAACGGAGAAAATCACCGGGCCGGCAAACGCGTCGAGGAAGCGGCGCAGATTATCCAGCGGCGCTTTGTTTTGCGCCTGGACGGCGAGGTCCGGCAGCGTCTGGTAGCCCAGGTTGGTATTCGCTGCTTTTTCCGCCAGGCGCTCGGTTTTCAGCTGAACGCGCGGCCACTTTTTCAGTTCGCTGAATAGCTCATCGCTGCGCAGCCACAGCAGTTCCGGCGGCAGGAGCGGGCGCATCGGATCGACGCCGCGGTTTTCAAAGCGGGCGCGGGCTTCATTCTGGAAACGCTCCGCGCTGGCCTCGAGATCGCCGGTGTTGACGATCAGCGTGCTGGCCGGGAAATAGCTAAATAACGGCGGCAGCGGCTCGCTGAAGAACAGCGGCTGCCAGTATTCGATACCGGCAGGCAGCGTCCCTTTACTGACCTGCTGATAGATATGCTCGGCATCGCGTTTCACCTCAAAGCGGTCGCGCCACTGACTGCGGAACAGCTCGATGGCGGTCTGGTCGGTGGGGAATTCGTGCGCTGGCAGCAGGTTAATGGCCGCCACTTCCTCCAGCGTGCGCTGGCTGTCGACGTCGAACAGGCGCAGGCTGTCGATTTCATCGTCAAAGAAATCGAGGCGGTAGGGCTGGTCGCTGCCCATCGGGAACAGGTCGAGCAGCGCGCCGCGGGTGGCGTATTCGCCATGCTCCATCACCTGATCGACATGGCGGTAGCCGGCCCCCTCGAGCTGATCGCGCAGCGCATCGCGCGACAGGCGCTGACCCTTTTTCATCACCAACGCGTGGCCGTGAAGGAAGCTGTGCGGACAGACGCGCTGCATCAGCGTGCTGACCGGGACGATCAGCACGCCGCGCCGCATAGTGGGTAACTGGTAAAGGGTGGCAAGACGGGAGGAGATGATGTCCTGATGCGGCGAGAAGCTGTCGTAAGGGAGCGTTTCCCAGTCCGCCAGCCCCATCACCAGGCTGTCGGTGAACTGCCTGATCTCGTCGTTCAGACGCAGCGCGTTTTGCATGTCAGGCGCCACCAGCACCACCGGACCCTTGTGGCGTTCGGCCATCTCCGCCACCAGGGTGGCGCAGGCTGCGCCGGTCAACTCGCCAAGCTGGCGCTGGTCACCGGCTTTCACCGGCAATGAGTATCGATATTGTTCAGGCATAGACGGTTTCATGGTCTCTTAGGGATTCGCTCTGCCGATATGGAGGGCAACTCGCTGATATTCAATAGTGAGATTATCCGCGATTGGTCTGGATTCGCCAACCCGAATTGCCATCGCGTGTTGAGTGAAGAAAGGTCAGCGCTGTCGATAAGCGTAAAGATTAATAAGTAAGTACTTATCTATCCGTTTGTATTTGCTTGATTTTTAGGATTATTGCTAATAAAGTCGTCAGGTATCAGTCATTTACGCTGCCCCTAATCGCTTATATACTCGGGAATCGGCTATCAGCAACCAGATGGATGACATGTACCAACCTGCCGCACTCTTTATCGGCCTGCGCTATATGCGCGGGCGCGCAGCCGACCGCTTCGGTCGTTTCGTCTCCTGGCTTTCCACCATCGGTATTACCCTCGGCGTCATGGCGCTGGTGACGGTCCTGTCGGTGATGAACGGCTTTGAACGCGAACTGCAAAACAACATCCTGGGGCTGATGCCCCAGGCCATTCTTAGCGCCAAACAGGGTTCGGTGAATCCCCAACAGCTGCCGGAGCGCGAGGCGAAACTCCAGGGCGTCACCCGCGTGGCGCCGATCACCACCGGCGACGTGGTGCTGCAGAGCGCGCGCAGCGTGGCGGTCGGCGTGATGCTGGGCATCGACCCGGCGCAGAACGATCCCCTGACACCGTACCTGGTGAACGTCAAACAGAGCGATCTGCAGGCGGGCAAATATAACGTGATTCTCGGCGAGCAGCTGGCGGGCCAGCTGGGGGTGAATCGCGGCGATAAAATTCGCGTGATGGTCCCCTCCGCCAGCCAGTTTACGCCGATGGGGCGCGTGCCGAGCCAGCGTCTGTTTACAGTCATCGGCACCTTCGCCGCCAACAGCGAAGTCGATGGTTATCAGATGCTGACCAACATCGACGATGCTTCCCGTTTAATGCGCTACCCGCTGGGGAATATCACCGGCTGGCGCCTGTGGCTGGATAAACCGCTGCAAGTGGATACCCTCAGCCAGCAGACGCTGCCGTCGGGCACCCAGTGGCAGGACTGGCGCGAGCGCAAGGGCGAACTGTTCCAGGCGGTGCGTATGGAGAAAAATATGATGGGCCTGCTGCTCAGCCTGATCGTCGCCGTCGCGGCCTTCAATATTATTACCTCGCTGGGGATGATGGTGATGGAGAAGCAGGGCGAAGTGGCGATCCTGCAGACCCAGGGGCTGACGCCGCGACAGATTATGGCCGTCTTTATGGTGCAGGGCGCCAGCGCCGGGATCGTCGGCGCGCTGCTGGGAGCCGTGCTTGGCGCGCTGCTGGCCAGCCAGTTGAATAATTTAATGCCGATCATCGGCGCCTTCCTTGACGGCGCGGCGCTGCCGGTGGCGATTGAGCCGCTGCAGGTCGTCGTGATCGCCCTGGTGGCGATGGCGCTGGCATTGTTGTCTACGTTGTACCCTTCCTGGCGCGCTGCCGCCACTCAACCCGCTGAGGCTTTACGTTATGAATAAGATCCTGCTGCAATGCGACAACCTGTGCAAACGCTATCAGGAAGGCAATGTGCAAACCGATGTCCTGCACAATGTCAGCTTCAGCATTGATGAAGGCGAGATGATGGCCATCGTCGGCACCTCCGGCTCCGGTAAAAGTACCCTGCTGCATCTGCTGGGCGGCCTCGATACGCCCACCTCTGGCGACGTGATTTTCTCCGGCCAGCCGATGAGCAAGCTCTCTACCGCCGCGCGCGCCGACCTGCGCAACCGCGAGCTGGGCTTTATCTATCAGTTCCACCATCTGCTGCCGGACTTTAGCGCGCTGGAAAACGTGGCGATGCCGCTGCTGATTGGCAAAAAGAAGCCGGCGGACATTGAACGTCAGGCGAAAGCGATGCTGCATGCGGTCGGGCTTGAACACCGCAGCCATCACCGTCCGTCGGAGCTCTCCGGCGGCGAACGCCAGCGGGTGGCGATTGCCCGCGCGCTGGTGAACAAACCGCGGCTGGTATTGGCGGATGAGCCGACCGGTAACCTCGACGCCCGCAACGCGGACAGCATCTTCCAGCTGCTGGGCGAACTGAACCTCGCGCAGCGCACCGCGTTTCTGGTGGTGACCCACGACCTGCAGCTGGCGAAGCGGATGAGCCGCCAGCTGGAGATGCGCGATGGCCGCCTGACCGCCGACCTGACCCTGATGGGGGCCGAGTAATGGCCTCTCCGTTATCGTTATTAATTGCATTGCGTTTCAGCCGCGGCCGGCGGCGCGGCGGCATGGTGTCGCTGATCTCGGTGATCTCCACCATCGGCATTGCGCTGGGGGTGGCGGTGCTGATCGTCGGTCTCAGCGCGATGAACGGCTTTGAGCGCGAGCTGAACCACCGCGTGCTGGCGGTGGTGCCGCACGGTGAAATCGAACCCGTGAACCAGCCGTGGAATAACTGGCAGGAGGCGCTGGCAAAGGTGCAGAAGGTGAAGGGGATTGTCGCGGCGGCGCCCTATATTAACTTCACCGGCCTGGTGGAGAGCGGCAGCAATATGCGCGCCATCCAGGTGAAAGGGGTCGACCCGCAGCAGGAAACCCGGCTCAGCGCGCTGCCCACCTTTGTGCAGAATAACGCGTGGGCCGGCTTCAAGGCCGGCGAACAGCAGGTGATTCTGGGTAAAGGCGTCGCCGATGCCCTGCACGTGAAGCAGGGGGACTGGGTGTCGATCATGATCCCTAACGCCGACGCCGACCATCAACTGCTGCAGCCGAAACGCGTCAGGCTGCATGTGACCGGTATTTTACAGCTGAGCGGCCAGCTCGATCATAGTTTTGCCATGATCCCGATGCAGGATGCGCAGCAGTACCTGGAGATGGGCGGCAGCGTGACCGGCATCGCCATCAAGGTCACCGACGTTTTCCATGCTAACAAGCTGGTGCGCGACGCCGGCGAGGTGACCAACAGCTACGTCTACATCAAGAGCTGGATTGGCACCTACGGCTATATGTATCGCGATATCCAGATGATCCGCGCCATTATGTACCTGGCGATGGTGCTGGTGATCGGCGTGGCCTGCTTCAACATCGTCTCGACGCTGGTGATGGCGGTCAAAGACAAAAGCGGCGATATTGCGGTGCTGCGCACGCTTGGCGCAAAAGACGGCTTAATTCGCGCGATTTTCGTGTGGTATGGTTTATTAGCCGGATCGGTAGGCAGCCTGTTCGGGGTGGTGATCGGCGTGATCTGCGCGTTGAATCTGACGTCAATCATCAACGGCATCGAATACCTGATTGGGCATAAATTCCTCTCCGGCGACATCTATTTTATTGACTTCCTGCCGTCTGAACTGCACTGGCTGGACGTCTTTTATGTGCTGGTGACAGCACTGTTGCTGAGTTTGCTGGCCAGCTGGTATCCCGCCCGCCGCGCCAGCCGTATCGACCCGGCGAGGGTGCTGAGTGGCCAGTAATTTATCGTCATCGTCGGCCTGGCTGACGACACAAGAGGAATTGCTGAAATGTACTATGGATTTGACATTGGCGGCAGCAAGATAGCGCTGGGCGTATTTAATCAGGAGCGGCGGCTGCAGTGGGAAAAACGCGTCGCCACGCCGAAAAGCAGTTATGAGGATTTTCTCCAGGCGGTGGAGGCGCTGGTCCGCGAGGCCGATGCGCGCTTCGACCGGCAGGGGACGGTTGGGATCGGTATCCCGGGGATGCCGGAAACGGCGGACGGCACGCTGTATGCCGCTAACGTGCCTGCCGCCAGCGGCCGGCCGCTGCGCGCCGACCTCAGCGCGCGACTGGGGCGCGATGTGCGCCTCGATAATGACGCCAACTGCTTCGCGCTGTCGGAAGCGTGGGACGATGAGTTTACGCAATACCCGCTGGTGATGGGGCTGATCCTCGGCACCGGCGTGGGCGGCGGCCTGGTGTTGAACGGTAAATCGATTACCGGACATAGCTATATCACCGGCGAGTTTGGTCATATTCGTCTGCCGGTGGATGCCCTGGAGGTGGTCGGGCGTGATTTTCCGCTGCTTCGCTGCGGCTGCGGCCAGCTGGGCTGCATTGAAAATTATCTCTCCGGCCGCGGTTTCGCCTGGCTGTATGAACATTTTTATCAGCAACCGCTTACCTCGCCGGAGATTGTGGCGCAGTGGCAGCAGCACGATCCCCGCGCCCAGGCGCACGTCGAGCGCTATCTCGATCTGCTGGCGGTGTGTCTGGGAAATATACTGACCATTGTCGACCCGGATTTGCTGGTGCTCGGCGGTGGATTATCTAACTTTACGGCCATTAGCGAAGGGCTGGCGCAGCGATTGCCGCGCCATCTTCTGCCGGTCGCCAGGGTACCGCGCATTGAGCGCGCGCGCCACGGCGATGCCGGGGGAATGCGCGGTGCGGCCTTCCTTCATCTGAGCCATTAACCACAGAGGTAGCTATGCAGTCGCGCCGTTTACATCGATTGAGCCGTTTTCGTCGCAATAAACGTCAGTTGCGTGACCGTCTGCGTCAGCGGATTTTCTTTAGGGAGGACAGGATGAAGCCTGAAGCGATGGCCAAACCGAGAGTGGTGGTGTTAACCGGCGCGGGCATATCGGCGGAGTCGGGGATCAAAACTTTCCGCGCGGCCGATGGCCTGTGGGAAGAGCATCGGGTGGAAGATGTGGCGACGCCGGAAGGCTTCGCCCGCGACCCGGCGCTGGTGCAGGCGTTCTACAACGCCCGCCGTCGTCAGCTGCAGAGTCCGGAGATCGCGCCGAACGCGGCGCATCTGGCGCTGGCGCGTCTGGAGGATCTGCTGGGCGACCATTTTCTGCTGGTCACCCAGAATATCGATAATCTGCATGAACGCGCCGGCAACCGCCGGGTGATCCATATGCACGGCGAGCTGCTGAAGGTGCGCTGTTCGTGGAGCGGCCAGGTGCTGGAGTGGACCGGGGACGTCACCGCAGAGGACAAATGCCACTGCTGCCAGTTCCCGGCGGCGCTGCGTCCGCACGTGGTCTGGTTTGGCGAAATGCCGCTTGGGATGGACGAGATCTACAGCGCGCTGGCCGAAGCGGATATCTTTATCGCCATCGGCACCTCCGGCCACGTCTATCCGGCGGCCGGCTTTGTGCACGAGGCGCGACTGCACGGCGCCCATACTGTTGAACTGAACCTCGAGCCCAGCCAGGTGGGCAGCGAGTTTGCCGAAAAGCACTACGGGCTGGCAAGCGAAGTGGTACCCGCCTTTATCGATAAGCTGCTGCAGGAAAACGCGCTGTAAACTGAATCAGCCTGCCGGGGGTCAGGGCGACGCCCACCGCTTCCGGCAGCGCTGTTGACAAGGATGTCACGTCATGACAGGAGTCAGACCATGCATCATCCCCTGGTCATTGCATCGATCGCCTTGATCGCGGCCATTATCATTGGCGTCTGGAGCCAGCGTGCGCTACCTGAATACGCCGATAGCCGACCGATCCTCTTCCTGCTGTGCCTGTTGATCGGCACCGGCAGCGCGTTGTGCCTGCTGCTGGATGGCTTAGCCCTGCTGTTCACCGGTCAGGTCGCGACGGGCGGTGTGCGGGTATACGGCCCCATGCTGCTGCTGGTGGTGCTGTGGAAACCCCTCAACGGGCTCTTCGGCATCATTGAAGATTTTGTGCAACGGCGAGCCGAAAAAGGGAAGGACAAGGGCCAGCGCGACGGCGGGCGACGCTGAGCCGCTTTCCTCTGAGGCGCGCATCACGTACTCCAGGCTATCGTCAGTCCCCGGCGGTCGCTCTGGCGATATCGCCCGGACCGGCGCCGGGCAATGCCCTTCATCATATCATTCTCGGCTTCTCCTTTCTGAGCGATTACCCGCGATAATTTTGTGCGTGACCGCTGATTTCCGTACGTTTTTTTGTGCAGACCGGCAAATGTAGACCAGATTCAATAGGCGTCCGCACGTTCGCGCCGCGACCCTGTTCCCCCGCCCGGAAGTCTGTAAAGGAGACCCCGCCATGCCGTCACCGATGATTTATCAGGATCTCACTACCACCGCGCTGCTCAGCCATGCGGCGCAATACCACAGCGAGACGGAGATTGTCTCGGTGGGCGCCGGCAGTGAGAAGGAGCGCAGCAGCTGGGGGGAAGTGGCCAGCCGCGCTCAGCGGCTGGCATCGGCGCTGGCGTCGCTGGGGCTGCCGCCGGGCGCCCGCTGCGCCACCCTCGCATGGAACAATCGCCGCCACCTGGAGATCTATTTTGCCGTCGCCTCCGGCGGCTGGGTGACGCACACCGTCAATCCGCGGCTGTCGGTTGACCATCTGCGGTATATCCTCAACGACGCTGCCGACGAGGTGCTGTTCTTTGACCAGACCTTTTTGCCGCTGGTGGCGCAGCTCCTGCCGCAGCTGCCGACGGTGAAACACGTCGTGCTGATGGCGCCCCGCAGCGAAGCGGCGCTCAGCCAGCTGCCCTCGTTGCTGTTTTTTGACGAACTGTTGCAGCAGGGGATGGCAGACTATCGCTGGCCGCCGCTCAATGAACTGACGCCGGCCTCGCTCTGCTACACCTCGGGGACCACCGGCCGACCGAAAGGGGTGTTGAATACCCATCGTTCGCTGGTCCTGCATGCCCTGAGCGGCAATCAGCCGGACGCCGCCGGGATCTCGGCCAGGGATAGCCTGTTGCCGGTGGTGCCGATGTTCCATGTCAACGCGTGGGGGACGCCGTTTATCGCCGCCATGGTCGGCGCGCGGCTGGTGCTGCCGGGGCCGCACCTCGATGGCGACAGCCTGCTGCAGCTGCTGGCCGCCGAGAAGGTGACGGTGGCGTTCGGCGTGCCGGTGATCTGGGCCGGTCTGTTGGCGGCGATGCGACGGTCGGACATGCGGCTGCCTGATTTTAAACGTGCGTTTGTCGGGGGCTCCGCGCTGCCGCCGTCGATGATGGAGGCCTTTCAGCACGATTACGGCATTACGCTGATCCACGCCTGGGGAATGACCGAAACATCGCCCATCGGCACCATTAACACGCTGTTGAGCAAACATGACGCACTCCCGGCGCCGGAGCAGCAAAAACAGCGTACCGGTCAGGGGCGGCCTATTTTTGGCATCGAGCTACAGGTGGTGGACGTCGAGGGCGACCCACTGCCGATGGACGGTCAAAGTCAGGGATATCTGCAGGTCAGAGGGCACTGGGTGGTGGAGCAGTACTATGGCCAGGACGAAAGCGCCCTGACCGCGGCAGGCTGGTTTGATACCGGCGATATCGGTACGCTCGACGCCAATGGTTATCTGGTGATCAGCGATCGGGCAAAGGATATCATCAAGTCCGGCGGCGAGTGGATCTCCACCGTTGAGCTGGAGAATATCGCCATCGCGCATCAGGCGGTGCGCAGCGCGGCGGCCATCGCCGCCCGCCACCCGCGCTGGGACGAGCGGCCGGTGCTGCTGTGCGTTCGCGTGGAAGGGGGCGAAGTGGAAGAGAGCGATCTGCTGGCCTGGTTTGAGAAACGGGTGCCCAAATGGCAGATCCCGGACCGGGTGATATTTGTCGATGCGCTACCGGTCAGCGCCACGGGCAAGGTGCTCAAGAATCAGCTGCGCCAGGCCTATGGAGAGATTTTAATGAGTGAGGGAAAATGAGCCACGCGCGACCCGGTCTGACGACCTGCTCTCAGTATGACGCAGCGCTGCACGCCTTGTCGGCGGCGCGCCAGCGCTGGGCGGAGACCTCAGTGAATCGTCGTCTGGCGCTCCTGCGCCAGATCAAGGATGCCCTGGCTTCAATTGCTCCTGCGTGGGTGGAGGCGGCGGCGAGGGCCAAAGGGCTACCGCCAGGCGATCTGCTGACGGGCGAAGAGTGGCTGGCAGGCCCCTGCGCGCTGATGGTCGGCTGCAACGGGCTTATCGCCACCCTGGAGCAGCTGGAGGAGAAAACCTTTCTCCGGCGGATCCCGCTGCGGACGCTGGCGGACGGCCGCCTTGCGCTGCGGGTGGTGCCCGGCACGCTCTGGGATCGACTGTTGCTGTCTGGTGTTCGCGCTGAAATTTGGATGCAGCCGGGGGTCACCCGGGCCAATCTCGATCGCTGCGCGGCAGCCGCATACGATATCCCGCCGGCCGCGCGGCAGGGCAAGCTGGCGCTGGTGCTCGGCGCCGGGAATGTGGCCTCTATCGCGCCGCTGGACGTATTACACAAACTGTTTATTGAAAATCAGGTCTGCCTGCTGAAGCTCAACCCGGTGAATGATTATCTGCACGATCTGTTGGCTCAGGCTCTGGCGCCGCTGATCGCCATGGATGCGCTCCGCATCGTCACCGGCGACGCCCAGGCGGGGGCGTGGCTGACCACCCATCCCGCTGTCGATGAGATCCATATCACCGGCTCGCGGGAGAGCCATGACGCTATCGTCTGGGGCGATGGTGAGGCGGCTCGCCAGCGTCGGGCCGCCGGGACGCCGCTGAACCCGCGTCGGGTGACCTCGGAGCTGGGCGGCGTCAGCCCTACCATTATCGTCCCCGGTCCGTGGAGCGAGGCGGATATCGCTTTTCAGGCGCAGCAGCTGGCGACGCAGAAGATGAACAATGGCGGGTTTAACTGCGTGGCCAGCCAGGTGCTGATCCTGCAGCAGGGCTGGGAGCCGGCGTCGGCCCTGCTTAATCAGCTGTACCGGCTGATCGCCGCCAATACCCGTCCGGACTATTACCCCGGCGCGGAAAACCGGCTGACTGACTTTCGCCTGCGCGCCCGTCAGCCGCTGGAGATAGCCCGCGGCGACGCGCTGCCGTTGATTGTGGCGAACACCGAGGATGATCCGGACTTCTGCCAGCAGGAGGTCTTTGGCCCGGGGCTGTCGATCACCCGCCTTGAGGCCGACAGCGCGGAAAGCTTTTTGCGCCAGGCGATCGGCTATGCCAATCAGCGGCTGCAGGGCACGCTGGGGGCCAATATTGTGATCCACCCGCGCACCCGCAAGGCGATTGGGCGTAAGCGTTTTAACGCGCTGATCGCCGAGCTGCGCTATGGCACGGTGGCGATCAACTGCTGGAGCGGGGTGGCCTTCCTGTTAGCTCCCTGCCCGTGGGGGGCGTTTCCCGGCCACAGGCTCGACGATATTCAGAGCGGGCGGGGCAAGGTGCATAACAGCTTTATGCTGGAGAAAACCGAGCGCACGGTGATTGAGGCGCCGTTTCGGCCGTTTCCGCGCAGTCTGTGGCATGGCGAACTGACGCTGATGCCCCTGCCGCCCTGGTTTATTACTCACCGGGGGCAGGAAGCGGTGGCGCAGCGGCTAGTGGATTTTTACCATCGGCCGCGCTGGCGCAAGCTGCCGGCGATCCTCTGGCGCGCGCTGAGGGGCTAAAGTGAGAGCAAAAAAAGGGCGGAACCGCGGTTCCGCCCGGCGGGATTAGCGGCCCGCTTTCAGCTTCTGGTAATACTCTTCATAAATAGCGCTGGCGCTGCCGACGTCATTTTGCCATTCGCCTTTCTCGATGGTGGCGGCGTCCGGATAGAGCGATTTATCGTTGGCCACGGCCGGGCTGAGCATTTTGCGCGCCGCCAGGTTTGGCGTGGGGTAGCCGATGGTTTCCGCGACCTGCTTGGCGACATCCGGGCGTAGCAGGAAGTTAATCAGCTTCAGCGCGCCGTCGACGTTTTTCGCATTTGCCGGGATCGACAGGCTGTCCATCCAGAAGATGCCGCCTTCTTTCGGCCAGATCACTTCCAGCGGCGTACCAGCCTGGCGGGCGACGTAAGCCGAACCGTTCCATACCATGCCGAGGTTCACTTCGCCTTCCATATACGGGTTCGCCGGGTTATCGGAGTTAAACGCCGCGACGTTGGGCATCAGTTTTTTCAGCTCGTTATAGGCGGCTTCAATCTCTTTCGGGTCGGTAGTGTTGCCGGAATAGCCCAGCTTACGCAGCGCTATCTGGAACACTTCGCGCGCGTCGTCGGTCAGCAGCAGGCTGCTTTTGTATTCCGGCTTCCACAGGTCGGCCCAGCTGGTGACGGTTTTCGGATCGATAGCGTCGCTGTTGACGCCGATGGCCGTCGCCCCCCAGATGTAGGGGATGGAGTAGTCGTTATTCGGGTCGAACGGTTTGTTCAGCATCTGCGGATCGAGGTTGCTGAAGTTAGTCAGCTTGCTCTTATCGATCTTCTGCAGCATGCCTTCTTTACGCATCTTGTCGACGAAGTAGGTCGACGGGACGACCAGGTCGTACGCCCCGTCTTTATAGGTCTTGAGCTTGGCGTACATGGTTTCGTTCGACTCGTAGGTCGAGTAGATAACCTTGATGCCGGTCTCTTTGGTGAACTGCTCCAGCAGGCCCGGCGGCACATATTCGGTCCAGTTGTAGAAGTAGAGCGTTTTGCTGTCGTCCGCGTGGGCGGCGCTCATGCCGATTGCCAGAGCGCCCGCCGCGAGCAGGTGGCGTGACCATTTTTTCATTTTAACGTCCCCTGAGTTTTATCACGTGCAATTAACTGACTGGCGATGACCATCACCAGCGACAGAACCAACAGTATCGTTGCCAGAGCGTTCACCTCTGGCGAAACGCCGACCTTGACCATCGAATAGATCTTCAGCGGCAGGATTTCATACCCCGGACCGGTGACGAACGAGGAGACCACCACGTCATCCATCGACAGCGTGAAGCTCAGCAGCCACCCGGCCGCCACCGCCGGCAGGGCCAGCGGCAGGATGATTTTGCGCAGGATGGTCATTTCGCTGGCGCCCAGATCTTTCGCCGCCTCCAGCATCCGCACATCAAAGCCTTTCAGCCGGGAGTAAACGGTGACCACCACAAACGGCAGGCAAAAGGTGATATGCGAAAACAGCAGCGACCAGAAGCCAAGCTGGACGCCAATCAGCATAAACAGCACCAGCAGGGAGATGGCCATGACAATATCGGGCGACATCATCACCACAAACAGCATGCCGCTAACGAACGGTTTGCCGCGAAAACGGTAGCGGTACAGCGCCACGGCGGTTAGCGAGCCGATAAGGGTGGCGAAGGTCGCCGACAGCACCGCCATGGTCAGCGAGTGCTGGGCGGCCTGCAGCAGGCTATCGTTGTTCATCAGCAGACTATACCAGTCGGTGGTGAACCCCTGCCAGTTGATGCCGAAACGCGACCGGTTAAACGAGTTAACGATCAGAATAATAATAGGGATGTAGAGATACGCGTAGATGGCGGTCATAAAGCCGCCGCGCAGCAGTCGACCGATCATTCCAGCTCCACCTTTTTATTCAGCAGGCGCGCCGCGCGCCAGTAAATCAACAGCATCAGGCCCATCACCAGGGTTAAGGTAATGCTGGTTGCCGCGCCGAACGGCCAGTCGCGAATATTGAGGAACTGGCTCTTGATCACATTGCCGATCAGCAGGTTCTTGGCGCCGCCCATCAGGTCGGAAACGTAGAACAGCCCCATCGCCGGCAACATGACCAGCAGGCAGCCGGCGATGATCCCCGGCATGGTCAGAGGAATGATGATGCGGATAAACGTCTGCAGCTTGCTGGCGCCGAGATCTTTCGCCGCTTCCAGCAGCGGCCGATCCAGTTTCTCAATGCTGGAGTAGAGCGGCATCACCATAAACGGCAGCAGGATGTACACCAGGCCGATAATCACCGCCGACGGGGTGAACATAATGCGTATCGGCGTGTCGATCACTCCCAGCCACAGGAGAAACTCGTTCAGGTAGCCTTTGGTGCTGAGGAAAATCTTCAGCCCGTAGATGCGGATCAACGAGTTGGTCCAGAAGGGAACGATCAGCAGGAACAGCAGCAGAGGCCGCACCTTCTGCGGCAGCCGGGCAAGGAACCACGCAAACGGGTAGCCCAGCGCCAGGCAGGCGAGGGTCGCCAGCAGCGCCATGTTCAGCGAATGCAGCAGCACGTCGTAATAGAGCGGATCCAGCAGCCGCGAGTAGTTGTCCAGCGTGAAGACCAGCTTGACGAAGTTAGCGTCGTCGCGGGTCAGGAAGCTGGTGGCGATGATCATCAGGTTGGGCAGAAAGACAAACAGCACCAGCCAACCGACGATGGTGGCGATCACCACATTCTGGAATTTACTGGTGTTCTTCATCGGCCAGCACCACCTCCCAGCTCTCCACCCAATTGATAGACATTTTCTGGTCAAGAGAGTGGTCGAAATCCGGGTCGTCTTCGTTAAAGAATTCGCTGACCATCACCATTTTGCCGTTTTCCAGCTCCACCACCGACTCGAGAGTCATGCCCTTATAGTTGCGCTCGCGCACATAGCCGATCAGGCCGTCGGCGTCGCTGTTGTGGTGGATCTCATCGACGCGCAGATCTTCCGGGCGCAGCAGGACATGCAGACGCTGGCCGGCCTCCACCGCAAAATTGACGGTGATGTTGCATTCACGCCCTTCCACGCTGGCCCGCACGCGCTGTTCGTCGAGGCGTTCAATGACCATGGCGTCGAAGATATTGATCTCGCCGATAAAGCTGGCGACGAACAGGTTTTTTGGCTCTTCGTAGATCTCGCGCGGGGTGCCGTCCTGTTCGATTTTGCCATCACGCATCACCACGATGCGATCGGACATGGTCAGGGCCTCTTCCTGGTCGTGCGTGACGAAGACGAAGGTGATGCCGAGCTTACGCTGCAGCGCTTTCAGTTCGTTCTGCATCTGCTTGCGCAGCTTGTAATCCAGCGCCGAAAGGGACTCATCGAGCAGCAGCAGGCGCGGTTTGTTGACCACCGCGCGGGCGATGGCCACGCGCTGCTGCTGGCCGCCGGAGAGCTGGTGCGGTTTGCGCTGGGCAAACGTCTCCAGCTGCACCATCTTTAAGGCATCCATCACCCGCGGAGTGATTTCCGCCGCCGGGGTTTTCTGCATGCGCAGGCCGAAGGCGACGTTCTCGAACACCGTCATATGCGGAAACAGGGCGTAGCTTTGGAATACGGTATTAACGTGGCGGTTTTCCGCCGGAACATGAGTGATATCGTGATCTTCGAGATGGATCCGTCCGCTGTCGACGTTTTCCAGGCCGGCGATAAGGCGCAGAACGGTGGTTTTACCGCAGCCAGAGGGGCCAAGCAGGGTGAGAAACTCACCATTGTTGATGGTCAGGTTAAGGTTATCGATGACCGTTTTACCATCAAAGCTTTTGCGAATTCCCGCCAGTTGCACCAGCGGCGAACGCGAACGCGGTTGTATATTCAATTTTTGACTCTGTCCCATGTAGACGCAACGGAAACTTCCGACCGCTGCGGGGTTTGTGATTAACCACCTTTGGGGTTGCACGTTTTTAATAAGGGCCAGCATTCTACGGCAAACGAGGGTAATCGCCAATCCTTGATACGCCTGCATAGTCTACCTTTACACCATAACGTCGGTTCCGTTATTAAATTTCGCTTTACGGGCTAAGAATGACCTGACGCAATATTTGTCTTTTCTGGCTTATCAATAATGTTGTCACAAAAGAAGAGGGTGGCTACATGGATAAATTGCTTGAGCGTTTTTTGCAGTACGTTTCTTTGGACACGCAGTCGAAGCCTGGCGTTCGTCAGGTCCCCAGCACGGAAGGGCAGTGGAAGCTGTTACGCCTGTTGCAGGCGCAGCTGGAAGAAATGGGACTGGTCAAGGTAACGCTGAGTGAAAAAGGGACGGTAATGGGAACCCTGCCTGCCAACGTCGAGGGCGATATCCCGGCCATCGGCTTTATCTCTCACGTCGACACCTCCCCGGATTTCAGCGGCAAAAACGTTAACCCGCAGATTGTCGAAAACTATCGCGGCGGCGATATTGCGCTGGGTATCGGCGATGAGGTGCTCTCCCCGGTGATGTTCCCGGTTCTGCATCAGCTTTTGGGTCAGACGCTGATCACCACCGACGGAAAAACGCTGCTGGGGGCGGACGACAAGGCCGGCATCGCCGAGGTCATGACCGCGCTGGCTACCCTGCAGGCGAAAAATATCCCCCACGGCGATATCCGCGTGGCCTTCACCCCCGATGAAGAGGTCGGAAAAGGGGCGAAACATTTCGACGTCGAGGCCTTTGACGCACGCTGGGCCTATACCGTTGACGGCGGCGGGGTCGGCGAACTGGAGTTTGAAAACTTCAATGCCGCCTCGGTGACCATTAAGATCGTCGGCAACAACGTGCACCCCGGCACCGCGAAAGGGGTGATGGTCAACGCGCTGTCGCTGGCCGCGCGGATTCATGCCGAAGTGCCGGCCGACGAGGCGCCGGAGACCACCGAAGGCTATGAAGGCTTTTATCATCTCACCAGCATCAAAGGCAGCGTCGATCGGGCCGAGATGCACTACATCATCCGCGATTTTGACCGTAAGCACTTCGAGGCGCGCAAGCGCAAGATGATGGAGATCGCCAAAAAGGTGGGCAAGGGGCTGCACCCGGACTGCTATATCGAGCTGGTGATCGAGGACAGTTATTACAACATGCATGAGCAGGTGATCGCCCATCCGCACGTGGTCGATATTGCCCGCCAGGCCATGGTGGACTGCGATATCGAACCGCAGATGAAGCCGATCCGCGGCGGTACCGACGGGGCGCAGCTCTCGTTTATGGGACTGCCATGCCCGAACCTGTTTACCGGCGGCTACAACTATCACGGCAAACATGAGTTTGTCACCCTGGAAGGGATGGAGAAAGCGGTGCAGGTGATCGTGCGTATCGCCGAGCTGACGGCGGCACGAAAAGGGCATTAATCTTCTCAGGCAGCCCGGTAGGGCCGCGAGTCGGATAAGACGCCGGATGGCGGCTGCGCCTTATCCGGCCTACGGCCCAACCGGTGGCCGCGGAACCCGTAGGCCCGGCAAGCGCAGCGCCGCCGGGCGGTCAACAGCAGAGCGGGTGCCTGTCTTCGTGCCGGATGGCGGCTGCGCCTTATCCGGCCTACGGTCCAACAGGTGACCGCAGAACCCGTAGGCCCGGCAAGCGCAGCGCCGCCGGGCAGGATGGCACTCAGTCGCCAAAGAACCAGTAGCCGCTGTTGACCAGCGCCGCCAGCATGGCGAGGAAAGAGGGATCTTCCAGCGCATCGCCAAAATGGTCGGCGCGCAGCGTCAGGTGGGTGGCTAAGGCGTCCAGCGCCGGGCGGTGCGGAGAGTTGATCTTCTCGCCATTGACGAACACCTCGCCGTCAATGCGCAGCACCCGCAGGCCGCCCAAGCGTTCCAGGGTATCGCCCTGCTGCAGGGCATCGTAAATTTCATCGGGCTGATACGGCGGCTCCGGCGGCGCGACGTCGAGCTCATGACGCGACTGAGTGATAAACTCGCCGAACCACTGCTTAAAGTGCTCCGGTTGGTTAATCAGCCCCAGCATCATCTCGCGCAGGCGGTCGAGTTCAGCCGGTAAAATATCCGCCGGATGGTCGCGGGAGGGCACGTCCGGATCGGCGTAGCGCTGGCTGCCCAGTTCGCGCTGGAGAACGTAGTCGGCAAAGCCGCTGAACAGCTCGCGGGCATTCGGCGCGCGATAGCCGACCGAATAGTTCAGCGAATTTTCCAGCGAATATCCCTCATGCGGGAATCCTGGCGGAATATAGAGAATATCGCCCGGCTCCATCTCTTCATCAATGATCGCCTCGAAGGGGTCAACCTGCAGCAGGTCCGGATGCGGGCAATGCTGTTTCATCGGCACTTTTTCCCCGACGCGCCAGCGCCGACGGCCAGTGCCCTGGATGATAAACACATCATACTGATCCAGATGCGGGCCGACGCCGCCGCCCGGTACAGAGAAGGAGATCATCAGGTCGTCGATACGCCAGTCCGGCAGGGCGCGGAACGGGTGCATCAGCGCCGCCGACGGCTCATGCCAGTGGTTGACCGCCTGTACCAGCAGGGACCAGTTGTTTTCGCTCAGGTGATCGTAGCTTTCGAAGGGACCGTGACTGACCTGCCATTTTCCATCCTGATGGCTGACAAGGCGGCTATCGACTTCGCTCTCCATGGCCAGTCCAGCCAGTTCGTCCGGGCTCAGCGGGTCGATAAAATTGGCGAAGCCGCGCTTCAGTACCACCGGCCGTTTTTGCCAGTAGCGTTCGATAAAGTCGGGCCAGTTAAGCGTTAATTGATAATCCATATTGATATTCCACTGCAGGTGTCTGACAGGGATTATAACGGATGCGGCGCCCCGGCGATGCAGGCGCCGTGAAAAAACTCAACGATTAACTCTCTTTATCTTCCATCAGCTGGCGGCCAAACACCACCTCCATGCAGGCGCCGCCGAGCAGGCTCTCGCCGGCGATGATCTCCCCGTCATATTGTTCGACGATTTCCCGGGCGACGGAGAGCCCCACCCCCTGGCCGGGACGCAGAGTATCCGCCCGCTGACCGCGGTCGAAGACCGCGCGGCGCTGGCTCGGCGGGATCCCCGGCCCATCGTCTTCCACCAGAATGTGCAGATGGCTGTCGGTGGTCTGGCGCACGGAAACCTCCACGAACTCCAGACAGTACTTACAGGCGTTATCGAGAACGTTACCCATCACTTCCATAAAATCGTTCTGCTCGCCGACAAAACTGATCTCCGGCGAGATGTCGAGCGAGATATTGACCCCCTTGCGCTGATAAACCTTATTGAGGGCGGAGGTCAGGCTGTCGAGCAGGGGGGCGATCGGGTGCAGCTCCCGGCTCAACAAGGTGCCGCCGCTGCGCATGCTGGCGCGATGCAGATAGTAACCAATCTGCTGCGAAATACGGCTGATCTGCTCCAGCATCACCGGCTCCGCCTCGTCGACGCTGATCTTCTCGCCGCGCAGCGAGCGCAACGTGCTCTGCATCACCGCCAGCGGCGTTTTCAGGCTGTGGGTGAGATCGGTGAGGGTGGTGCGGTATTTGTCATAGCGTTCACGCTCGCTGCGAACCAGCCGGTTAAGGTTGCTGACCAGCCGGGTCAGCTCGCGGGTGGTGTTGGGATTGAGCTTCTCGCGGTGATGTTCCTCCAGCTCGCGCACCTCTTTGGCCAGCGACTCGATGGGGCGCAGGCTCCACCAGGCGGCGACCCACAGGAGGGGGATCACCAGCAACAGGTTGGCGGCCAGCACGTAGATAAACCAGCTCCACACCATATAGCTGCGCTTGAGCTCCACCGGGATGGTGTCGACCACCACGATACTGAGCTGGGGCATTTTGCTGGTGGCCGGGTAGAAGTTGATCGCCACCGAGTGGGTCATCTCCGAATCGTCGCCCTGTTCGCGGATGGCGTCCAGCTGTTCCTGAACCTCATGGTTATTGCGCAACAGCATACTGCTGCTGTCGACATCGGCTTCAATTTCATGGAAGCCATTGCGTTTCAGCCAATCCGGTTGAATGCGTTTTGTCAGCCAGGGAACATCGCGCTGCGCCCACAGCAGTTTGCCCTTCTCATCGTAAATAAGGGTCACCGTCGGGCTTTCCATATTCAGATTTTCCGGGATATCGACGTCAATGGCGCCGTTCTCCCATTTGGCCAGCATATAAAAGAGATTGCTCTCGCCGCGCAGCAGACGGAAGGTGGTTTTATCGAAGCTGACGCTGTAGCCCACCAGCGCCACCATGCCATAAGCCAGGGAGAGCACCAGCACCACCCCGGCGGTCGCCAGCAGAAAGCGAACCCGTAACGACAGCGGGAAAATATGCCGCAACAGTCCCTTCATCAGCGCAGTTCGAACAGATAGCCCTGGCCGCGCACCGTAGTGATGACGTCCTGCGGGTATTCAGCCTGAATTTTCTTACGCAGCCGGCCCATCAGCACGTCGATGGTATGGCTTTCACGCAGTTCGGCATCCGGGTAAAGCTGGAGCATCAGCGAATCCTTACTGACCACTTTGCCGCGATTGCGGATCAGGGTTTCCATAATGGTGTACTCAAAAGCCGTCAGCTTGATCGGCTGGTCGTTCACCGACAGCTCGCGCCGGGAGAGGTCGACCTGGAACGGCGGCAGAGAGATCACCTGCGAGGCCAGGCCGCTATTGCGGCGCAGCAGCGCCTGCATGCGGGCGGCAACCTCTTCAATATGGAAAGGCTTGGTGACGTAATCATCCGCCCCGGCGCTCAGCACTTCGACTTTATCCTGCCAACCTTCGCGGGCGGTCAGCACCAGCACCGGCAGTGACACGTCGTGGCTGCGCCAGCGGCGGATCAACGATAATCCATCTTCGTCCGGCAGACCGAGATCGACGATGGCGATATCCGGGAGATGTTCGCCCAGATAGTAATCCGCTTCCTTGGCATCCTCTGCGGCATCGACCTGATGGCCCAGCTCCTGTAGCTGAACTTTGAGGTGGTGACGCAGCAGGGCATTATCCTCAACCACGAGTACGCGCATGGCTGTTCTCCCTTGCAATTTCGAAAGTAGTCTGACGCTTATTATATACGCAAAATATAAACAGCTGTTAAATAAAGCTTTTTATACAAACGGCGTGCAGCATCGCCGGGCAGGTCGGCGTTGGGCGGCGCCTTTTGCGCACGGGCATGGAACTCCTTCATTCTATGCGTAATTTCAGCAAACGCCCAGCGGCAGGGCGCGGGCAGCGGCGGGTTGGTGATGTTAATTTTTTGTGTAATAGTGCTGGAATTATCCCTCAATGACGCCGCAGGTTATCCATTATGTCTCAGCAGCAGAGCGCGGACTGGGTCAGGCTGGCGCAGTCGCCCAGTCGGACGGAGCGCATCGAAGCCTTCTTCGGCGGCCACGGCTATGAGCCGCACCGGCATGACACCTACGCCATCGGCCAGACGATCGCCGGCGTGCAGAGCTTTCACTATCGCGGCGGGCTACAGCACAGTCTGCCCGGCGGGACGATGGTCCTTCACCCGGACGAAATACACGATGGCGAGGCGGGCACCGAGGCGGGGTTTCACTACCGCATGGCCTATATCGAACCCGCGCTGATCCAGAAGATACTCGGCGGCAGACCATTGCCGTTTATCCCCGGCGGCCTGTCGGCGGATCCACGGCTACGTCGCGCCGCGCAACCGCTGTTGAAAGCGGTCACGGCTACCTTCGAGCCGCTGGAGGAAGAGGACGCCCTGTACGACCTGGCGCAGACCCTGGCCGTGGTCGGCGGGCAGCGTTCCCGTCGCCAGGCGTTTGATTATCAGGCGGCGGAGAGGGCCCGGGAGTATATCCATGCCTGTTTTATGCAGGATATGACCCTCGACATCCTGTCGCAGGTCAGCGGCCGGGACCGCTGGAGCCTGAGCCGCGATTTCAGAACGCTGTACGGCACCAGTCCGTGGCGATACGTCATGATGCGCCGGCTCGATTTTTGTCGCCAGCGGATGCGCGCCGGGGAGCGTCTGGTGGATATTGCCGCCGAGGCGGGCTTTGCCGACCAGAGCCACATGACGCGCCAGTTTATCAGCCGCTTTGGCCTCTCTCCGGGGCGCTGGCTGCGGGCGATCCGCGGCTAAGGCGGCGCAGGTTGCACAATCGTTCAAGCGTGACCGCGGCGCGGTGAACTATGCTGACTGCCTTTATCACAAGGAGACAGCCTATGTATCAACTCGTTAATTTTGCTCATAAATTTTCCCTGTTCAGCGAACAATGGCAGCCCAAAGTGGTGGCCGAAATGAACGACTATCAGTTCAAGATCGTGCGCATCGCCGGCGACTTTATCTGGCACAGCCATCCGGAAACTGATGAGACGCTGATGGTGGTGGAGGGGGTATTGCGCGTGGACTTCCGCGACGGACATGTGCTGGTGAAGGCCGGGGAGATGATCGTCGTGCCGCGCGGGGTGGAACATAAGACCTCGGCGGAGATGGAAGCGAAGCTGCTGCTGATTGAACCGCGCGGGGTGCTGAATACCGGCCACGAGGGCGGCGAGCGGACGGCGGTGAACGACGTCTGGATCTGATCGCCTTCCGGCGATAAAACGCCCCTCTTTCCGGCGGAAAGAGGGGCAGGGCGATTACTTCAGCTCGTCAACCATGGTGGTTGCCCGACCGATATAGTTGGCCGGGGTCATCGCTTTGAGACGCACTTTTTCCTCTTCCGGCAGGGCGAGGCTGTCAATAAACTGCTTCATCCCTTCCGCGTCAACGCGTTTGCCGCGGGTCAGCTCTTTCAGCTTCTCGTACGGTTTTTCGATACCGTAACGACGCATCACGGTCTGGATCGGCTCAGCCAGTACTTCCCAGTTGTGATCCAGTTCGTCCAGCAGGCGATCCTGGTTCAGCTCCAGCTTGCTGATCCCTTTGAGGGTGGACTGATAGGCGATCAGCGCATAGCCGATGCCCACGCCGAGATTACGCAGGACGGTGGAGTCGGTCAGGTCGCGCTGCCAGCGGGAAACCGGCAGTTTGCTGGCCAGGTGCTGCATGACCGCATTGGCCAGGCCGAGGTTGCCTTCGGAGTTTTCGAAGTCAATCGGGTTCACCTTGTGCGGCATGGTGGAGGAGCCGATTTCCCCGGCGATGGTCTTCTGTTTAAAGTGGTTGAGCGCGATGTAGCCCCACACGTCGCGATCGAAGTCGATCAGAATGGTGTTGAAGCGCGCGATGCAGTCAAACAGCTCAGCGATATAGTCATGCGGCTCGATCTGCGTGGTGTACGGGTTCCACTGAATGCCCAGCGAAGTGACAAACTCTTCGCTGAACTGATGCCAGTCGACTTCCGGGTAGGCGGCGATGTGGGCGTTGTAGTTACCCACCGCGCCGTTGATTTTACCGAGGATTTCCACCTGGTTCAGCTGACGGTACTGGCGCTCCATACGGTAGGCGACGTTCGCCATCTCTTTACCCATGGTGGACGGCGTCGCCGGCTGGCCGTGGGTACGGGAGAGCAGCGGTACATCGCGGTACTGGGTCGCCAGATCTTTTACCGCGTCAATCAGCTTGCGCCAGTAAGGCAGAACCACTTCGTCGCGGGCGGTTTTCAGCATCAGCGCGTGGGAGAGGTTATTGATATCTTCGGACGTACAGGCGAAGTGAATAAACTCCGACACGGCGTGCAGTTCGGCGACGTCAGCGACTTTTTCTTTCAGAAAGTACTCTACCGCTTTCACGTCGTGGTTAGTGGTGCGCTCGATGGTTTTGATGCGCTCGGCGTCTTCGACGCTGAAATCGGCGACGATTTTGTCAAGGAAACCGTTTGCGTCGGCAGCAAAAGCAGGAACTTCCTTGATCGCTGCGTGGGCGGCCAGTTTTTGCAGCCAACGTACTTCCACCTGAACGCGGAATTTCAGCAAACCGAATTCGCTGAAGATACCGCGCAGCGCGCTGACTTTATCGCCGTAGCGGCCGTCTACAGGGGAAACGGCGGTCAGTGAGGATAATTCCATAGATCACAACTCCGGGGTTAAATGAGCAAGAATTTGCTTTGCCTGGTTAACCAGACGATTACGGGAAAACATAAGCTGCAGACGTCCGCCGCCCACCTGATGCCAGAGCACCGCGGCGCGAATCCCCGCCAGCAGCGCTGAGCGAACTTTCGCCTGCACCTGCGGGCTTTGCAGCACGGCAGGGGAGCCGGTTACCTGAATACGCGGGCCCAGCGGGCTTATCACATCGACATAGATGCCCGCCATGGCGCTGAGCAGCGTTTCGGACTGCAGGTCAAAGTGCTCCAGCTGACGGTGCAGGCCGGCGATGCGGTTGCCGAGCGTGTCCATCGCCCCTTTACTGGCGGCGAGCTTGCGCTCCAGCACCATCAGGCTCAGGGTATAGCGGGTGAGTTCCGCATTGAGGCCCTGACGGCTGCTGGTATTGAGCACCCCGAGCAGCGTTTCAAGGCCGAGGCGAAGATTGGCTTCACTGCCACCGAACACCGCCAGCGTCGACTCGGGATCGAGGTCGATGATGCTGTTCAGCGACACATGCAGGGCATCGCTGTCGCAATGTCCCTGATGCGCCAGTTGCTGAACCAGTCGCGCCGCCTGGCAAACGCCAGCCAGCGCCAGGGTGATGTCATAGTAATTCTTCGCCACACATACTCCTTGTCAGCCGCCGGGGCGGTTCGTCCCGGCGGAAATAACGCGCGTTCAGGACTGCAGAGGCAGTCGTTGTTCAATAATTCCGCCGCCGAGGCACACTTCACCCAAATAGAACACCGCGGACTGGCCCGGGGTCACCGCCGCGACCGGCTCATCGAAGCGGACTTCGATACGGTCTTCATCCAGCGCGGTAACGGTGCAGGGGATATCGGTCTGGCGATAGCGGGTTTTCACCGTGCAGCGCAGGGTGCCCTGCAGCGGTTCACGGTCAACCCAGTGCAGCTGTTGGGCAATCAGGCCGACGGACATCAGGCGCGGGTGGTCATGGCCCTGGGCGACGATAAGAATATTATTCTCAACGTCTTTATCGACCACGTACCATGGGTCTTCGCTACCCTCTTTGGTGCCGCCGATACCCAGTCCTTTACGCTGGCCCAGGGTATGGTACATCAGCCCCTGATGGGTGCCGATCTCCTCGCCGTCGACGGTGAGGATTTTGCCCGGCTGCGCCGGCAGATAGCGGCCAAGGAAATCGCGGAATTTACGCTCGCCGATAAAGCAGATGCCGGTGGAATCTTTTTTCTTCGCGGTGATCAGATCCAGCTCTTCGGCGATCTTACGCACCTGCGGTTTTTCCAGCTCACCCACCGGGAACAGGCTCTGGGCAATCTGCTCGTGGCTGAGGGTATAAAGGAAGTAGCTCTGATCTTTGTTGCCGTCGAGACCGCGCAGCAGCTGGCTTTTACCGTCGACATCGGCGCGGCGCACATAGTGCCCGGTGGCGATGTAGTCGGCGCCGAGGTCTTCAGCGGCAAACTCGAGGAAGGCTTTAAATTTGATCTCTTTATTGCACAGAATATCCGGGTTCGGCGTGCGGCCGGCTTTGTACTCTTCCAGGAAGAGCTCAAAGACGTTATCCCAATATTCGGCGGCAAAGTTAACGGTGTGCAGTTCAATGCCCAGCTTATCGCAGACCGCTTGCGCATCGGCAAGGTCGGCGGCGGCGGTGCAGTATTCCTCGCCGTCGTCTTCCTCCCAGTTCTTCATGAACAGGCCTTCCACCTTATACCCTTGCTGCAGCAGCAGGTACGCGGAGACCGAGGAGTCGACGCCGCCGGACATGCCGACGATCACTTTTTTCTGGCTTTCTGACATGGAAATACTCGCTACATTGAACTTCGAGGCGGCGTATTCTAGCACGCGCTCACCGTTCATTCACCCCCTGTGAACGGCCAGTTAAATGCGCCAATCAGCGACAGCGGCTGGCGCGGGTCCTGCAGGTAGCAGCGAATGCTTTCGGCAACCAGCGGCGAGCGCAGGTTTGGCGCGTTAAGAATTTCCTCAGCACTGAGCCACAGGCAGCGATCGATATCGCTGTCGTGCGGTTCAGTGGCGCACAGATCGCTAAGTTCGATGGCGAACAGGAAGCGCAGAAACGGGGTGTTATCGGGGGCCAGCCACTGATGCATGCGGATGAAGTGCTGCGGCGTGGCGCGAATGCCGGTCTCTTCCCACAGTTCACGTTCGGCGGCCTGCAGCAGCGTTTCATTGGCCTCGAGATGGCCCGCCGGCTGGTTCCACAATGCTTTGCCGTTAATGGTCTCTTCGACGATGAGAAATTTATCCTGGGCGTGAACCACGCAGGCAACAGTGACATGAGGTTTAAACATCGCTTTTCCTTTTCGGTTATTCGGCTTTGCGCCAGTCGCCGTTGGCCAGCCCGTCGAGGGTGTAGCCGCCCATGGCGTAGCGGATCAGCCGCAGGGTAGGGAAGCCGACGTGGGCGGTCATCCGGCGCACCTGACGGTTGCGTCCCTCGTAGAGCGTGATCTTCAGCCAGCGGGTGGGGATCGATTTGCGCTCACGAATCGGCGGGTTGCGCGGCCACAGCCAGGCGGGCTCCTCCACAAGTTCTACGCCGGCAGGCAGGGTGGGGCCATCGTTGAGGGTGACGCCGTCGCGCAAAGCGGCCAGCGCCTCGGGGGTGGGTTCGCCTTCCACCTGGACGTAGTAGATCTTGCCGGTGCGTTTACCCGGCTGGGTCAGCTTCGCCTGCAGCGCGCCATCGTTGGTCAGCACCAGCAGCCCTTCGCTGTCGCGATCGAGTCGACCTGCGGCGTAGACGCCCGCCACGGGAATAAAATCTTTCAGCGTGCTGCGCCCGGCCTCGTCGGTAAATTGCGGCAACACATCATAGGGTTTATTGAACAAGATCACAGTTTTTGGCTGGCGTTCTTTACGTTGTCTGGTGACTTGTTGTGTGCTGAATCGCTCAACGCGATGTTTTCTAAATGAAGTTTTCTGCATGGTATTTTCAGGCTCTATCAATTGCCGCATTATAGCCTAATTACGAATGCCTTTCATGGACGCAAACATTCAGGTAGTATTGACATGCTCATTACAAATTATTAACAAAAAATTGCTCAAACCGATTCGCAACACAGGCAGGAAGGCGACACGGACGCGATAGCTCCGGTTAGCGGGAAGACCCGGTACTCCGAAGCTGGCCGACTCAGCCAACACCAGGCTCGCGTGAAGAGGGAAGAGCAGAACCAGAAGCGCTCGAAGGAGAGGTTAATGGAAAGCAAAGTAGTAGTTCCGGCGGAAGGTCAAAAAATCACCCTGCAAAACGGCAAACTGAACGTCCCTCATAATCCGATTATCCCGTTCATTGAAGGTGACGGTATCGGCGTTGACGTTACCCCAGCGATGCTGAAAGTGGTTGATGCCGCCGTTGAGAAAGCCTATAAGGGCGAGCGTAAAATTTCCTGGATGGAAGTTTACACCGGTGAGAAATCGACCCACGTCTATGGCCAGGATGTCTGGCTGCCAGCTGAAACCCTCGATCTGATTCGTGACTACCGCGTTGCTATCAAAGGTCCTCTGACGACCCCAGTCGGCGGCGGCATTCGTTCCCTGAACGTGGCGCTGCGTCAGGAGCTGGATCTCTACGTTTGCCTGCGTCCGGTACGTTACTACCAGGGCACTCCGAGCCCGGTTAAGCACCCGGAACTGACCGACATGGTTATCTTCCGTGAAAACTCCGAAGATATCTATGCCGGCATCGAGTGGAAAGCCGACTCTGCTGAAGCAGACAAAGTGATCAAATTCCTGCGCGATGAGATGGGCGTGAAGAAAATTCGCTTCCCGGAACATTGCGGCATCGGCATCAAGCCGTGCTCTGAAGAAGGCACCAAACGCCTGGTTCGTGCAGCCATTGAGTATGCGATCACCAACGATCGTGACTCTGTGACCATCGTTCACAAAGGCAACATCATGAAGTTCACCGAAGGCGCGTTCAAAGACTGGGGCTACCAGCTGGCTCGCGAAGAGTTCGGCGGCGAGCTGATCGACGGCGGCCCGTGGGTGAAAATCAAGAACCCGAACACCGGCAAAGAGATCGTGGTAAAAGACGTGATCGCCGATGCCTTCCTGCAGCAGATCCTGCTGCGTCCGGCGGAATACGACGTTATCGCCTGTATGAACCTCAACGGCGACTACATCTCTGACGCGCTGGCGGCACAGGTTGGCGGTATCGGTATCGCCCCGGGCGCCAACATCGGCGACGAGTGCGCGCTGTTCGAAGCGACTCACGGTACTGCGCCGAAGTATGCAGGCCAGGACAAAGTGAACCCGGGCTCCATCATCCTGTCCGCAGAGATGATGCTGCGCCATATGCAGTGGTTCGAAGCCGCAGACCTGATCGTCAAAGGCATGGAAGGCGCTATTGCCGCCAAGACCGTGACCTATGACTTCGAACGTCTGATGGAAGGCGCTAAGCTGCTGAAATGTTCAGAGTTTGGCGACGCGATTATCGCGAACATGTAATCCCGTTGGTGGATTAGGTAAAAGCGGGAGCCGATGGGCTCCCGTTTTTTTATCGCATGCAGGCTATTATTTTGCCGGGCGCTCGCTGCGCGGTGCCATCGCCGATTTCCCGCAACACAATGTCCATCAAAGCCATGCACCTCGTGACAGGGATAGCTCAGTTTACCGCGAGATCGCGAGTGGGAATGGATTGAACGCCAGGGGCCATACTGATGGCCCGACCGGCTTAAACCGGCGCCGTTCGGCGAAAATGTGATGTAGCCTAAACTTAGGCTATCCGTTCACCTTCAGATTAAACAGCCGGGACAGCGCCGCTCTGCCGCTATCCGTCACTTGCACTTCCCGATATCCCGGCGTGCGGGTGATCCATCCTTTCTGCTCAAACAGCGCCATCAGCGCCGATCCGGCGTCGCCTCCCAGATGAAAACGTCTTTCGCTCCAGTCAAGACAGGGGCAGCAAGGCTTACGTCGCGGTCGAGCGTTAAGTTCTGCGCCCAGGCTTTCAAGCTGGGTTTTACCGGCTGACGTCAGGGACTGCCCATCGGCCGTCAGCCATTTTTCCCGCAGCATAAACTCATAAATATTCACCGCCAGTTCGCCCGCCAGATGGTCGTAGCAGGTGCGGGCGTAGCGAAGCGTAACCGGCGTGCTGGTGGCCAGCGCCTTATGCGCCTGCGTTGAGACGCCCATCAGGTTTTCCAGCAGCCCGGCGATATGCGGGCCCGCCAGGCGGTAATAGCGGTGGCGCCCCTGCGCGAGACACACCACCAGCCCGTTGCTGAGCAGTCTGGCAAGATGTCCGCTGGTGGTGGAGGCGGAGACCTCGGCGACCGTGCTGAGCTCGGTCGCCGTCCATGCGCGCCCGTCCATCAGCGCGCAGAGAATACTGACCCTTGACGGGTCGGAGAGGGCTGAGGCCACCATCGCCATCGCGGTTTCCAGCGCCGCCTCTGGCTCACTGTCTTGCTGCGTTTTCAGGAGATTCATTCAGAAAGTATGGCCCATTTTTTGGTCACTTCCGCTGCCCGGGTGTCATCATCGGTAAGGAGAATGAGCCGGTTACGGTGGTCGCTGTACTGTACCAGAATATTAATACCGTTGCGGGCCAGGGTGTCGGCAATGTCCCCCAGCTCCCCGGGTCGTTCCTGGGGTAACTTGCGTATCAGAGGACGGCATACAGCGCTGACCGTAAATCCGGCCTCGGTCAGCACCCTGCGGGCTGTCTCACCGTCTTCTACCAGAAAATGCGCATGTCCGGCATCAGGCGTGGTGAATACCCCACCACCTTCGAGACCCACACCGTTGTTGCCCAGCGCTATACCCATTGCGCCAAGCGAGCCCGGCGTGTTGCTGAGAATGACGTGAATATCATACATCTGGCTGTGCTCCCCGATCCGATGAGTAATCCCGGAACACGCGGGCAACGCGTATTCTGTAATATGAAAAAATCGATGCTTTGCCTTCGCGCTGGGCAGCCAGATGCCGCTCATTTTGCTGCCAGTTGGCCACCGATGCTTCATCTTCCCACCAGGATAACGAAAGGATTTTGCCGGGTGAATTCAGGCTCTGAAAACGCTCGATGGCGATAAACCCCGGCGTGTCTGAAAGCAAAGGCGTCAGCCCGGCCGCCAGTTGAAGATATCTTTCCTGTGCTTCCGGTAAGGCGTCGGCCTCAAAAAGTACTGCAATCATAAGTCTGCTCCGTGGTGAATTTCCCTGCAGTCTAATGACGGCCAGAGCAGGATGCTTCGGTGTGCAGCGAAGTGTGGCTGAGGTTGGAAACTCCAGCCACATTTCCTGAGCGCCGGATGACCGCGCCAGAAACGAGTTACTCTGCGTTAAAGATAATAAATTCAGGCTGGTAGCTGACCGGGAAATTGACCGATCGGGCGATAAAACAGACGTGATGGATCTGCTGATGAAGGGCCGCGGCGGCGTCGAGATCGGTACCTGGTAATACGGTGATTTTCGGCCTGAGGGTAGCAGAAATAAAGCGACCCGCGCCCCCTTTTAATACTTCGCCCGTTGCCACCGGCGAGTCCTGATATTCCATGACCGTAATGCCGGCATCTGAGGCCAGATGTAAGTACCACAGCATGTGACAGGCAGAGAGAGAAGAGAGCAGGAGATCTTCCGGGTTCATTTTGCCGGGATCGCCGCCCAGTAATGGATCATTTGAACAATGAATAGGTTCTTTTCCCTTTATCGCGATATCCCAGGTTCGGGCATAAGCCTTGTAACCCGAGGTACCCGTGCCCTGATTGCCGGTCCATGTGATATGACTGGTATAAGCATGTTCCATTGGTTTGCCTTTCTCTATAGAGGGATGAATTTCTTCACTGCGGTATCGTCCAGGTGCATTGCCTGAACGAAGCCGCAGGTAGAATCGCAAGGTTGTCATGACGTTGGCTAGAATGGCATAATGGTATACCATTTATGAATGATGTAAAGAGAGCCAAATGAACGCTGCTACCCGTTCGACCGCCGACATCCTTGCCAGTGAGTTAAAAATCTTAATCAACAAGGGGGCATTGCGAGATGGCGACCGGCTTGTGGAGCGCGACCTGGCCTGCCAGTTTTCTGTCAGCCGTATCCCAATGAGAGAAGCGATACAGCAGCTTGAGCGCGAAGGTCTGGTTGAGATTTACAGAAATCGCGGCGCGGTGGTGAAAACGCTGACGGCCGCAGATGTCGATGAAATTTATCAGCTGCGGGCACTCCTGGAAGGTGAAGCCATTTTTCATAGCCTGAAGAATATGGACCCGGAAACGCTTGCCCGGGCAGAGCTGGTGCATCAGCTGCTGAGCAGCGCTTCTGAACCCGAGCAGCAGGGGAGGTATAACCGGGAGTTTCATGAACTGCTGTATCGGAAGTGTAACAATCAGCGCCTGTTGAAGATGATCGGTGAATTGCGCGAGCAGATTGAAAGATATGAGCTTTTTCAGAACAGACTGCTGTCGGATACGCTGAAATTCCAGGATGAGCATCAGCAGATCCTGATGGCCTGCCAGCAAAATAATCCACAGGAGGCTCGGGCATATACCGTGAAACATATTCTTTCAGCAGGTGAAATCCTTCGCGCCTATATTGTAAGCCGTTAATGGTTGCGTAAAGCGGCTGCGTTGTTCACGCATAAATTGCAATCCGTCTCAGCTCAATGCTATAAGAAAAGAGCCGTTTTAATGGCGCTTATGTTTTATCTGTAAAGAATAAGTGAAGGTCAGATAATGATTACGTCAGTGCAGCCAACCACCACCGTCACCACCACGACCGTAACCTGCGGTGGTGTGGGCGTATCTGTGACCGGCTCCTGACAAACAGATCCTCACTCCCCGCCAATGTGGACGGGGAGCGTCTTCTCCGTTCGTGACAGACTGAATGGAGACCCATCATGATTTCATCTGAACATGCCCTGTTAATTATCGATATGCAGCAGGGGCTTTTCCGTGGCCCGGTTTCCCCGTATCAGGCCGATGCGCTTCTGGCGAACGTTTGCCTACTGATTGAAAAAGCGAGACAGGCTGAGGTGCCGGTCTTCTTTGCCCGCCATACCGGACCTGACGACTCTCCGTTCTCCGCGCAAAGTCCATTAACCCAACTGCTGCCTGAGATGGGGGTTAACTGCGAGCGGGATATCGTTTTGATTAAAAAATACCCCTCCTGTTTCCAGCAAACTGACCTTGAGCATCAGCTCGCCCAGGCCGGAGTAAAACAGCTGGTTATTGCCGGGATGAAAACCGAATTCTGCGTGGACACGACCTGCCGAGCGGCATCGGCGCTGGGATTACGGACGGTGTTAATCTCGGATGCGCACTCAACCATGGATAACGAACGTTTATCAGCGCCTGACATCATTGGCCATCACAATGTCACCCTTGCGGGGCCCTTTGTGACGCTGTCGACCGCCGCAGAGTGGCGCTTTTCGGCAGAGAAATAAGGGTGAAGAAAGGGAGCCTGAGGGCTCCCGTTTGCGACGCCTGCTCATCCGGTTTTACTGCGTAGGGCGACGCAGGGTGGAGGCGGGGTGACGCCGGAGCGCCTCTTCGGGACGCACCGGGCGCCGCACCAGCTCGCCGCCGCAGTTCGGGCAATGGCCGTTCAGCCGGGCCGTCATGCAGTCCTGGCAAAAGGTACACTCGAACGAACAGATAAACGCTTCGGGTGAGTCTGGCGGCAGATCTTTATCACAGCATTCGCAATTCGGGCGTAACTCGAGCATGACCTTCTCCTGTGGTTAACGGCGGTATCCGCCACGGCGGGCCAGCGGATGCTGTTTTTATATCACGGCCCGCACTGGCCGCCGAAGGGTTTCGCTGCGTTAACCTGCGCCTCAAAGCGTTGCCTTTCCGGGCTGCATCCCCGGCACGAGGATCACTTTGCGGCATGCCTCTTCACGCTTCTCAAAGATCTGATAGCCGCGCGCGGCCTCCTCCAGCGGCATATGGTGCGTGATAATCTCCTCCGGGGTGAGCAACCCTTGCTCAATTAGCGCCAGCAGATCCGGCAACCAGGCATGGACGTGGGTTTGCCCCATTTTGAAGGTCAGCCCCTTATCAAAGGCATCGCCAAACATAAATCCGTGAATGAAACCGGCGTAAACCCCGGGCACGCTGACAATGCCGCCGCGGCGCACGGCGGCGATGCACTGGCGCAGCGCTTTCCCGCTGCTGCCTTCGATTTTCAGGGTGCTGAGAACGGTTTCCGTGAGGCTGCCTTTCGCCTCGAAGCCGACGGCGTCAATCACCGCGTCGACGCCGCGATGGCCGGCGGTGTTGTCGATAATCCACTGCGCCGGGTCGTCATGGTGGTCGAAGTTTATCGGGATCGCGCCATAGCGCTGCTGCGCGAAGTCGAGTCGGTAATCGTTATGATCAATGATGAATATCTGCTCTGCGCCATTGAGCCTGGCGCAGGAGGCGCACAGCAGGCCAACCGGGCCGGCGCCAAAAATAGCCACGCTGCTGCCGGGTTTGACCTCGGCGTTTTTTACCGCCTGCCAGGCGGTGGGCAGAATATCCGACAGAAACAGCACCTTTTCATCGGGTAAGGTGTCCGGTACTTTAAACGGGCCGGTATTGGCTTTGGGAACCCGCACATATTCCGCCTGGCCGCCGGGGATCCCGCCGTACAAATCACTATAGCCAAACAGCGCCGCGGGTGGCGAAATACCTTTGCGATTGAGCGTCGCCCCCTGGCCGCTATTGGTGCTTTCGCAGGCGGCATATTGCTGCAGGCGACAAAAGAAGCAGTCTCCGCAGGCAATGACAAACGGGATAACCACCCGATCGCCTTTACGAACCGCGGTGACGTCCGAACCGGCGTCCACTACTTCCCCCATAAATTCATGGCCGAAAATATCACCATGGTGCGTGCCGGGGATCTTTCCGCGGTAAAGGTGCAGATCGGAACCGCAGATCGCCGTCGCCGTGACGCGCAGAATAATATCGTCCGGCGCCTCAAGGGCCGGGTCGGGCATGGTGTCAACGCTGACATGATGGGGGCCATGATAAGTGAGTGCTTTCATAGAGTCTTCTCCTGGAGAGAATGGCTGATCGCATCAGGCGCAAAGGCAAAGTGACCTGACGCTATTGCCGCCGATAAACCACCGTGAAAATAAAGCGTAGAGTACTAATAATGGAACTGCGTGATATTCCAGTCGCTGAATATATGCCACGCTTCGCTTATTTATTGGCGTTATTTGCCTGTTTCCCCTGAATATGCCAGGCTTAATCGGGCATGATATTCGCTCCATTTTATTTTTCCAGCCGCTTCCCCAGCGGCTTTTTTTTGCCTTAAAAACAAGAAAAATTCCTAATTTCAGTCGGGCTACAGGCAATACTGCCGCTTCGTTATATAACCCAACGGGAGTAACCCGCCGGTATAAATAATTGTTTGCCGCACGGGGGGTCTCTACGCATTATTTCCCTGAACACAGGGGGTTAGCCGAAATGTGCCGTCTGGTTGTTTTTGATGTGTTTTATAGAATTATTCCGAATTGCTGCTAAAAGGTATCGGAAACACCGGATAATAATTTGACTAACTAGCATTGCCCGCTAGATTTAAATATCGAACGACGAGTGATACGGAATATTTTCGTATCGTACTGACATAACCGATATACATGAGGTGAAAATATGGCAGAGCATCGTGGTGGTTCCGGTAATTTTGCTGAAGATCGTGAAAAAGCTTCTGAAGCAGGTCGTAAAGGTGGTCAGCACAGCGGCGGGAACTTTAAAAATGATCCGCAGCGTGCGTCCGAAGCGGGTAAAAAAGGCGGACAAAACAGCCACGGCGGTGGCCGCAAGTCTGATAATTCCTGATTATCCTTTTCCTTGCACCCTGAAGTGAAAGTATCTCCTGCGAGTCTGTCACAGACTCGCAGTTATTTTCTGACTCCCGAAGGTATTTCTATGAATATGAAAAGCATTGAAGATGTATTTATTCACCTGCTCTCAGATACCTACAGCGCAGAGAAACAATTAACCCGCGGGCTGGCTAAACTGGCCAGAGCGGCGTCCAGTGAAAAACTCAGCGCGGCGTTCAATGCTCATCTTGAAGAAACCCAGGGCCAGATTGAACGTATCGACCAGATCGTTGAGCAGGAATCCGGTCTGAAAATCAAACGCATGAAATGCGTGGCCATGGAAGGATTAATTGAAGAGGCCAATGAAGTCGTTGAGAGCACGGAAAAAAATGAAGTACGTGATGCCGCGTTAATTGCCGCTGCGCAAAAGGTCGAGCATTACGAAATTGCCAGTTACGGTACCCTGGTGACCCTGGCGGAACAGCTGGGTTATAAAAAAGCGGTCAAACTGCTGGCCGAAACCCTGGAAGAAGAAAAACAAACCGATGTGAAATTAACCGACCTGGCGGTAGGTAATATTAATAAAAAAGCAGAAAAATAAACGCTCCCTGACACGAGGAAATCACGATGAATCACATTGAACATTATCATGACTGGCTACGAGATGCGCATGCCATGGAAAAACAGGCAGAATCCATGCTGGAATCAATGGCTGGCCGTATCGATAATTATCCGGATCTCCGTGCCAGAATCGAACAGCATATTAATGAGACCAAACGGCAAATTACCGTGCTGGAAGAGATCCTCGACCGCAACGAGATTTCGCGCTCGGTGATTAAAGATTCAATGAGTAAAATGGCGGCTCTCGGCCAGTCCATCGGCGGGATGTTTCCCTCCGATGAAATAGTCAAAGGCTCGATCAGCGGGTACGTCTTCGAGCAGTTTGAGATTGCCTGCTATACCTCTCTGCTGGCGGCGGCTGAAAAAGCGGGCGATACCGCTTCCATTCCGGCCATTGAGGCCATCCTGGCGGAAGAGCAGGCCATGGCCGACTGGCTGATCAAACATATTCCTCAGACCACGGAGCAATTTCTCCTGCGTTCAGATGCTGACGGCGTAGAAGCGAAAAAATAACCAGGAGGCAGGCCTATGTTTCGTCATGTGAAACAACTGCAGTATACCGTGCGCGTTGCTGAACCCAATCCGGGGCTCGCGAATTTACTGCTCGAACAGTTTGGCGGCCCTCAGGGCGAGCTGGCCGCCGCGTGTCGTTATTTCACTCAGGGATTAAGCGATGACGATCCCGGCCGCAAAGACATGCTGATGGATATCGCGACAGAGGAGCTGAGCCATCTGGAGATCATTGGCACCCTGGTCGGCATGCTAAATAAAGGCGCCAAAGGGGCGCTGGCGGAGGGCACCGAAAGCGAGGCGGAACTCTATCGTTCGCTCACCGCCAACGGCAACGACAGCCATATTACGTCGTTACTGTACGGCGGCGGTACCCCGCTGACCAATTCGGCGGGCGTGCCGTGGACGGCGGCCTACATTGATACTATCGGCGAACCCACCGCCGACCTGCGGTCGAACGTCGCGGCGGAGGCGAGGGCGAAGATCGTCTATGAACGGTTGATCAACGTGACCGACGATCCCGGCGTAAAAGACGCGCTGGCGTTCCTGATGACCCGCGAAGCGGCGCATCAGCTCTCTTTTGAGAAGGCGCTGCAGTCAATTCGCAACAACTATCCGCCGGGCAAACTGCCGCCCATTAGCGAGTACGCGAACACCTACTACAATATGTCTGAAGGTGGAGAAGTACGCGGCAGCTGGAACAGTGACAAACACTTCGATTATGTCAAGGATCCGCAGCCGGCCGTGGATGGCGGAGATGGCAGCGCCTCTGTCGGCCTGACGCCGGAGCAGGAAGCGCTGTGCAAAGCGATGCTGAAGCGAACAGAGTCTGACCCGCAGGGTGATCCTTTGACCGGCGCTGAACTGGGCGCCGGTAAGCAAAACACCTCATCATCGGCTAAGTGATGTTCGCATAAGCCCCGGCTGCGGCCGGGGCGTTTCATAATGATGGGTGCGGATTATGTTTGAATTTGACGCGTTTCATCTGGCCCGACTGCAATTTGCCTTTACCGTTTCCTTCCATATTCTGTTTCCGGCCATCACCATCGGCCTTGCCAGCTACCTTGTGGTGCTGGAAGGGATGTGGCTGCGAACCCGGGATAACGTCTGGCGCTCACTCTACAACTTCTGGCTGAAAATTTTCGCCGTCAATTTTGGCATGGGCGTGGTTTCCGGATTAGTCATGTCCTATCAGTTCGGCACCAACTGGAGCGGATTCTCCCAGTTTGCCGGCAGTATTACCGGCCCGCTGCTGCTGTATGAAGTGCTGACCGCCTTCTTCCTCGAAGCGGGATTCCTCGGCGTGATGCTGTTCGGCTGGAGCAAGGTGCCGCCGGCGCTGCATTTTTTTACCACCTGCATGGTAGCCCTTGGCACCCTGGTCTCCACCTTCTGGATCCTCGCCTCCAATAGCTGGATGCAGACGCCGCAGGGTTTTACCCTCGAAAATGGCCACCTCATCCCGCAGGACTGGCTGGCGATTATCTTTAACCCCTCATTCCCGTATCGCTTGTTCCATATGGCGATCGCCGCGTTTCTCAGCAGCGCCATGTTCGTCGGGGCCTCCGCCGCCTGGCATCTGCTGCGCGGCAACGACTCGCCGGCCATCCGCAAAATGCTGTCGATGGCGATGTGGATGGCGCTGCTGGTGGCGCCCATCCAGGCGGTGGTGGGGGATATGCATGGCCTTAACACCCTTGAGCATCAGCCGGCGAAGATTGCGGCGATTGAAGGACACTGGGAAAACCGGCCGGGCGAGGCCACCCCGCTGCTGCTGTTTGGCCTGCCGGATATGGAAGAGGAGCGGACCCGCTATGGCCTGGAGATCCCGGCGCTGGGCAGCCTGATCCTCACCCACAGCCTGCATAAGCAGGTGCCGGCCCTGAAAGATTTCCCGAAAGAGGACCGGCCCTATTCGCCCGCCGTGTTCTGGTCGTTCCGTATCATGGTTGGGATGGGCGTGTTGATGATCGCCTTAGGGATCTGCAGCGCCTGGCTGCGCTATCGGCGGCGGCTGTACCATTCGCGTCCCTTCCAGTGGTTTGCGCTCTGTATGGGGCCCGCCGGTCTTATTGCGCTGGTCGCCGGGTGGGTGACCACCGAGATGGGCCGTCAGCCGTGGGTGATCTACGGTTTGCTGCGCACCCGGGACGCGGTGTCGTTGCACAGTACGCTGCAGATGGCTATCAGCCTGCTGGTGTTTATCGTGGTCTACTGCGCGGTGTTTGGCGTGGGGTATTACTATATCTTCCGGCTTATCAAAAAAGGGCCGCAGCCGGTGACGGAGCTGACCTCGCAAACCGCAGGCACCCCGGCGCGTCCGCTCTCGGCGGCAGAGCCGGTGCGGGATGAGGAGAACGCATCATGAGCATCGATATCTCGGTGATTTGGTTTGTCATCATTGTCTTCGCCACGTTGATGTATATCGTGATGGATGGTTTCGATCTAGGCATCGGGATGCTGTTCAGCGTGGTGCATGACGCCGAAGAGCGCGATGTGATGGTTAACAGCGTGGCGCCCGTCTGGGATGGTAACGAAACCTGGCTGGTGCTCGGCGGGGCAGGGCTGTTCGGCGCGTTTCCGCTGGCTTACGCGGTGATCACCGATGCGCTGGTTATCCCGCTGACGGCGATGCTCATCGGCCTGATTTTCCGCGGCGTGGCGTTTGAGTTTCGTTTTAAAGCGGTTCCCTCGCATCGCACCTTCTGGGACTATGCCTTCGCCGGCGGCTCGCTGCTGGCGACCTTCAGCCAGGGGATTGTCGTCGGCGCCTTTATCAACGGCTTTGCGGTAGCCGACCGCCGCTTCGCCGGCTCGACGCTGGACTGGCTTACCCCCTTTAACCTGTTCTGCGGTCTGGGGCTGGTGGTGGCCTATCTGCTGTTGGGCACCACCTGGCTCATCATGAAAAGCGAAGGCGCGCTGCAGCAGCGGATGCGCGAGCTGACCCGCAAGGTGCTGCTGGCGCTGATGGTGGTGATCGCGGTGGTCAGCGTCTGGACGCCGTTGGGCTGGCGCTACGTGGCGGAACGCTGGTTTACGCTGCCCAATTTCTTCTGGTTCGTGCCGGTGCCGATCCTGGTGCTGACCTTGAGCCTGTGGATCTGGCGCCTGAGCGCGCGCCCCGCCAGCCACGCTCGTCCCTTTATCCTGACGCTGGGCCTGATATTCCTCGGCTTCAGCGGGCTGGGGATCAGCGTCTGGCCGAACATTATTCCGCCGCACATCTCCCTGTGGGATGCCGCCGCGCCGCCCTCCAGTCAGGTGTTTATGCTGCCGGGGGCGCTGCTGATCATCCCGGTGATCCTGATGTATACCGCCTGGAGCTATTACGTCTTTCGCGGCAAAGTGTCCGGCAGCGAAGGCTATCACTGAGAGGACAGCAAGTCGGCTATTGATGATTGACCGGCGTGCCGCGCCGTCCGGTCAGGGATGACCGAAATGGTCGCGGACAGACCGGCGACCCGCTCCACCCCTGCGGGCAGGGTATCGATATGGATACGCACCGGCACACGCTGCGCCAGCCGCACCCAGCTGAACGTTGGCTCGACCTGCGGCAGGCCCAGGGCGCCGGTTTCATCATTGGTATCGCCGATCCCGTGCCCGATGCTCTCCACATGGCCGGTAATAACCGGGTCATAGCCCATCAGCATGATGTGCGCGGTATCGCCAATGTGGATGTGGCGCAGACGGGTCTCTTCAAAATACCCCACCACCCAGAAGCTCTGACCATCGATAATGGCGACTGTCGTCACCCCGGCGGTGGCATAGTCGCCGGGGCGCAGCCGGAGATGGGTCACGTAACCGGATACCGGCGCCCGCACGGTGGCGTGCGCTACATTCAGCTGCGCCAGCGCCAGTGCCGCCAGCGCGCCCTGGTAGTTAGCGGCCGCGACGCTGGCCGCGCTGTTGGTCTGTTTCAGATCTTCGCTGGAGATGACGCCCTGGATCTGCGCCCGACGTCTGGCGGCATCCTGGCGCATCGCCATCTCCTGGCGTCGGGCTTCCACCTCCGCCTGGGCGCTGCTGACCGCCAGCTTCAGCCAGCGCGGATCGATGGTATAGAGTACCTCTCCCCGATTGACCCACTGGTTGTCTTTCACCGCCACGCTGGCCACCGGCCCCGAGACATTGGGGGCGATCTGCACCACGTCGGCCCGCATCCGGCCATCGCGGGTCCAGGGCGTCTGCGCCTCCTGTTTCCAGAAAATGAAAGCCAGTAGCGCGGCGGCGGCGACGGCGCCTAAGGTCAGGGCATAGCGGCCCAGAAGTGTCAGATACAGTGTCATACGGATAACCCCAGCGAGTGAACGCCCTGCAGGAGCAGGAAGAAAAGCGCGATAAAAAGGGACAGTCCCCACAGCGGCCGGCACGGCAGGCGACCCGGGCCGCGGGCGGAGAAGATAAGCGGTTGCAGCAACAGCGTAGCGAGCAGGGCGATAAGGCCGACAATCAGCAGGCCGGGGAAAAATACCCCGCCCAGCGCGAGGTCACGCATGGTTCTGGCTCTCCTCAGGCAGGTGTAAGGCGCAATACAGCGCGATGAGCGCTTCCGCGCGTTCGCGCGAGGCGGCATCGGTCGCCGGTAAAGCCTGGGCCAGCAGCGCATTGACCGGTTGCTCCAGGGCCGTCATGTCCGGCTGCGAGTTCAGCGCGTCCAGGAGCGCTTGCACTGCGTCCGCCGACGCACTGTCCGCCTGCTGATAGCGACGGCGCAGATGGATCACGGCGAGACCGGTACGAATATCGCGCAGCATCTTGTCAAGCAACTGACCGGCTGCCGGTCCGCTCTGCGGCAGGCGGGGCAGCAGTAATGCGGTGCGGTCGATCATCAGGTTGGTCCAGCGGTGGGCATTGTGCGCCAGCCGGCCGCGAGCGGCGCGGCGGATATCGCGCTGGCACAGCGTCAGCAGACGACGGATAGCGGTTTCCGCCTGCACGGTTTGCAGCAGGCGCATACCAAACGCCGCATAACCGACGGCGATAAACAGCGCGAGCGCGGTATTGATCGCCGTCGCGAAGTCGCCACGGTAGCTGGCCCCCAGCTCGCACAATATCGGCAGCGTCAGGGTGATGCCCATCGCCATAAAGGTGGTGGCTGGCCGCGCCTGCAGCGAGCCGGCCAGCAGATAGACCGGGGCGAGCACCGCCGCCAGCAGCGCAAATTCGTTCACCTGCGGCAGCAGGACGAAGCTGTAGAGCAGGCTGAACAGCACGCCCCACACGCAGCCGATCAGGTATTTCACCAGATGCGCCGCCGGCGCGTCGAAGCTGGCGAACAGGCTACAGCAGACCCCGAGGATCGAGACCGCGGTGCCGCCATCGGGCCAGGCGGATCCTATCCAGATCAGGCAGCCGCTAAGGATGATGACGAAGGCGCCGAAGGAAGTCCGCAGGGCGCTGAGCGGATCGCGATGGAAAACATAACCCTTCGCCGCGCCGGCGTCGGGGGGCAGGGCAGGCGACCGCCGGCGATAAACCGCCTTCGCCAGCCGCTCGCTCTCCTGCAGGAGGCGGATGGCTTCCGCCAGATGGCGCGCCAGGCTGAGCCGCAGCGCCTCGTCCATGGTCTGCGCGTCAGCAGCGTACCGGGCGATGAGCCGCTCGCAGCGGGAGAGAAGTCCGTCTGCCGAGGGCGCCGACCTGGCGGCTTGCGGGCCTGTCAGCCAGGCCTCTGCCTCCGCCAGCAGCGCCTGCAGGTCGTCAGGTGGCGGCCCGCTCCGCTGTAAACGGTCATACAATTCGCCATTGACGATCAACAGTCGCGCCAGCCGGTCGTGGATCGCTTTTCTCGCCTGGCGGTGAGGGACAGACAGGCCGTCATCCCAGGGCAGGTGGTGGTTAATGCCCTGGAGAAACTGCAGGCTCAGCGCCAGCCGCAGCGTTTCCGTCGCCACCGGCTTGCCCGCCAGCGTATCGGCGATCCGCTGGCGGGCGGTTGCCAGCGTCTGTGCCAGCGTGCTGTTAAACCGCCCGGCGATGCGCACCGGCAGCACGAAGCGATGGATCAGGCCGGCGCATAAGATACCGATGACGATCTCTTCCACCCGGGTGACGGCGAGGTCAAAAATCGTCCCGGGCGCGGAGACGGCGGGAAAGCCAATCAGGCTCGCGGTGTAGCCCGCCAGCAGGAAGGCGTACCCGCGCGGCGTGCGTTCAAGCAGGGACAGGCAGAGGCTACCCGCGATCCACAGGGCCAGCACGACGCTGCACAGGATCGGCTGGTTGACGAAGGTGGGCACGATGATCACGGTGGCCGCCGCGCCGACGACGGTCCCGACCAGCCGATAGACGCTACGGCTCAACGAGGCGCCCGCCGAGGTCTGCGAGACGATATAGACGGTGATGATGGCCCAGGAAGGCCGCTGCAGACCGATGGAGAGCGCGAGATAGTAAGCCAGCATCGCCGCGGCGAAACTATTCGCGGCATAGATCACCGCCTGGCCATCGCTGCGCAGCGCGGCTGAGGGTATTTGCGGCATGAAACGGCGCGCGACGGCGCCTGCGGCCCGCAGCCAGCGGGCCTGACGAAAGAGGATGATGTTCATGCCGCCGATTATTGCCGGCTTGCGCTTGCGGAGAAATACTCTATTCTGTCAAAAAATACCTGAATCTTGCCAACCGTATGCCATCACCTTTTGCCAATACGCTGTACGATCCGGACGCGTCTTCCTGCCCGGCCGTCGCGCGTCATCTTGATTTTGTCGAGTATGAAGCCGAAGTGCCGGTGCATAGCCATCGTAAAGGACAACTGATTATCGTGCTGTATGGCGCGGTGCGTTGTCGGGCGGAAAATAACCTGTGGATCGTGCCGCCTCGCTGCGCGGTATGGATCCCGGGCGGTATTGCCCACAGTGTGACCGCCACCTGGAACGCGCGCCTCAACTACCTGTTTATTGAACCCGGGGCGGCGGCGCTGCCCGACAGCTGCTGCGCGCTGGCGCTCTCTTCCCTGATCCATGAGCTGGTGGGGCGGCTCACCCGCGAAGGGGCGGACTACGCGGCGGATAGCCATGCCGGGAGACTGACCCGGGTGACCCTCGACGAGCTGGCGACCATGCCGGCGCAGCGCCTGAATCTGCCCGTCTCAGCGCACCCCAAAATACGCGCCATGGCCGACAGGCTGGTGAGTCATCCAGACGATCGCAGTACCCTGCCGGTGTGGGCGAAACGTCTGGCGCTGAGTGAACGCTCCCTGGCGCGCCTGATGCGGCGGGAGACCGGCCTCACCTTCGGACGCTGGCGCCAGCAGCTGCATCTGATTATTGCCCTGCAGGAGCTGGCCAGCGGCGTTTCGGTACAAAACGTGGCGGCTAAGCTGGGGTATGAGTCGGTGAATGCTTTCATTACCCTGTTTAAAAAAACGATGGGGACGACGCCGGCGCACTATTTTGCCGAACGGCAGACCGGCACTCGTTAAGAAAAAGGGACGGGCGACGACCGCTGGCCTGACGCCCGCCAGAGAGGGCGGGCAGGGGCTTAGGCTTTCGGCGACTTGATCTTAATAATAAATCGCTCATTCAGCCGGGTGATCCTCGCGCCAATGTCGCCAAACTCGGTGGCGATTTTAAAAAAATCGTCCGCGGCGACGTCGAAATCGAGTTCAATTTTCTGATGTTGTCCTGTCGCCAGTAATTCATAGAAATGGTCAAGGCTGCGGGCTTTTTCGCTGGGCATCGTATTTCTCCATGGTCAACCAATCAGCAGGGCGTTTATGACTTATCGCGCTTTCCGGATTATTCAGCAGAATGGCAATGGGGCCTGATATAAGATTATGCAATGACAGTAAGAGTGGGGTAGGGCGATATTATTCCGTGTTGTTAAACCGCGCGGTCGCGCGTTTGCCGGCGATACCATGACGGCAGGAACAATCCTGTGGCGTCGGCTGATGATACACATTGTTTGATGACAATTTGATGTCAGTAAAATGAACCTGCAAGGGCTCGGGATTTCATATCGCTAAATAATTTTTATTCTGTGGCTGTTAAGGTAGTTCTTAACTACTTTATGGTGATGGGGCTTTATATTTTATGGCCAACGGCGAGGGAACAACGATGCAATTACTTGATTTATTCGCAGGCTTATTGTGGTTAAGCAGCGTTATTTTCCTGCTGTTTGTTCTTGATGTGGTCATCACCCGTTATCTTTATCGTAAATAACCGACAGCGGCGACGGCGCTCGGCGTAGGGTACAGCGCCGGAGGATGATAGTATAACGCCGGGACTGATTCAGGAAGGAATGCGCGGTGGCCGGGAGAGTTGATTACGATATTGAAAAATACCAGTTTACCGAAGCCGGTGAAACGTCGCGGCTGCGGGAGCAGTGGCGCGAAGTCTATCAGGAGTGCCGTCAGCTGCAGGCCGGGGCAGAGGAGCGCCTGCGCATTGCGTTACTGAACGTCGACTATGTCACCAGCTTCGAGCTGCCTTTTCGCCTGCTGCTGGTGCGCGCGCCGCAGCTGATCGCCGACGTCCGCGAGACGCTGCAGCTCAGCCGTAAAGCCGCCGTTTTCAACGGCAAACGTTACGGCTGCGTCTACAGTTTGAAGCAGGATTTACAGGCTGTACCGGAGAGCTTTCATTACCACCTGACAAACCGCATTCGTCGCGTCGAAGCGACGGGCCTGACGGCGGCGCCGTACCAGCAGATCGCCCGGGAGATTAAACCTGCCCGGGATCGACTCCGCCAGGCATTAATCGCCGGCCTGCCGGTTACTGCGCTTGATGCCCTGTTCTGGTTCGGCAGTCAGCGGGTGGCGGCGGACATTGCCCAGTTGCGCCGGTCCGGGATGGCTATTGTCACTGAGGAGGTGGAGGTCAGCGACAATCTGTTCAATACCACCCGGCGGGTACCGGTTTATCGTCTGACCAGCGCGTGAGCGGGCCTCGCTTCGCCCAGCCGCTGCCTCTGCAGGCAGTCGACCATTGCGCCATCAAACCAGACGCACAGCCCTCTGGCAGCATGCCGCGGAGCCGGTTCCCGCCACGCGCTGACGCTGAGCATGATCAGCATCAGCGCCAGCGGAACCACGTATATTCTTTTCACTACCCTTTTCCCGCTTCGCCTTTTCTGCCAGTAAGGTAGCGGGAAAATATGACGTTTCGTTGACCCGGCTGCCTGATTTATCGCCCGCAGAAGGCATGGCCGGCGGGGCGTGCCGGGTGATGCGTTATTCATCTTCGGCATAACAATATGACAAAAACTGGCGGCTTGTTTTTTTCGTTTTTATTACATCATGCTTTTTATCCTGCAGGGAAAAAGCATGAAGTCGCCATGCCTGGCGGCGGGGTTATCTTGTAACTGGCTGGTTTGAAACGATATTTTAATTGTGATTTACGTGGGTCTGACAGCGAGGGCAAATTTATATTAATTCACTTTACCGATCAATAAATTATATCTTGATAGCTTTTAGCTATCGAATGTTTCTTATCGATCATTTTAAACTATTTTTGTTAGCGGGAAATATATGACATGCTTTAACCCTTTCTTATTTCTGGTATTTTTTAAATGGTTAAAGAAAACGTGAAAAATACCTCTTATCGCTTCGTTCTGGAGCCCGCTATTAGCGATGGTGGCGGCTACCACTCGTGGGAATTGCTCACTAAAGACATTATAGCACCCGCACAAAATAACACCTCAGCGCCCACGTTTTCTTTCTCTACGCTCACCGAAAGCGATAAGCTTGCACTATTTACCCGACAAATCGAGTTGCTTTCCGTATTTGATTTTTCCCAGGTCGATAATAAGCCGATCTCTCTGAATATTGATGATTTATTAAGCCATTTTATTCTGACCGACCGCTATCTCTGTGATTTTCTGCGCTCCTGTAAATACATTGCTCTGGAAATAAATGAGAATTTTCATGAATTTATCGCCGGTCGTGAACTGACGGCGCTGAGCACGCTGGCTGCGCTTTGCCCGGTCTGGCTGGATGACTTTGGTCGCGGACGAACGACGTTCCGGCTGCTGGAGCGATTTCGCTTTGATTGCGTCAAAGTGGATAAAGACTATTTCTGGGACAAAGAAAACGATCCCGCTTTGCCCGGGCTGTTACAGGCTATTCATACCCTGACCGGGCATGTGATTGTGGAGGGGATCGAAACCGAAAAGCAAAAACGGCTCATCACTGCGGCCGGGGATATCATTGGTCAGGGCCGTTACTGGAAGGATGAATATATCTTTCTTTGCTGCTGAGCGCCCGCCGGGGCCAGGTTTCGGCTACCTGCCATTCTTTTCTTATCCAGTTTTAAACGAATGCTTTGTTACAGATAGTCTTTATTCCCGCGATGATAATCCAGTCTCTTTTACTTGCCTGAAGGATAACTCATTGTGAATACACGCTTGCGTAACACCCTGATCGCCATTGCGCTGACCACCTGCTTCACCGCCGCCAGCCAGGCGTCGACCTCGGCTGACGTGCCGTCTGTCTCGCAGGACCCGGTCGTCCAGCACCTGAAGCTGAGTGAGGATCAGGTCGCCAAAATCCAGGCGCTGCGTCAGGGCTTCGAAAACAGTGTGAGCCAGATTAAAATCAGCGGCTATCAGGACGGCGCCCTGGCCGACGTGATTCACTCCGGGAAATGGGATGAAGCCAAAGTCAAACAGCAGCTGGCTGCCTTTAGCCAACTGGATCAGCAGGTGCGCTATTATCGCGTGAAATACTACTTCGACGTCAGCCAGGTGCTGACCGCCGAGCAGCGTGAGCAGGTGAAAAAAGACCTCGCCGCGGCGATCAACTAACCCGCCTTCGCCATCCGCTCCGGATGGCGCTGCATCGGACGACAGACGCCGCGTGTCCGGCGCCTGTCGCCCCGCTTGACTGACTTACTGGCCGTGGCCGTTTTCCAGACGGGCAAAATACTCCGGGGCAAACGGACGCGGGTCGACATCGGCAAACGGCGCACGCTCAAAGTGCGCTTTCAGCGCCCAGGGAACTGTGCAGTCAAAAATCGTCTTGCAGCTGATACCTTCCCCGCGGATCGACGGACTGTATTCCGGCGTCTGGGAAGGATCGAGCTGGTGACCGCGGATACCGGGGAGGGTGGTGATGCTGACATCCCCCTGCATACGGGTGGTCATCGCCCACAGGATATCGTCGCTGTCAAAGATATCGACATCCTCATCAACCAGAATGATGTTTTTTAGTTCGGAATAGGTCGCCAGCGCCAGCAGCGCAGCCTGTCCCTGACGTCCTTCGTCGGCGGGCTGACGTTTTTTCACCTGCAGGATCCCCAGAAATTTACCGCCGCCCGCGGTGTGGGCGTAGACGTTTTGTAAAAAGCCCGGGATGGCGGCCTCGACGGCATTCCAGATACTGGCTTCGGTCGGCAGCCCGGCGAGGGTGGTATGTTCTTCCCCCGGTCCCACCAGCGTCTGCAGGATGGCATTGTGCCGCATGGTTACCGCTTTGACTTTGATCACCGGCAGCGACGGGTTGGCGCCGCCGCAGTAGCCGGGAAATTCCGGCATCGCGTGGCCGCTGTTGGTGTGTTGATCTTCTCTGACGCGCACGCCGGGCAGCAGTTCGCCTTCAATGACGATCTCGGCGCGGGCGATGGCTTTCTCCGGGACGCTGACGCCCTGCACCAGCTCCACCGGGCGCTGACGCAGCGCGCCGGCGACGCCCAGTTCGTTATAGCCAAACGGCGTGGTAGGGGCTTCGAAGCAGGCGCCAATATAGATGGCCGGATCGAGACCCATATTGATGGTTATCGGCAGCGGTTTGCCGGCAGCCTCGGCTTTCTGGCGAAACACTTCGATATGGCGGCCGGCGGCAAGAAACATCGACAGCTCATCCCGGCCCTGCACGCACAAGCGGTGGATGGTGACGTCGGTGAGCGAGGCGTCGTCAGGATCGCTGGCCAGCGCCAGGCCCAGGCAGAAGAAGGGGCCGGCGTCGATCGGGGTGTTGGTGGGCGCCGGGAGCAGGGTGCGCAAATCAAAGTCCGGATCGTCGGCCAGAAAAACCTGCTCCTGACAGGGGGCGCTGCCGGCCGGAACCACCACCGGCGCAACCGGTGTTTTCACCGCTTTACCCACCTCCAGCGCCAGCTGCGAAGCTTCGCAGCCCAGCAGCAGCGCCGCCCGCTGGCGGCTGGCGTGCATGCCCACCAGAATGCGTGAATGCGGATAGCCTTTAATATTGTTAAACATCATCGCCGGGCCAATGCGGGTGGGGCGCTTCACGGTGCCGCCGGCGCCGATATGACGATAGACGCCGGCCAGCTCGGCGTTAGGGTCCACCGGATGATTGGTTTCGAGGTATTGATTGTCATGCTGTTGCAGCAGCGCGATGGCGTCGCGCAGATCCTGAATCGGTGCGGTCATGATGTTCTCCTTAGCGTGTCGATGCGCACAGTATGCTTCGCAGGCTAATGGTTATCAATTGCATCATTCATGCGTTATTGATAAGATTTTTGTTATCAATAAAACCTATGGAGTCCGGCATGTCCTTGCGAGCGTTACGCCATTTTGTGGTCGTTGCCGAAGAGTTACATATGCACCGGGCGGCGGAGCGGTTACATATCGCCCAGCCCGCCCTCAGCCAGCAGATTAAACAGCTCGAGCAGCGTCTGGGGGTGGTGCTCTTCTCCCGCGCCAACCGCCGTCTGACCCTGACCGCCGCGGGCGAGGCCTTTTGGCAGAAGACGCGGCTGGCGCTGGAGATGGTCGACCAGGCGGCACTGGACGCCCAGCGCACCGCGCGGGGCGAGCAGGGAAGGCTGCATCTGGGGTATGTCTCCAGCGCGATGTACGACAGTAAACTGCCGGGGCTGCTGCGCGAGCTGCGCGCCGACTGGCCGGGGATTGAGCTGTCGCTGGTGCATGGCGATGTGCAAATGCTCTACGAAGCGCTGCTGGATCTGCGCCTGGATATCGCCATCATCCGCGCGCCGCTGGCCTCGCCGCCGGAGGCGCTGGTGGTCAGGCCGTTTGTGCGGGAAAAGCTCTGCCTGGCGCTCTATCAACAGCATCCGCTGGCGGGCGTGGGGGCGCTCAATCTGGCCTCATTGCGCGCGGATAACTGGATCTCGCTTGACGATCCGCAGGGCACCGGGCTGGAGCAGGTGTTTATTGACGCCTGCCGCGTCGCGGGCTTTACGCCGCAGGTGGCGCAGCGGATTAACGACGTCACCTCGATGATTAGCCTGGTCTCCGCCGGGGTCGGGGTGGCCCTGGTTCCGGTCTCGGCGCGGGCCTTACGCCTCGATAACGTGGTGTATATCGATCTTCAGGACCGGCTGGCGGAGAGTGAGCTGAGCATGGTTTACCACCGCCATATCCGTTCGGCGGTGGTGCGGAAAGTTATCTCGCTGCTCAATGCGACCGAGCAATCACCCGGTTAGCTGGTCTTCAGGCGGCCAAAGCTGACAATCCTTGAGCGGCCCAGCTCTTTCGCCCGGTACAGCGCGGCGTCCGCCGCGCGCAGCAGGCTGTCGCTTTGGGTGTGCTGCGGGTAGCTGGCGATGCCAATCGACACATCCACCTGGCCTATCTCGGTCAGACCATCTCGCAGCGTCATCGCGTGCACCTGGGTATAGATCTCGCTGGCGCACTGGTGCGCCTCGGCTTCGTCAAGGCCGGGGAGCAGCACCAGAAACTCTTCGCCGCCGTAGCGGAAAGCCGTGCCGATATCGCGCACCGCGCGCTGCACGATGGTGGCGACGCTCTTAATCACCAGATCCCCGGCCTCGTGGCCGTAGCGGTCATTGATGGCTTTAAAATGATCGATGTCGATCATCAGACAGCTCAGCGGGGTGTGGGTATGGACCGCCAGCGCCATCTGTGAATGCAGCGCTTCGTCCAGATGATGGCGATTACGCAGGCCGGTCAGGGAATCGAACAGCGCTTTTTCCAGCAGGGCGCTGCGTAAGCGCTGATTGGCCAGCGCCAGGCCCAGCGCTTCCGCCATCAGCTCAAGGTAGGCCCGGGAAGGAGCGTCACTGGCGGTAACGTTCTGAAAGGTCAGCAGCCCGATGGCTTCGCCCTGGGCGATGAGCGGTACGCAGAGCGACTGGCCGGCATACGCCTCCGGCAGATGATAGCAGGTGATATCGGGTTCGCCCTGCACCGGCGGATGGCTGAGTCCCCGACGTATCGCCCAACAGTCGTCGGGTGAAAAGGGCGTCGTCTCCCCGGCGGGCGCCAGCCACTGCGCCACGCAGCGCATCTGCCAGGGATCGGTATCCAGAATATACAGTTTCCCGGGGATCGTCGGGGCGATATTCGGCGCAAACAGTTCCGCCACCTTAATCACATCCTCAATGGTTTCACAGCCCTGCAGACGCTGGGTCATGCGCGCCAGCAGTTCGCGGATCGCCCAGTCAGCGTCGCGCTGCTGCTCCAACTGCTGGCGGGCCAGGCCGTTCTCGCGAAAAATGCGGATGGCCTGGGCCATATCGCCAATCTCATCCACCTGAGTAAACTGCGGCGTCTCCACCGCATAGTCCTGGGAGGCGAGACGCTGCACCACGTCGCTCAGGCGAACCACCGGGTAGAGCACCCGCCGCTTGAGAATAAAGCCGAGGACGAACAAAAACATCAGCGCGGTCAGGCCGACCATGATTTCCGACAGGGTGCGCCAGATCCGCGAGCGTTCGGTGGCCTGGTCAATGGCGACGGCGGCGCGATTTTCGAGCATCTGGCGGAAGCGATCGATCTGAGTCTGCATGCGTTCCAGCTCGGTCTCGTATGCATTACCGTACAGCACGGCGATGGCCGCTGGCGCATCGCCGTGGGCGACATGCGCCAGGGCGGCCTGTTGTTCATCCTGCAGTTCAGCGGCAATCTGCAGGCCATCGTGCAGCAGCGCCAGCTCCTCGCGGCTGGCGCCGTTATCTTTCAATCTGGCCAGCCGCAGCTCAATACTTTTGTCGGTCCGCTGCAGCTGCTGGTACTGCTCCAGCGTCTCCGGCGAGGGCTTAACCACGTATAGCCGGGCGAGGTCTGACAGCGCCCAGGCGTCGTTTTCCACCTCGTCGGAGAGGGTATCAAAGACCTGGCGCTGCTGTACCGCCTGGCGTTCGACGCGGTCTGCGCTGGAGGCCATGAGCATGGCGCTCCCGGAGGCCAGCGTCAGGCCGACGGTGATCCCGTAGGCCCAGTTGGTGATGGTGGCGATTCTCACCCTGTGTTTCCTTGCATGCAGATGAAGCTGTTTTAATTATAGAACCCGTCCCCGTCACGACGGCGGTCCGCTTCAGGGACGGTGCTCGCTGCGGGGGTGTTCGAGGGTCTGAAGAATGATGGCGTGTAGCGTTTCCGCATGGTGGCGCAAAACGAGAAAGACATCGCGATCCAGAGCGCCATTTATAACATCCGTTTCCATAATCTGTAAGGCCTCCTGCCAGGCCATCCCTTTACGATAAGGGCGATCTTCGGTCAGGGCGGTGAAAATATCGGCGATGGAGATAATGCGGTCGGCGAGGGTCAGGTGATCCTTTTCGAGATGCAGAGGGTAGCCGCTGCCGTCCAGTTTTTCATGATGATTCGAGGCCCAGTTGATAATGTCGCCAAGCTCGCTGTAGTCGCTAAGGAGATCCCCGGTCATGTAGCTGTGCTCGCGTACCTGGCTCAGCTCGTCGTCATCCAGCTCCCCCTCTTTTTCCAGAATAGAAAGAGGGATATAAACCTTACCAATGTCGTGCAGATAGCCGGCAACCTGTATTTGCTGGCAGATGGGCTCCGGCAGCTGCATCCAATGGGCAAGCTGGCGGGCGATTTCCCCCACCATAATACTGTGGCTGGCGGTAAAGCTGCTGTAGGTGTCGACAATTTTGGCAATCAGCAGGCAGACATCTTTCAGACCGTCAATATCCAGATACAGCGTGTTGATGGGGGCAATAATTTCCAGCAGCCGTTGAATATGCCCGGGATGCAGGTGCTGCCAGAAGCTCGCATTTTCAGCGACCTCGCACAGGGTATCGCAGAGTAACGGATCGATCTCCCGGTGCAGGGTGACGAACTGCTCCACCACTGCCCGCGTGGGCCACGCGGTCACGCGGCTATCCGCCGGCAGCAGCCGTTCAAAGGCATCGGCGAAATAGACAATATGCTGTTCGCGGCTACCGCGGTGCTCCGGGCTAAAGTGGTGGTCGCGAATAAAGGGGACGATGGGCCGGAAGGTTGCTAACCCCTCGAGCATCGCCGCCCCCTGGCGCTGATGCGGATCGTGGATATTATCGATGGCATCCAGCGAATGAATGGTGCGTCTATCACCCAGTACGCCGATATCGTGCAGCAGCGCGGCGCAAAAGATGGTCTGCTGCCGCTCGGCAGGCAAGCCCAGCCTTTGCGCCAGCGTCAGGGCGATTAAGGCCGTTCGTTGCATATGCCGGTGCAGATCAGGGTTAATGATCTGAATGACGTTGGTGGTCAGCATCAGGGCCGACTTCAGGGCAATACGCATTTCTGTTCTCCGTTCGCGTCACCCGGCGGGCATAAATGACCTCGAGGGTGACGGAAGTGTCGATAATCTGATCCCAATGCGTGTTGTGTGTTGCTGAAAGGGTAAAAACTCATAATGTATGGGTTCATGGCGCTTGCCCGGTTCAGATCCAGTCATGCACCAGATTTGGGCGATGTTGATGCGAGAACCTTATTATTGTCTGATAGTTAACCATTTACCCCCCGTAAAAGATATCAATTCTGGCAAGCCCTTTGCATTAAGCAAGCGTAAGTTTGATTAATGTCTATGAAGGGAGTGACTTGTATGAATTTTAGAGCATTACTTGCCATTGCGTTACTGACGATGAGCAGCCTGGCGTTTAGCGAGACGCGCTTACCGCATATTGTCATTTTAGCCACCGGTGGGACGATTGCCGGCTCGGCGGCCAGCAATACCCAGACGACGGGCTATAAAGCCGGGGCGATTGGCGTGCAGACGCTGATTAACGCCGTGCCGGAAATAAGTAAAATCGCCCACGTCGAAGGTGAGCAGGTGGCGAATATCGGCAGTGAGAATATGACCAGCGATATTATTCTGCAGCTCTCGAAGCGGGTGAATGCGTTATTAGCCCGGGATGATGTCGATGGCGTGGTGATCACTCATGGCACCGACACCCTCGATGAAACCCCTTATTTCCTCAATCTGACGGTGAAAAGCAATAAACCGGTGGTCTTTACCGCCGCGATGCGTCCGGCGACGGCGATCAGCGCCGACGGGCCGATGAACCTGCTGGAAGCCGTCACCGTCGCCGCCGACCCGGATGCCCGCGGGCGCGGGGTCATGGTGGTGCTTAACGACCGCATCGGCGCGGCGCGCTTCGTCACCAAAACCAATGCCACCTCGCTGGATACTTTCCGGGCGCCGGAGGAGGGTTATCTTGGCGTCGTGGTGGGGGGAAAACCCCAGTTTGAAACGCGGGTGGATAAAATTCATACCCTGCGCTCGGTCTTCGATGTGCGTCAGCTGAAGGCTCTGCCGAAAGTGGTGATCATCTATGGTTACCAGGACGACCCGGAGTATATGTACGATGCGGCGATCGCCCATCATGCCGACGGTATTATTTACGCCGGCACGGGGGCGGGTTCTGTATCGGTACGTAGCGCCGCTGGTATTAAAAAAGCGCAGCAGGCGGGTATCGTGGTGGTGCGCGCCTCCCGCACCGGCAGCGGCGTGGTGCCCCCGGACGACAGCCAGCCAGGGCTGGTGGCCGATTCCCTCAACCCGGCGAAAGCGCGTATTCTGCTGATGACGGCGCTGACGCAGACGAAAAATCCGCAGCTGATCCAGCAATACTTCCACACCTATTGATCCTCTACGGCCAGGGCGTGGTTCGCGCCCTGGCCGCGTTGTTCTCTCAATCACCCGACGCGAGTGCAAACCGGCGGCGGATCATTGTCCGTCATTCACCCCGCCTGTTTTTATGCGCGAGGCGTAAAGAAATATTTTTTTAGCAGCCGGCTAGGGCGCCATTAAAATGCCTCCGCAGGAAAAGACGAGTATTTTTAAAGCAGGCTTAAATAAGCCTATTCTTAATTATTGTCTTAAGGCGAATTTAATCTTCCTTATGCTGATAGATTAAACATGATACATTCCACGGCGCGCGCGCTTTAATTATCACGCCCACAAATGACGATGCGACGCGATGCGCCACGCCGCTGGCCGCGCGGCTTAGAGGACGACATCTCCCCGCAGGCAGGGCGCCCCCGGTGAAGAATTCGGTTTTTTCTGCTAGTAACGCGGATGATTAGCGTGAAAATGATATACATGATGAATATATTAAAAGGGCCGCAAGATTTAAGTTTACATTTAGTAACATTTGTGCCGCAATTATGTTTTTTTGTCAGCACGCAGTTTTTTACTTGCCGGAAGGAATTTCGCCGGATTAGTATTGTCGAACTTGCTGTACGTACCGCCTAATGATGATAAATGGACTCTGTTTTCCTTAAGCGTTACCACATAATTAATGTTTACAGGAAAAATCATGGCCTGCGTATTTCATAAACAACTTTTACACCCGCGCAACTGGCTGACCTGGTTCGGGCTCGGCATTCTCTGGTTGATCGTGCAACTGCCTTATCCGCTGCTGCATTTTATCGGCACCAGCGCGGGTCGTCTTTCCCGACGCTTTCTCAAACGCCGCGAACATATCGCCCGGCGCAATATTGAGCTCTGCTTCCCGGAGATGTCGCCGGCGGCGCGCGAGACCCTCATCGATCAAAACTTTATGTCGCTGGGAATGGGACTGATCGAAACCGGCATGGCCTGGTTCTGGAGCGATGAGCGGGTTAAAAAATGGTTTGATGTCGAGGGCTTTGCCAACCTTAATCATGCGCTTAGCGGCGGGAAAGGGGTGATGGTCGTCGGCGTACACTTTATGTCGCTGGAGCTGGGCGGGCGCGCCATGGGGCTGTGTCGTCCAATGATGGCCACCTATCGTCCGCACAACAGTCCGCTGATGGAGTGGGTGCAAACCCGCGGTCGCCTGCGCTCGAACAAAGCGATGATCGATCGCAACAATCTGACTGGCCTGGTACATGCCTTAAAATCAGGCGAAGCGGTATGGTTTGCTCCGGACCAGGATTACGGCCCCAAGGGCAGCGTGTTTGCGCCGTTTTTCTCCGTCCCGCAGGCGGCTACCACCAACGGCACCTATGTGCTTTCCCGTTTATCGGGGGCGAAAATGCTGAGCATCAGCATGGTGCGCAAGCTGGATCGCCAGGGTTACAGCCTGCACATTAGCGAAGTGATGAATGACTATCCGGGTGAGGATAAGCAGATCGCCGCCGGCTATATCAACAAGGTGATTGAGCGCGAGATCCTGCGCGCCCCCGAGCAGTATCTGTGGGTGCATCGCCGTTTTAAAACCCGCCCGCTGGGTGAACCCTCCGTCTATTAACCTTCCCGCACAGGCTGCGCTTTCAAAATCCCGACAGTTGGGGTAACGTGAGCCGGATCATGTTTTAGTCGTGCGCGAAGGAGTGCAGAGTGTTCGCTGAGTTTGGTGTTCTGAATTATTTGACCTACCTGGTCGGGGCGGTGTTTATCATCCTCGTCCCTGGCCCTAATACGTTTTTTGTGCTGAAGACGGGCATTGCCCACGGCGTGAAGAAAGGCTATCTGGCGGCGGCGGGCGTCTTTATTGGCGACGCGGTGCTGATGTTTCTGGCCTTTGCCGGCGTGGCGACGCTGATTAAGACCACGCCGGTGCTGTTTAACGTCGTCCGTTACCTCGGAGCGATTTACCTGCTGTGGCTGGGGGGCAAAATGCTCTATGCGGTGCTGACCCAGCGTGACGGCCAGGCCGACGCCAGCGCAGAGCCGGCGAGCGCAATCCTCAAGCGCTCCCTGACACTGAGCCTGACCAACCCGAAAGCGATTCTGTTTTATGTGTCGTTTTTCGTGCAGTTTATCGACGTCAACGCCAAAGCACCCGGGGTGGCGTTCTTTATTCTGGCGCTGACCCTCGAGGTGATAAGCTTCTGCTATATGAGCTTTTTGATCCTCTCCGGCTCGTTTGTCACCCGCTACGTCAAAACCCGCAAGAAGCTGGCCAAACTTGGCAACAGCCTGATTGGCCTGGTTTTCGTTGGGTTCGCCGCGCGCCTGGCTACCCTGCAGTCCTGATCCCCACGGGCCGGTTACCCACAGACCGGCCCGCCGCCTCTTATTCTGCCCTGTAACAAAAACCCTTCATTTTTTATTGCATTGGTGTTACATATACAGCCGTTTATCGCTCAGCAAAAAGGAAGCCCGGATGATTCTGCAAAAACTCCTCAGCAATAAAAACTGCAAAAAATACTGTCTGTCGCTCGCGGCGGTGTTTGCTATCGCGCTGGCGGTGGTGGGACGGGCGACCTTTGGCGGCGTGGTGAGCGAGTACAATATGCCGTACTCGGAGTGGACGACGTCCATGTTCTTCCTGCAGGGGGCGATGGTGACGGTTTACAGCATCGTCTTTACCGCGCTCTTCGCTATTCCGCTCGGCTTTATTTTCCTCGGCGACGAGCGTCAGGATTAAGCGTCAATGGGCGAACCAAAGTTCGCCCTGTTTTATCGGCTCATCAACAGCGTGAAGCATTAATCATCGTCATGATAGTGATGATGGTGGTGATGGCGATGGTGGTGATAGCCATCGTCAACAATGCATCCCGATAACAGCGTGCACAGCGCAATAATCAACGGTAACACGATCGGTTTTTTCATCCTTACTTCTCCCGCTATTTTTCTTTCCCCGGGGCCGAGAATGCCGCGGCGGATAACGTGAGTGTAAAGCGTTAACTTATTGATGGGATAGGACAACTCCGCAATATCGCCGCGGCGATCACCACCAGCCGAACTGGGCGCCGGCCACCGCCACGATGGCGACAACCAGCATAATAATGGTGCTTTTTTTCATTATGCTCCGCCCGGCGCCGCATAGCCGCCGACAAAAAACCAGCCGAGAAAGACGACGGCGATGATAAAGATCGCCACCGGGAAAAGAATACCCAATTTCATGATAGTGTCCCTGTACCCACGAATGATGCCCAGCATGATACTGGATATCGCGTGACTTTAGTCAATATGAATAAAATTCTCCTGCCGGCGAGACTTCTTATCCTGATACATCGCCTCATCGGCAGCGCGTAAGGCCGCTTCAACATCGATACTCTGCGGATCGCAGATGACCACCCCGAAGCTGGCGCCCTCATAGTTGATACGCTGTTCGCCGAGGAAGTAGACGCCGCACAGGGCCTGGCGCAGGGTGGTGACATACGCCTGCTGCGCCGCGGGCGGCTGGGCGCTACCGACGATCAAAAACTCATCGCCGCCAAGGCGGCCAACGATATCTTCACGGCGCGCGACGGCGGTGAGTCGTTCGCCGACCTGCACCAGAAAGCTGTCGCCGCACGGATGGCCGAACCGATCGTTAATGGCTTTGAAACCGTCGAGATCGATAAAAATGAGCGCGACCTGTTGCTGCTGAGCGCAGGCGGAGGCAAAGCGTAGCGCCAGCTGCTTAAACAGCGCGCGGCGATTAGGGAGCTGGGTGAGCTCATCGGTCGACGAGTGCAGCTCCAGCGCGACGTTTGCCGCCTGCAGCTGTTGCACCAGGGTGTCTTTTTCCACGTAGTGGGAAATGAGCTTCGCGAACAGGCCCATGACCTGTTCACCTTCAAGGTTATAAGGCTGTTGTTGCCGGCTGGTGGCGCAGAGGGTGCCGAACAGAGAGCCGTCGGCCAGGCGCACAGGAATGCTTAAAAAGGTGGCGATCCCCAGCTCCTGGGCGGCGATGCAGGAGTGCCAGCGACGGGCGACGTCATTGCTAAACGTACACTGATCCTCAAGGGCGCGTTTGCACAGAGATTCATCCCAGGGGACGGAAAATCCTTCCGGGATCTGCATTTCGCTGCTGTTGTGGGCGAACATGATCTGCTGCCGCTGGGCGTTAATATCGATGCGGGTAAGGTAGGTGGACTCCATTCGCGTCACCGCCTCCAGCATCTCCAGCAGCTGGCGCACCAGGGTTTCCAGGGACTGTTCCGTAGCGAGGGTTTGCGACACCCGGGCAAGAATAAAATCTGACATGAATAATACAGCTCCAGCACGCCAAACGTCACCCCAGCATATTGGGCTGCAAACGGACATCAGCGTCGAGTAAACAGTGATATTTTTAAATTTATCACATCTGTCTGGGGAATACTTGTCGACACGGCGGGAAAAAAGCCCCGTCGGGGGGAGATCACTCAGGAAACCGTGGATTTCAACGTGATGATAATGATGCTTCCGCCATTAATTATAAAATGCGCCGCGAACTGTGGCGTCGTAGCAACCCAGCACAACGCCGTAACGAGATGATGGCCTGTATTAAGCACTTGAAATTGATAGTAGAAATGCGCGGTGACTGTGCCATGTCCTCAACATTACCTGTCCGTCTAAGTCCCACGCCACGTTGTAGAACGGGAAGCCAAATCCTGCATGGAATCACTCGACGGTCAGGGAGAGTAGCGATTATCGGAGTGATATGTTGGCCACTTTCCGCATAGCGATGCATAAAAGGAGCTGCGCTGTATGGCGTTCGTGTCGCTGAGCCGTACCATGACAGTACCGTGCACTGGCGTTTGTTGTATTTTTTGCGCAAAAAACATCGACGTGCAATCACAGAGATGCTGCGTCGTTTCGCTATCCTAGAAGATCGCGCCGAACTAGGTAATAACACTGGCGCTCGTTTCAAATCAAAGCTGATAGACCCGCGAAAGGGGGCTCCGGCCAGCTATATTGCAAAGCACGTCAGTAAAAACATCGATGGGCGTGGGCTGGGTGACACTGTAAGTAAGGAGACAAGGAAATCACTACGCTATAGCGTCGAGTTTGTCGCTGCGTGGGCATCGCTGCACCGTGTTCAACAATTCCGTTTTTTTGGGGTTCCAGGCCGCCAGGCCTATCGCGAGTTACGATTGTTCACATCGCAGGCATCTCGTGCAACGAAAACCAGCAAACTGGATGCTCCGGTACTTATGGATCCAAAACTGGACGCTGTGCTTGCTGCTGCTGATGTTGGCTGTTTTGCCACTTACATCATGAAGCAGGGCGGTGTACTTGTTCTTCGCAAAAATTACTTCATTCATACCGCCTACGAGCCGACAGCCGAACCAGGAACCTATGGCGATCACGGGATTCGTATTTATGGCATTTGGTCGCCAATCACCGGTAAGGAAAACAAAATATGCACGCATGTCCATACCTGGAAGATGGTGAAGAAGGCTCCCGCTAACCCAGGCGCTGAAAGCGCCGCCCAGGGCGACCCCGTCGCCCCTTGGACTCGTGGCAATAACTGTCCCCCAAACCAAAAAATCAGCAAAAAAGAGATGGGAACTGACGTTGCTACACCCGAGATAACGACCCCTAGTGAAGGAACGGGATCGCTTGATGTGTCTAAACTATCCGCAAATAGCGCCGGGCTGTACTGAGAAGGATTACAGGGGGGATCTATAACAAGAAGAAAGCACAGGGCTACGTTAAATCACGCAATTACTCCCCGCTTGAAGTCTTGTTGAGCGATTTTGCTTCATCTATTGGCATTGAACTTAGTGAATCCCAGTCTAATCATTTACTTAATGGTAAACGCATACGTTATGGTGATCGCATTTACTACGCGACTCACGATGGGGCGCTGCGCAGTATGGAACCAGAGAATTCAGATGTTCAGATTAGGAATCTGTGGAAACTCTTGAAAAAACACAATAAAGTAGATGTAGGTCACATCACAGATAATCCAGTAGGGCATTATTCCGACATGCTCAGGAATCTGGACCCTAGAGGATGGACTGTACTCTTTGGGGGAGATAAGAACAGGGGGTGAACATGCGTGACGATTATGATCAGCGAGAGGCGAATATTGCCAACTTCCTGTCGAACAAAATAAAACAATGCATTAAATGTGGGCATGAGCTGGACTACAAAGAGAAGTTTTATTACACAGATCGAATCTGCAATCTGTGCCGAGGGTTTCAACCGTTCGACAGTGAGGACGTTCCGGAGATAGAATCTGAGGGTAAGTCACCTTTTCCAATTATTAATCTCGATTTATCAAAGTATGAAGACAAAGGGCAGCAAAACAGGTCTGATTTTGAGAAGCAGGTCTTTAGCCGTTATCCCGAATGGCAATTGTTACGAGAAAAAGCGGAAAAAGATTGGGATGCAGCTCATCCACGGCCTGAGGAAATAAACTTTGTTACTCAAATCCCTAGTTATAGTTTGATCATTACTGATGAGCGCATAGCAGAACTGATTAATCAGTATGATGCGAATGGGTCAGTGAATATTAAAGTTGAAGAGTTAATTTCATTGCTTTGGGAAGTAAGAGAGTACCGGAAAATTTAAATCAAAGAGCAGCTTTCCAAGATAATAATTGAATCTCCAGCTCAGTCAAGAAATAACGTAAAGACAGTGGGCTGGAGAAAATAGAAAAGTTAAGATTTGTGGCTGAGTGACTACTAGGGAAGATTCCCCATGTCCCATAGCGATGAATTACCCGGCACCTTCTGAAAAATAAAACCAAATTTCTGCTGAGCCCAAACAATAAACAATCCCTCAGATTGTCCACATTCTGGACAATGGAGAGTGTTAGCTCGATGCAGTTCTGGATACCAAGAAAAGATAGTAAAGTGTAGACTGCATTTCATGCATCTGACTTTTTTCTCTGTATATTTGGCTGTTGTTTTTACAATCTTTTGCACATGAGCAATACCGGCGTTCGTTATGCTTGATGTCGCCCCATCAAGGCTCATGAAACCAGCATGCGCAAGTTCAAATAGCTCATCAGGATACTGTTTTACTTCCTTGGAATAAAAATGAAAGGTCTGTCCGTTGGACTCGATAATAATTCCATCATCTGTCCTATTAATTAATGCTGGGCTTTCCTCGCATGCAGCAGCTAATAGAATCTCTGTCGCACGCTCAGAAAGGCCTTGACTTTTCCCCTCTGCTTTCAATGTTTCGATAATAACTGTTGATAATGCATGCATTTCATCGCCGGTTACTTGAGGTTGTGCAGGAAGCTTTCCTTTTTCAACCATATCGTACACAGCATCGCGATGTCCTTTTAATTCTGCCCTGCTAAATCCTTTCGTCATGTGCATCTTTGAATGAACAGATGAATGGCATGAAATACAAATTGGTATTAGATTGTCTTCATCATCTAAACCTCCTTCACTCTGCGCGACGATATGATGTATTTGAATTTGCAATGGTGAAAATCTTCTGCAAATACAGCAATGCCTAGCTGATTTAACAAGTATTTTGGCAGCAATGTTATCTGGAATTGGCATAAATACTCCGACTCTAAATGTTCTGACTTAAATTGCTTAGTCTACAGGCCTGTACTGGCCTTGACTCAGTTCATTACGTCTCTAAGTTATGCGAAAATGATCCTCTGTGCTACTTAATTGACACTACTACCTCTTTGTGGAACCCCCTTAGGGGTAGCAGATTCTGATTTTTTTGTCGTTGTGAGTCTTATTGTAAATGGCCTCAATACATAAAAAGAGGCCAATAGGAATTTAAATTTGCCTTAGGAATTCTCCAAACTCTTTAACCTTTTTACATGAGGGAGCTAATCTAGATATGGAAAGATCGGTGTGGTTATATTGAGCTTTTGGTACTTGGCAAAGTGGCAGTGCTCTGGTATTGTCTAAAGCTATGGCGGAGTCAATTCGATTATGTATGTATTTTTTTATGACCATAAGCCACTCACATATAAAGTAATAAACATACTTGCCTCTAATCAATAGTTCTTCGTCTAAATTAGAGATAATATCGTGATAGGTTTTTTCATCGTTAGACATATTGTTGAGTCTGGATGTGATTTCAGGAATGTCATTTAATTTGAATGTCACGCTGTCTTTTTTAATTGCCTTGAATATTTGTGCGTTGCTTGGAAATTCCACGCTAAGGTTAAGAATTCTAGACATGTATAGTTGTATTGATATTTTTTTTATGCCTTCATGGAAATCTTTTTTAGCAGACTCATAAAATGTCATCAATCGGTCTATTAATTCCTTGTTTGCCTCGTCAAGTTTAAATGAAGATATCAAAAAATGTTTTATTACTCTGTTGTCAGATAATGGACTTTCAATAGCATAAAATGGAAGTGTGAATATATTTTTATTAGAATAACAAAATAATGAATAGTCTTGATCAACAAAAAAATAAGTGCCATCAAGAAATTCACTATTTTCAGAAGATAGTTCATCATACAGAGCTATGGACTGATCTTTACCAGAGCCCTTGATATGTGAAAAATCTTTATCGAATGCGCATAAATTCATTGCGTGATAATAAAAATCATAATCATCACTGCCTTCAAATATAAAAAGTGGTTTGTTTGGTGATTTATCCTTAATTAATTTTAAACGTAAGACGCATGGTTTTTTTATTGAATGCATCATCATTTCAAAGCGTGAACTGTTCATTTGTCAAAGTTCCTTAAATTCTTTTTAACATTTAAAGATTTAACGTTTTTCTTCAGTTCATTATTGAAAACAAAAGGAGAATGAGTAATGGCAAACATTTGTAAAACAGAAGGGCTATTCACTATATCTACAAGTACGTGTTCTTGCCATTCGATTGATAATGAAAGTTCAGGCTCATCTATAAGTACTATCTTTGCTTTTGTATCATCTAAGTACATATGTGCCATCAGAGATATAATTTGCTTTTCTCCGGATGATAAATCTTCCAAGCCTATGGGGTTATTGGTGTGTAAATCTTTTACAATCACCTGCAATGATTCAACGTCATAATCTAAAAACTTAGAATCATCAGAGAGTTGCAGGTATTTATTGCACATTGACACGAAAGATTCTATTTTCTCTTCAAGTTCTTTTGTAGAGTCTATAACCGGTTTTAATTTAGACAAAAAGTAGATTAAGTTGCCATTAGATGCTAATGCAGCTTTATCTTTCATTATGCGCGTTACTTCCCCGATTATTTTTTCATTTCCTTCTTTATCTTTGTTAACAACCCTACCTAAAAATCTTGAAAGCTCATCAATAGCAGGTATTCTATATCGAGTGCGTTTATCGTCTATTTTTCCAGTCATCATGTCTTCGATAATGTTTGCACTTAATGTTCTGTACCCTAGACTTGAACGACGTTCGATTGATTCACTAATGTCTTTAAGTTCTAATTCGACATCATAAAGACCAAACTCAATATGTGTACCGTTAGCAGAAGATGTGCGGATTTTTACAAGCTCTCCATCACGGAATTGCATTTTTTCATCTGACTCGATTGTATATTTATCTCTTAATGTCGCCTTTTCAATTCGCCTGTAGGTTGGAAGATATATTATGTCAAAATTACGCATTCTATTTTTTATTTCTTCAAGCGCTAAAGTTGACTTGTTTTTTTGATTTCCATTTCCTAGTTCATGATTTTGAAAGATATCAAGCTGCTGAGAGTAGTGATTGTTAAGAAGCCTTTTTATATTGGTTAATATATTATCAATCTCGGAGTATCCATATGGGGTTGAGTTATATATAAGGCGGTACCACTCCTTATTTCTTGATTCCCTTATTTCCCTTACGGATCTGCTCTTTATATCATGTAACAAATCATCAATTTGAGATGGTTTTAGGAATGACATCATTTTTAAAAATTGTGTAGGTAAGGGTGCAGTGGCTAGAAAATCAGAGAAATTCAGTTCAGATATATTTATTTCATAGCTTTTATCTTTGAAATCAATTTCTATTGAATCACACTTCAGCTTTCTTAACTCATCAGCATTACCTCTTAATACTGCATTTAATGAGTTTATAAGTGTTGTTTTTCCTGCCCCATTTTCTGCAATAATTATTGTTGCTTCATTATTAAAAACTAGCTCAATGTTTTTATAACCGTAAAGATTTTTCAGTGAGAAACGCTTTAATTCCATATAAATAGCCCTCGTTTTATTAATTGGCAAGCAGGTGTAGCTTCGCATAAAAATGCAAAAAAATGCACATTTTTTTTAAGCATTATATTCTGTTTAAACCCACTCTTGGGCGAGACCTGAGGCGACTCTATGCATGCACGAAAAATGAGAGGATTGCTGCGCGCAGGTGACGGGGGGCAAGCCCCCGCAAACGGGTCAGGGTAGGTAAGGCGGCAGAATACGCAATTTCACGGTTTCTGCGTCACGGTGAGCGGTCGTTTTGGTTGGCGGCATGCCCTTGTGCGGGGAAAAAGCAGCGACGCGCAGAGGGGCGCTGATGTGGGATTCTTTAAGCAGAAAAGATGAGGCCAGCAAAACGCTGGCCCGTTATAAATGGCTGATGTTGTTGAAAGAAACTGAATTTTCTGGCGGTTACTTGTCAGGGGTAAGCAACGCGTAAGGGTTAAAACGGATCACTTCTTCTCCGACCCACTCATTGACTACCTTCAGCGCCTCCATTACGGGCGTCAGCTCGTTGATAGCGTAGACCCGGGCGGCTTTCTCGATATCCCCAAATGATCCGTTTCCCTCTGGCATGGCGCCCATCAGCTGCGGCGGGATACGGTGCGCTGCGAGTATGTCGTCCCGGGTGGCGTTCTTAATGTTGATAAACTCATCTTTCGCCGTGATCTGCTGGAAGGGGAGGATTTGCACGCCGTCTTTGCCGCCGCCTGGCGCATGCAGCAGCAGGTTTTTAAATGCGCCTTTCCCACGCGCACCGGTCAACGTCTCTTTGACTGCCTTCATGCTTTTATCATCAACCTGTCCAGCGCCAATATAGACAATACATCCAGCATGCGATCCGTTGTCGTAGTATAACTTACGGAACATGTCAGCGGAGTGGGCCAGGCTGGTGGCCAGCAGTGCTGCCATATATTCCGGCATACCGTAGACCTCCTGATTAATATCAGGGTTCAGAACGTGACAAACCGTTCCTGATTTGAACGTGTGCTCTTCTTTCCAGCGCCGGATAAACCAGTATTGATCGAGATCTGTGCTCCCACGCCGGGTGTACTTCGCCAGAGAGTGTTTGAAGGGTAGCGGGCCGCCCAGGCGATTACGCGGCAATTCGAGATAGGCATTGCCAAACGTGAACCAGTCCAGCGCAAACGCGGAAAAGGTCTGGCGATTGAGCAGCTTGTGCGGGATAAAGCAGCCGGTGAGCACATTTCGTTTGAAATACAACGCCGACTCATGCCAGGCGCTCTGACGTGGAGCTTTAGCCAGCCCGTAAAAATCCACTGGCGTCTCATAGTATCGCCCGTTGTCCAGGCAATAGAGATTGTCCAGCAAATCGGCCATATCACGCACGGGATAAGGGCCATCAAAGCTGAACGCTGTCAACGCGGGATCGGCCTTCAGTGACTCCGCAATGTCAGAACCGGCGGTGCTGGCTATCGGCTTTTTACCGTATTTCTTTTTCACAGTTACCATCCCATTGCGAAACCACCGCCGCCACTTTCCTGGCCCAACGGTTCATTAATAATCGAAAGCATGGTTGCCCACGCCATATCACCATGGCTTACGCCGCGCGATCGGTCAGTTTCGTAAGTGATGAAACCGCCGGGCGTAACAACTTTGCGAACAGCGTTAAAGGCTCTGACCAGGCCCTGCTCGCTACGGTCATATTCCCAGCGGCCGGCGCGGATGACCTGCAACATTTAGAGGACAAGGGCGCGCTTGGAAGAGAGGCTCATCTGGTAGCAAATAGCCGCCGGGAACCAATTTTTAACAATCTGCCAGACCGCCTCCCCGACGCCTTGTCCGTCGATGGCGATGTGAGTGACGTTGTAGCGCTCGGCAGCCTCTTTGATGACCGCCGCCTGCTGCTCAAACTCCAGCCCTCGCAGTTGCTTCAATTCAACCGTGCGAAACCGGCCGCCAGCCACAAGGGGAGGGACAGCTACGGACAGAGCACCGGCATCACCATTGCCGCTGCCGCCGTTGGCGTCGTAGCCCAGCCACACCTCACGTTGGCCCATAGGGCGACTGGCGAACGGTTTCCAGTCGGGCCAGTCGTCATACCCGTCATGGCTTTCGCTGGATGGCGTGGAGAAGTACGTGCGTGTTAAGCCTTTGAGCGTTGCCATGGCGCCGGCAACTTTGCACAGGTTGATAAAGTTTCCTGTCCAGAAAAACTCATCAAATCGCAGGTGGCCGGTGTACGACTGCGCCGTCGCCGCCGACGTCCCGAGAAAATGCAGCTCCGCGCCGTTTGACAACGTGATTTGCTCACCGCCTTTAAGTTCGACGTCCACCTCTTCAGCCGCTTTACGGATGAAGTTGCGGGACTGGAGCGCCTGCTTGCGGGACGCCGACAGAAAAATTTGGTTGCGCTGATAGTCGTGCTTAACGTCCGTTCTCAGTGCGCCCAGTAATGCCTCGCGGGCAAAGTACCAGGTTGCCCCGATCTGCCGCGATTTGAGGATCATCCGGTTACGCTGATCGCGCTGTTCGTACCAGCCGCGCTGGTGCCATGCGAGAGAGTCGAGAATTTTTGAGCGCAATGCATCGATCTGCTCCTCGGAGAAGTGATTTTTCTTCTTGCGACGACTGGTTTTTTTAACGCCGGTGGAAGGCGTCCACAAACAAAGAGATAGATGTGACTAATGAATATGCCACATTGTGTATGTGGAAGCGTATGGCATAGAGGTGAACCTTACTTGTATTCATGCTTGCTACGGTAGCTTTTTAGATGTGGCTCCTGCAAGTTAGGTAACGGTATAAGCAAGGAGTTTATGGAATGATATTTCCGTATATGAATCATTCAATTTTCTCTGTTTGTAGTTTTTGTTTTTTTGCGTATTAGAAATTCACTGAGTGAAATAAATAGCGTTATTTTAGGTGGCGGGCTATATGCTGTAGCATCTCTGTCTTAGGAGGGAAGTATTAATTGACATGTTGCCACTTTTCAAAAGTGGCTTTGTTTTTCTGGTATGGCGGATACTAATTCACCCTCTTTTAAATTTCCATCTCAGTGCTAAGGCGGAAAGTGCTAAAAGTGAAATTGAAAACAGACTATTGATAACGCCAGTGAATATGGTTAGGATTGCTGGGGTTGAAGGTTTGGCTGATAAAAAATCATTATTTCTAAGAATTTCGAAAGGTAGGAATGTTTGTTTTAAAGTGATTATAAACGATTTGATGATTAAGTCCCAATCTATGGGGAGTGAAAAAGAAATTGTATTGGAGTTGATTGCCGAATAGATTAATGTAAAGATGGGGATTGATACTAAAAGTGTTAAGAGCGGTGTGCGATAATTGGTTCCATAGTCAGATAATAAAAAATAAAAATAACTTATGCTGAGATACTTTTTAATTTTACTTTGGTTGTTTAATAGGCTCTCTTTCTCGAGTGAAAAAAACATCCCTTCCAACTCTCTATTTCGTTGGGATTCCATGATAAACCTTAATGCCCTATAACACGATGCGTCATGATCTCCTTTTCTACTAAGGAAATGTTTTTGGTTTGGAAATTCACTTCCTTCAGGAATGTTGGCATCAAAAAACTGTGGTGGGACTTTGAATGTACTGTTTGTAAGTACTATTTCATGAATGATCTTCCTGTGCCGCACGCTAAACTTATTTAATGATGAATTAGTTATTGATATGTTGTATATTGAGTCATGGTGTGCACTATCGTCTTTTTCTTTTTTTATCGTTCCACAATCTAAGTCTTTTAAGGATGAGTCTGATATTTCAATATTTTCAATTGTGGCTCCAAATAAGTGAAAGTTAATTTTTCCAATCTGTGAGTTTGATATTCCCAGATGTTTTATTTTTAGGTGGTTATAAAAATTTACTGGCATCATTATAAAGCTATCATCTGTGTCGAAATTTTTACAGTTGCGTATATTAATAAATAAAGGGCTTTGAATTGATATTTTAAGCTCGGCCCGATTACTGAACTTACAATCGTCGAATGATAGATTGCTTGATTCATGTTCTGTTGAAGACTCCACGATAATTTCTCCTGTGAAGATCACTTTTGAGAAAAATGGAGGGTGAACGACTTTACATTCCAAATGATCTATTTGTGACTCTTCTATGTCAGGGCAAACGCTATCAGCATATCTATTGCTTTCGGGGTCGTTATTGTTGTCCGTTTGCTTTATGACTAAAACGCTACAATGTATTTTTTTTAATTTAACATTCCCTAAAAAAAACTGTTTATTACAATTTATAAACTTAAATGTTCTTCCTTTTTGCAGGCCAGATATAATGGTTGCCTTTTTAAAAAGACAGTCTTCAAATGATACAGAGCTTACGGCTAAAGGTATGTCAAAATTCAAGACTGAAATTGTTGATTTCTTTATTTCTAAAGAAATGTCATCCATGTCGGCAATGAATAATGTTAATGCATCAAGAACCTGTGGTGTTAAGTCGTAATCGATTAAAACTTTATTATCTGTAATTTTCACAATAACTAATCCTATGTTGAAGAAACAATAATGGAATAACTGGATGAAAAGATAACATGGAATCTAGCATAATTGTAAGTTCAAAGTCATCTATAAAATTAAACATTTTATAAGTAAGGTGGAGTAAGAAGTTATGATGTTATTGTTTTGTAACTCCCCCCTATAATAATAGTAATCTATAAATTGCATAAAGTCTGGTTCTAGTGTTATCTATAACTATTATGCTCTGAATCTATGTTATACCTAAAATCTACTACGTTACTAGCGCTGAGAACCGGCTAAAGCAAATAAACAAGTTTTAGCTCAACGTAGTAAACTACTACAGAATCGTATTCAACACCGTTTCTGCCCCATCCTTCAGCGTTGCCATAAGTTCACTCAGGGAGGAACTTTGCAACCGTTCCCGGATATCTTCATCAACCCGTTGCAACGAAAGTGTGAACTCAATTTTTTTCGCTTTGCCATAGCGATCAAACTCCTGATGCGTTTCCTGTAATCCCGTAATGACATACATCCCGTAGATTGAGCCGACGCCATCGATCAGCGGCCAGGCAAGCCCGGTGTATGCCATAGTTGAGACAGCGCCTAACGACAGATTTCCGCCGGTAATTTCGGGATACAGCAACCCGCCCAGCGTCAGCTGGTTCTCACCGGCACCAACGTACTGCCATTTTGCGCTACGACCAACACGGTCATTTTTGACGTGCCGCCAGTTACGGGACAGCTGCAATTGCTGATAGGGGAGTGTCCTGAGTTCAAATACAAAAAGTCCGAATACCATCATCATAGTTTTGTCTCCAATCAATCGCTATCCCGGAACGAACCCCGGGCAGCACGCTGTTATTTATCCATCTCTGTACGGACAGCCTCCCCGACAAGTCGAGCCAGCTCGCGCGGATTGTTGCTCTTGATGCCATGCAAATGGACGTGAATCTCACCAGAAAAACCATCTGCCGGCACCGCAGCTGCCGGGCGCTTGATTTCATTTCGGCGAACTGCCTGCCAGGCGGGTGCCTGCTTAATCAATGGCTCTCCGGCAGCAATAACCGGACGAGCACTAACAGGTTGCCGAACAAGCCGAGATTCCTGCCATTCACCACGCACAGCAAAGGCTGGAGGGAGATTTTTAAATACAATGTCACCCGGCCCGATACGTTTGCGCTTTTCCTCATCTAAAAGGCCTTTGGTGTTATCCGCGATTTGGCCCAGCCGTCGCTCTGTTCCAGAGTTAACCCCGAGCACCTTGGGCGGCGGTGCGCTGCCTTTGCTTACAGGCTTTTCAGTTGACCATTGCCATTCCCTTTTAACCATGCGCCCGGATTTTTCATCCCATTCCCACATAACCGGAATAGCCCTGAGTCTGGCCGCTTCCAGCCTGGCTCTTTCAATGCCATCGGGGATGAGATCGAGCTTCTCCAGTAACCAGCCGACGCCTTCCATTAACTTCTGAAGCGGCCAAAGCAGAACGCTAAGTGCGGTCCCCAGGACTTCGCCAAAAGTCTGCCCGGCGCTGGCGCATTTGTTTAGCGCCTCGCGACTCTCCTCAACGGGCGTTAATACTTTTTTAAACCAGTTCCAGACGTTTTTGACGCCATCCCCAATGACCCCGAAAACGGGCGCCAGCCGGGAAAATGCGTTATAAACTGGCGCTAACCCCTGGATGACGCCTGTAAAAAAACCGCTAAAGAAGGCCTTAATTGGTCCCCAGTATTTCCAGATCAGTACCCCAGCAGCTACAAACGCAGCACCCACTAAGCCGATTGGGCTCAATAGCATTGATAAGCCGCCACTCAGCGCCGCAATTCCGCCTTTCACAATGCCGAAGAGAGCAGGGATCCCGGTTAGCCGCAGTGCCAGCCCGCCAATGCTTTTTGACAGGGCGCCAATAGCAGTCACCGGAGAGGTAAAGGCGCCAAGTAACGCACCGCGCAGTGGTACCATCAATCTGGTTAATACGCCGAGGCGTCCGACCAGGCCGCTGAGTAAAGCACGCCATCCGCTAATTTTTACCAGTGAGCTACCGCCCGCAGCACTCAACATGCGGAACGCTGATACCGTACCTCCGATTCCGCTCCCGCCGGACAGCAGTGCAAACCCGAGCCTGAGCTTTGCAAGCGGCCCTAAAAGTAAACCAGCAGCTAATGACATCCCGCCAATTACAGCGGTCAGTGCCAGTGCAGTCCCGCCGGCGAATAACAACGTTTGTGAAAGTCTGGGGTTTTCTTCTATCCAGCTTTGAATAGTGCCAATAACCCGGCTAAGCCCCTGTGTCAGCCTGAGTAATGGGCCGTCTACTGTCTCAGCCACAGAAATTCGGAACGCCTCCCACGCGCTCTCCAGCTCCTTCAAATCGCCGCCCAGGTTGTCTTTCTTCTTGTTAGCGACGGCGAAGGCCTCCTGATTTTTATGTGCTTCTGCAATTTGTTCATAGAGTGACTGGAGGTAGCCATCACCTGCGCCGTTGACCAAAGACTGGAGGCTCGTAAAACCCTCTTCTCCGGCGATATCTTTGAAAAATGAAACCTGATCCACCTCGCCAAAGCGGGAAACGCGTTTTTGTAGATCGAGAAGAATATCGAACGGACGTCGCATCTTTCCGCTCGCGTCGGCAGTTTCCACTCCCAGCTCTTTGAGTGCCTTTTTGGCTGCCGTAGTGGGGGAGGCCAGGCGGGAGAGTGAGCGACGCATTGCCGTACCGGCCTCGCTACCGCGAATACCAACGCGCGCCAGCGTGCCGGTCATAGCTGCGGCTTCTTCCAGGCTTATCCCAAGTCCCGCGGCTACCGGCCCGACCACTTTCATTGTCTCGCCGAGGCTGCTAAGCGTGGTGTTTGTACGGGTAAATGTACCTGTCAGCACATCGCTGACGCGGTCCATTTCTCCGGCATCGAGGGAAAACTGAGAAAGAATGTTTGAGCCGATGTCTGCCGTTTCGCCCAGTTCCATGCTGCCTGCCAGCGCCATATTGAGCACGCCTGGCAGTGCGGCACGGATAGCATCTGGGGTAAAGCCCGCCATTGCCAGAAAGGCCTGGCCGCTGGCGGCGTCACGTGTGGTAAAGGCGGTTTCAGCACCGAGTTTTTTTGCCTGGGAACGCAGAGCGGCCAGTTGTGAATCACTTTTATCGAGCCGCGTCAGCGCCTGGACGTTTGACATTTCCTCATCAAAACCAACCGCAGGCGACAGGAAGCGTCCGGCGCCGTACCCGGCAGCGGTTGCTGTACCTAATGCTATGGCACCGCCAGAACGCAACTTCCCGGCCATCTGCTGTGCGCCCTCGTAACGTTTACGAGCCTGAGTGACCGCAGCAAGTTGCCGTTTTTCCCGTTCAAGGGATTGGTTATATTGTTCTGTGCGGCGTATAGCGTTACCGATGGTGGCGCTACTACCGGAAAGCATGACGCCATGCTGGCGCAGAGCTGATGCACTCTCACGGAGGCGGGCCACTTCCGTCACGCGTTTTGCGGTCAATCGATCAAGCCGCTCACCCAGTCGGGACATCAGTGTTTGCTGTTTTTCCGTCAGCGTCCCGTTTTTACGCTGCGCTTCTGACAAGCCATCAAAGCGGACACGGGCACGTGAGATGGAACGGTCGGTTTTGCCGACGGCCGCGGTCATTCGCTGAAAAGTGGCACTGCTCTTATCGAGCCCTTTCAGGGTGGATTGTGTTTTTCTGAGGGAGTCGGATAGGCCGCCCGCATTCTGGCGGGCAGCATTAACGGGGCGGGTAAATCTGTCGATCGCGCTGAAAGCAACGCGTATATCAAGACTCTTCATCACTGGCACCACTTCGAAGCGCCGCCCGCTTGCGCCAGGCTATCACCTCGCCAAGATCCATGCCGAAAACTTCAGAGGGCGGCCAGTTAAAAATAACGGCAATATCAGCAACCAGATCGTCTATCTGGTCAAACGCAACGGTGATTACTCGCTCTCCGTCTCCGCCACGTTCGACGCTCCAGGCTCCGGCGGATTCAAGAAAGGGACCAGAAGCTCTGCCAGGCCGATAAAGTCCAGAGTGTGCATTTCGTTGATTTCTTTTTGTGTCAGCGCAGGTGCGGTGACTCGCGTCAACAGCGTGGCAATTGAGTCTGCATCCATATTGGCAACGCGGATAAGATTCAGGCCGCGCAACGATCCGGCCTGACTGATGGCGCCGGTGATTTCCACCTGACCGATCTCACTGTCTTTACGAACTACTGGCTGCATCAGCGTGAACAGGTTTTTAGTTTTTTTAGCCATGTTAAAAATCTCCGGGCGGCATCTTTGCCACCCTCTGAAAGGTGATTAATTGCCCATGCCTAGGGCGGAAGTGATGCGGTCCGGGAACATGTTCTGACCGTTCTTTTTGTAGATGAAGTTCAGCAGGTCGATTTCGATAATGGGCTGATCATCAATGGAGAATTTGTAGTAGGTGGATTTAAAGGTGTAGCTTTCCTCCGTATCTTCCCCCTGTTTTGAATCTCCACCATCGAGTTCAGTAAATCGCCCGCGCAGCTCCACCTCGACAAGCTGGCTTTCGCCATCAGTGAAATATTCACCCGCAAAGCGCAGCCGCGTGCCGTCAATTTCTGCTCCGTATTCGAGAAACAGAGCCTTAATGACGCCGCCAAAAACAACGGTGGAATCCAGCGCGCCAGCCTCAAGGCCGAGATCAACCCCGACCGCACCCAGCATGCCACCGCCTTGATAGTCCTCTACCTTTCGTGACAGTTTGGGGCGAGTGAAAGAGGTCACTTTTCCCAGATAGTTGTCGCCGTTAACAAAGCAGCTAAAAAGCCGCAGTTTGTGAGGAATAGCCATTATTCACCCCCGAGCGACGCGAACGCCGGTTCGTAAAAATCATCAGTAAAGGTCTGGTATAGCGTCAGATCTTCAAGCGGCGGGACCGGGCTGTAGCTATAGCGCACAATCAGTTTTCCCTGGCGCAAATCCGTGGTGCCGTTGTCCAGCGTGTCATACCAGCAGTCAGCGCCGATAAGCTGACCGGCAGTGACTTTTTTGCTGAGAGCAGAGCGGATGCCGCTTACCACATCTTTCACGTTGGCCGGAGTGAGCGGGCTGTCAACAGAGGTAAATTGTGCCTCCGCGATACTGTCCGCCAGGATCTGTGCGGTACGGGTGAACACCTCGAAAGTGTAGGTTTCGGTGTCCGTGGTGCGGTTACCCCAGAAGCGGAAACCGTCACGCTTGATAAGCGTTGTGATTTCGTTGTTGTTAAGCTCGTTCGCGTCGCTGTCTTCTGCCTGTAATGCCCAGAAAACATCCTTCGAAATACCGAGAACGTTATTCACCACAACATTCGACAGCGATTTGTGCCAGCCCTGGCTGTTATCGATAGCGGCGCGCAGGCCGCAGGCGTAAGCCGGGGCAGGAAACGTTTCGTTATTATCCGTCAGGGGGTTGTAAGCGATAAAGTCCGGCCAGATCAGCATCAGCTCGCGGTAAGCGAAGGTTTTGCGATAAGCAATAGCCTCCGCCATGGTCGCGCAGCCGTTACAACCGGCATAAACAAAAGCCCGAAGATTCTGGGCAATCACGCAAAGCTGTGACGTTACCTCCTCGGTGTCGTAGTCCGGTACCGCCAGGATGCGCGGACGATAGCCGGTTTTGGCTTCCGCCGTCAGCAGGGCATACATTCCCGTATAGCTGTCGCCATCTGTTCCGCCAATAACGGCCTGGGACTGGTTGGCGCCGTTACCGGAAGCCTCTTTAACCCGGACAATCACAACGCGCGGGCTGCACTGATCGGAAATGGCTTTGAGGGCTTTGTAAAGTGACCCGGTTTTACCTGCCTTGCCGAGGACGTTACGTACCCGTGTCAGCAGAACCGGCGTATTGAGCGGGAAAGTTTCCGGATCGGCGTCATCAGCAACCGCAACAATACCGATCACGCTGGAATCAATGTCATTGATTGCCTGCTGTAGGTCGGTATTTTCGCGAGAGCGGACGCCGTGAAAACGAGTTTCAGACATAAGTTCACCATCATGTTGCTCTTTGAGTTCAGGGCAATATTCAACGTTAAGTCTGCTGGCGTCGCCTGGTTGCCGGTCTGCCCGTTCGCTGACAACAAAAAGGAATTCAGCCCCGCGCGCGGGCATGGAATCATCAGCAAAAAACGGGGGAGTTATGTCGATAGCAGACACGCTGACAACAACAGCCGAAGCGTATGTAGAAAAATTAAGTGAGGTCGTAAAGACACCGGATTTTAGTATCACGCTGGGTGGGGTCGTCCTGACTGAACTAGCCGACCGAATCACCTCGCTATCTGTTACAGATAACAACGGTTTTGATGCTGACCAGCTAACTCTGTCAGTAGATGACTCTGACGGAGTAACGGATTTACCCCCACGCGGTGCGGAGCTGGCGGTGTCCATCGGCTGGCTGGGTGAGGCGTTGATCTACAAAGGCCTCTACACCGTTGACGAGGTGGGGCATAGCGGGCCGCCGGATGTTATTGACATCACCGCACACAGCGCTGATTTTCGCGAAGAGATGAACGTCAGGCGGGAGGTGTCCTGGCATGATGTGACGGTAGAGCGGGTGGTATCGGCCATAGCCCGGCGTTATGACCTGATGCCGATGATTAGCGAGGCCCTGATCGACATTGAGATCGACCATGCGGATCAGACCGAAGAGAGCGACATGTCGTTTTTAACGCGCATGGCGGAGATGTTGGGGGGTATTGCCACCGTGAAAAATGGCTGTCTGCTGTTTATCCTGCCTGGGGGCAGCCTCAGTGCATCCGGTAGGGCGCTGCCATCGGCTGAGATCACCCGTGCCAGCGGAGATCGTCACAGGTTCCGCATTGCCGATCGTGATGCTTACACTGGTGTGCGGGCGTACTGGCTGGATCTTAATTTCGGTAAGAAAAAACCGGTCAAGGTCACTAAGCGAAAAACAAATACTGCCAGAAAAAAGGCTGAGGAGAAAAGCAGCCGCCCGGAAGGGGATTACATGGAGGGCGCTGAAGGTAACGTGTATGTTTTGCGTAAAACCTATCAGAACGAAACGGCGGCCAGGCGCGCAGCTGCGGCAAAATGGATACAGCTCCAGAAAGGCGCGGCACAGTTTTCGATAACCCTGGCGCGCGGCCGCGCCGATTTATACCCGGGTATGCATCTGACCGTGTCGGGCTTTAAGCCTGAAATCGATACTCAGGATTGGATCATTGCCAGAGCGGAACATGTGATCGGTGATAACGGATTTACCACGAAAATGGAGCTTGAGGCGAAAATAAGCGACTGGATTGCAGAAACTGAACAGTAGCGGCCATAATAGGCGTGAGTTCAACTCCCTATGGGAGATCATCATGTTTGTTTGTCCCTACTGCGGCGCAAACGCCCGCACCCGCACCAGCCGCCGGTTAAGCGAGTTCACCATCCGGCAATATCATCAATGCCAGAATCTTGAATGCAGCGAGTCATTCACGACACTTAACACCGTAGAGCGCAGAGTAACGAAGCGCTCAACCAGCGCAGATCCTTTGCCGCCAGGATTTATCCCCGGCGATGCTTTCCCGGCTTCTCATTACGGGAACAGTCAACTTAGTCTTGCAGTATAAAAATAGCCCCCTGGAAAGGGGGCTATTCTTGTCAATGTGGTCGATATGTGGACACTTTTGAAATAAATCCTTTTATTTCAATTTATTAAATCCCAAAAAAAAGCCCCGTCGGGGGCGACGGGGAAAAACTCATTGATTATGGAATGATCTGTTCTCTGGTCAGTTCGAGAACAAGGGTTAATCTACGGGGGAAAAGTGCAGGCAAGATGGAGAAAACGTGGAGATTCAGGCTAAAATCCCCGGGAATTGAAGAAAGGGAGAAAAGATGAAAAAGTTACTGGCTATTTTGCCCCTGGCGCTGGCCGGCTGCGCCCAGCCGCAGCCCACCGCGCCGACGAAAACCATCGGCATGGCCAATCCCGCGTCGGTCTACTGCCAGCAATCCGGCGGCACCCGGGTGCCGGTGCAAACGCCGCAGGGCGTCAGCACCCAGTGCAAGCTGCCCAGCGGCGAAACCCTCGATGAGTGGGCGCTATGGCGCCGGGACCATCCGGCTAAATCGTAACCGGCAGGGCCGCCAGCCAGGCGGCCAGCACCCGGGCATGATTCTGCTCGGTGTTCTTCGCGGCGTACAGCAGCGTCAGCGGCTGGCGCTGCGCCAGCGCCGCCAGCCGCAGGCCCGTTTCGCGATGTGCGTCGAGCTCCTGACGATAGCGCTGGCTGAAGTGGTCGAAATCGATCGCCTCGCCGTGAAAGGCTTTCCGCAGCTCAGCGGACGGCGTTAACTCTTTACACCACTCATCGCAGGCCAGCGCCTCTTTTTTAATCCCCCGCGGCCAGAGACGGTCGACCAGCACCCGATAGCCGTCGCTGCTTTCCTGTGGATCGTACACCCGTTTACATTGAATCATCATCCTGCTCCCTCTGTGCCATCCAGGCGAGCAACTGCGGGATCTGCCCGTCGGAAAATACCGTGATGCCGTGAGCGCGCAGCAGGTCGGCGGCCACGCCGGCGCCCGCTTTGCGCCGCCCGCGAAAGGAACCGTCATAGATAAACTGACTGCCGCAGGTGGGGCTGCCGTCGGTGAGTAATGCCGCCTGACATCCCGCTTCCCGGGCGGCGCTGAGCGCCAGCCAGGCGGCCAGCTGATAATGTCCCGTGACGTCGCGGCCGTCGCTTTCCACTATCCGCGCCCGTCCGGCAAGCACATCGCCGCCGGCGCCGCCGAGGATCTCCGCCGGCAGGCGGGGCGTCGGCAGACCGGCCGCCAGCTCCGGGCAGTGGATCACCAGACGATCCGCCTGCTGCCAGCGGGACAGGGTCGCCGCCAGCTGCGCTTTCTCGCTACCGTTATATCGCACCTGGAATCCCATCAGGCAGGCGCTGACCAAAAGCTTACTTTTCATCCTCTCTCCCTTTTGCGCTTGCTCCAGTATACCTCACCCACCGGCCACGGCGGTGGGGTGAAAATAAGGATTGTGTTCCGCGGAGGGGATCGCTATCCTGACGTGCCTTGTGCTGCTCGTCTCGTCCAGACATAAGGAACCTGCTATGAAAACCCCTTTACGCCTCGCCCTCGTCGGCGATTATCACCCCGATATTGTTGCCCATCAGGCCATTCCCCTGGCGATAGACGATGCTGCCGCCGTGCTGGAGCAGCCGGTGAAATATGACTGGCTCGCCACCCCGTCGATCGCCTCCGGCGACGCGCTGGCGGAGTACGATGCCGTCTGGGTCGTTCCCGGCAGCCCGTATCATCACCCGGAAGGCGCGTTTGCCGCTATCCGCTATGCCCGTGAAAACAGCATTCCTTTCCTCGGCACCTGCGGCGGCTTTCAGCATGCGGTGATTGAATACGCCCGTAACGTGCTCGGCTGGCAGGACGCGGGTCATGCGGAAACCGACAGTGAAGGGCGGATGGTGATCGCTCCCCTCAGCTGCTCGCTGGTGGAGACTTCTGCCGTCGTCGAGCTGCGGGCGAATACGCTGATTGCCCGCGCCTATGGTCGGGAGAGCATTGAAGAGGGCTACCACTGCCGCTACGGGGTGGATAGCGCGTTTGCCGCGGAGCTGGAGCAGGGCGATCTGCGCGTCACCGGCTGGGATGAAGAGGGCGAGATCCGCGCCGTCGAGCTGGTGACGCACCCGTTTTTTGTCGCCACCTTGTTTCAACATGAACGCCACGCGCTGGACGGGCGTCCTGCGCCGCTGGTGCAGGCGTTGCTGCGCGCCGCGGCACAATAACCCTACCGGCAGCGGGCGCTGCCGGTCATCTTCAGGGATGAATCTCCCGGTCGCGCCCGGCGAGGGCGCCGCAGAACGCCATCACCAGCGAAATCAGCGCCACCGCCAGCAGCGGAATATGCCAGTCGCCATTGGCATCGTGGATCCTGCCCATCAGCGGCGGTCCGCAGGCGGCCAGCAGATAGCCGACGCTCTGCGCCATCCCCGACAGCGCCGCGGCCTGGTGCGCCGAGCTGGCGCGCAGGCCGATAAACGTCAGGCCGAGGATCATCGTGGCCCCGGAGCCAAAGCCGAACAGCAGCGTCCAGCCGATGGCCAGCCCTGGCAGCAGCCACAGCCCGGCGGCGCTGATAGCGCACATCAGGGCGACCAGCACCGCGATCCCGCGCTGGTCGCGCAGCCGATGCAGGATCAGCGGTATCGCCAGGCCGGGCGCGGCGGTCGCCAGCTGCAGCAGGCCATGCAGCGAGCCGGCCTGCGCTTCGCTATAGCCCATACTCTGCAGAATCGACGGCAGCCAGCCGATAATCACGTAATAGACCAGCGAGTTGATGCCGAGAAACAGCGTCACCTGCCAGGCCAGCGCCGACCGCCAGATCCCCCGGTTATGCATGGCGCCTGAGCCGGTCAGCGGCGCCTCCGCTTGACGCCGGGACTGCGGCAGCCAGCTGACGAGCGCCAGCAGCGGGAAGATCATCAGCAGCAGCAGCGCCCCGCGCCAGCCGAATCCGGCCATCGCCACGGGGACCACCAGCGCCGAGCCAAGCGCCGCCGCGCCGCCCATCGTCAGGGAATAGGCGCCGGTCATCCGGGCGACATGCTGCGAGAAATCCCGTTTAATCAGCCCGGGCAGCAGCACGTTACCCAGCGCAATGCCGCAGCCGATCACCGCCGTGCCGATAAACAGCCATGCAGCGGAGGGCAGGGAGCGCAGGGCAATGCCGGCGCAGATCAGCAGCATCGCCAGCAGCAGGCTGCGCTCCATGCCGAACCGGCGGGCAACCCCAGCCGCCAGCGGCGAGACAAGGCCAAAGGCCAGCAGCGGCAGGGTGGTGAGCAGCCCGGTCTGCGCGGTGGTCAGGCCATAGTCGCTACGAATCGCGTCCAGCAGCGGCGCCGCGCCGGTAAAGACCACGCGCAGGGTGGTGGCGATGAGCAGGATACCGGCAATCAGCAGCGCGGGGCGGCGGCCGGTGGAGGAGATCACAGAAGACATATCATTCTCAAGGTAACTAACGAGGGGGGTTACGATAGCGACTTTGTCCCCTGTTTAAATCAAGCTAAAATGACAGATTATCGCTAATATCGGACAACATGATGATCGGACTGGGTCTGGATGGTTATGAACCGGACAGTGGCCACGAATCGGCTATTGCCTTTCGTATTCGGGTGGTGGAGGCGGAGCAGTATATTCCGGCGCATTCCCACCGTAAGGGGCAGCTGATCCTCGCCCTGCACGGCGCCTTGACCTGCGAGGTGGAGAACGCGATGTGGATGGTGCCGCCGCAGTATGCGGTGTGGGTCCCGGGGCAGCTTTCCCACAGTAACCGCGCCACCCCCGGCGCCCAGGTGTGCTTCCTGTTCATCGAGCCGGGCGCCGCGCCGATGCCGGACCGCTGCTGTACGTTAAAGATTTCCCCACTGGTGCGTGAGCTGATCCTCACCCTGGCGGAACGCGGCGGCGAGTCGCTGGCCGCCCCCGCCACGGCCCGGCTGGTGCAGGTGCTGTTTGATGAGCTGCCCCGGCAGCCGCAGGAGCACCTGCAGCTGCCGGTATCGAACCACCCGAAAATTCGTCAGATGGTGACGATGATGGCCGAGGATCCGGCGCGCTGGCAGACCCTGAGCCAGTGGGCGGCGGAGTTCGCGATGAGCGAGCGCAATCTGGCGCGGCTGGTGGTGCGTGAAACGGGGCTGAGCTTTCGCCGCTGGCGCCATCAGCTGCAGCTGATCCTTGCGCTGCAGCAGCTGATCCGCGGGCAGACGGTGCAGCAGACGGCCCAGGCGCTGGGCTACGATTCCACCACCGCCTTCATCACCATGTTTAAGAAAGGGCTCGGACAGACGCCGGGCCGCTATCACGGCAGCCTGGCTACGACTTCCCAATAAACAACGAGATGATCCCGGCGGCAATCAGCGGCCCGACCGGGACGCCGCGAAACAGGGCGACGCCGAGCACCGTACCGACCAGCAGTCCGGCCACCAGATGCGGCTGGGAGCCCATCAGCGAGACGCCGCGCCCGCCGAGCCACGAAACAAACACCCCGACCGCAATCGCCAGCAGTGATTTCCAGTTCATAAAGGAGTGGATCAGGGTCGACGGCGGCAGCGTGCCGCTGGCGATGGGCGCCATCACGCCGATAGTCAGAATGATGATCCCGACGGTCAGTCCCTGTTTCTCAATCCAGGGAAAGAAGGCGTTCAGCGGCGTGACGCGCACGATAATCAGCACGAGGATGGAGATCGCTACGGTGGTGTTATGGCTGATAAAGCCGAGCGCCGCCAGACCCAGCAGGATCAACAGGGTGGTATCAAACATGTACAGAGGTCCTTGCCAAAAAAAGAAAGCCAAAAAATATCCCGCTTACTCTACGCATTGTGGCGTGAATAAACAGGATTTTTGCGCCATGCGGCGGAAATCAGGGCCGATGCCCGGTTAGCTAAGACGGCGAAAGATCGCGATCTCCGGTCGGGCGATATGTAAATAGTCTTCGGTATCGAGAATGATCGACCGGTCCAGGCGCCCGGCGTTAAAGGCGATTTGTGGAAAGCGCTCAAACAGCAGCGGGTCGGCCAGCAGGCGCAGCGCCGGATGGAAGCTGAAGGGGGGAATGGCGCCGAACACGCAGGCGGTGAGCGCCTCCACTTCCGCCGGGCTGGCCAGCGAGGCTTTGCTGCCGCCGATATGCCGGGCCAGGCTGGCCAGATCGGCCTGCTGATCGGCGGCGAGGATCGCCAGCACATGCTGGTTGACGCCGTTTCCTTTTACTTTACAGACTAACGCTTTCGCGCCCTGGCCAAGCGCGGTGCCGCGGATCGCCGAGACGGCTTCGCACTGGCCGACCGCGTCGTGCGCCATCACCCGGTAGCGCGCCTGGTGTTCGTCGAGCAGCGCGCACAGCCGCTGGTGGATATTACCTTCTACTGCTTCAAGCATAGCGTCCTCCTGACATCATCAAGCAGCCAGCTTAGCGCTGTTGCGCCAGCCTGCCAACGGTGGGCCGGGAAATTCACCATTCGCTCATTATTGCTTCACAGTGCTGTGTTGCAATCCCGCAGGGCTGGATGAGTTTTGTAAATAAAAAAAAGAATGATTTTCATTTTCAATCGAACTTTTTTTATTTCGCTCAGTCTTTATCGGACGACACAGAATATTAATGATTGCCGTAATGAGGTTAGGATGATGCACGATGCGACCATGCAGGGTTCCCCACGCAAGAAGTTTAATAAAATAAGGGAGCTCAACAGACGGCGAAATTATTTTACTAAGAAAGTACGTAATGCCCTGCGGGTGGGAGTGGCGAAAGCGCTCTGGGATCGCCGACGCCGTCAGCCGGTGGATTTGTCGTCCGCGAAAACCGTCTTACTGATGCGCAATGAGGGGGCGGTCGGCGATGTGGTAGTGGATTCCGCGCTGGTGAAATGCCTGCATCAGTCAGGCTATATCGTTGATTTCCTGCTGACGACCTCTAATAGCCAGGTGATGCGTTATAACCCGCGGATCCGCCATATTTATGAAGCTGACCCGGTCACGTCCGCCGATTTTTTGCGAAAATTTAATCATAACGTTCCCCGCGACGTTATTAATGAACTGGCTAATAATAAGTACGATATTATTATTGACCCTTCGCTGTTCGATATTCCCGTGCATCGTCTACGGCTTTTCCGACAAATAAAAGCGAAATCGGTGCTCGGGTTTAATAAATGGCCGTCGATTAAGCACTACTCCCACTCATTTGATTTTGACTGCCAGCGCTGGCACGTGACGAAAACGTTCGAGTTGATCGCCGACTATCTCAAACTGGACACCTGCGGGCTGGATGCTTACGACCTGGCGATCCCCGGGCCGATTATGCAGGAGGTGGCGCAGTATCTGGCGTCGCTGAGCGGAAAAGCGGTAGTGATTAATATTTTTGCCGGCCATGCCGACCGGAGTCTCTCCCAGACGCAGCTGGCCGAACTCCTCGACAAACTGCTGGCTCGCCATCCGGGGATCGCGGTGATTCTGCTCGATCACCGGCGCGAGATCCGCATCCCGCTGCCGCCGGAGGTGGTGGTTAATCCATTTAACACGTTGCACCATGCGATGGCGCTGATTGCCCAGGCGGAGCTGATTATCTCCCCGGACACCTCGGTGGTGCACATGGCGGCGGCGTGGAACAAACCGCTGATCGCGGTCTACAAGGACGTTCTGCTCAACAACCGTCTGTGGGCGCCGGGCTATGACAACGCCAGGCAGGTTATCGTTAAATGCGGGAAGGTGCATCAGCATCGCGAGCTGGTGGATCGGATAATGGCGGCGCTGCCGGAGACGCTGTGAGGCGATGAGGGGAGGCTCACCTGCTGGCCGTATGCAAGAGCCAGCAGGTGAGCGAAGGTTGCATTGCCAGTCTGCAACCGCCGCTATTGTACTGTTGCCCGTGGCTCTGCCACATCCGGGAAAGCTCTTAAAGAGGGGGGCGCCGCGAGGGACGGGCGGGATTACTCTTCAGTGAGCCACATGTCCGCCTCTTCAAACATCTCCTGCACCGTGCGGCTGATCAGCTCTTTTTCATGCTTGCTGGCGTCGGTGTTGATCGCCGGGAGCGTCATCATCGGCTTCACCCGCACTTCCGCCTCCGGAAAAATGCGCTGCATGCGTTTGGTCAGCTCGTTAAGAATGGTCTCTCTGGCGCCCGGCAGCCCGGCAAAATTGCGCTTGTCATAAATCAGTTCCACAAACATCTTCTGTCCTCTGTATGCTGATCGCGGGCGATAGTTTTACTGTATTAATGTACAGTGTCAAGCGATTGCCGCGGCGCTGCGTATCCGCCACCTCGCGCGGGAGAGGGGCTGCGCGCAAAAGCAGCAAACGGTTCGCCACCGACGACGGTGACCTTCAGTGACATCAAGGAGTTATTTCAGTGCTGGCGATTGATAGCTGGAGCCGATATTGACCGGCAAAACCGGCAAAACTACTGTATATATATTCAGTATTATATGGTGGGTTGAAAAATGAACTTTTACACGCCGGTTGAGCTACGTCAGATTGTCTCCTTTCCCTTTTTTGCCGACCTGGTGCAGTGCGGCTTTCCCAGCCCGGCTCAGGACTATGTCGAGAAGCGAATCGACCTCAACGAGCTGCTGGTGCAGCATCCCAGCGCGACCTATTTTGTCAAAGCCGCTGGCGACAGCATGATCGACGCCGGCATTGACGAAGGCGATCTGCTGGTGGTGGACAGCGCGCGCAAAGCGGAGCATGGCGATATCGTGATTGCCGCCGTCGGCGGCGAGTTTACCGTAAAAAAGCTGCAGCTTTTGCCGCGGGTGCAGCTTAACCCGATGAACCCGGCCTATTCGCCCATCGTGGTCGGCCGCGAGGAGACGCTCGATATTTTCGGCGTGGTGACCTACATCATCAAGGCGGCGGGCTGATCATGTTCGCGCACTGTGATGTGAACGCCTTCTATGCGAGCTGCCAGACCGCCTTCCGGCCAGACCTGAAGGGGCGGCCGGTAGTGGTGCTGTCGAACAACGATGGCTGCGTGATCGCCCGCTCGGCGGAGGCGAAGCCGTTTGTGAAAATGGGCGAACCCTACTTTAAGCAGAAGGCGGCGTTTCTTCGCCACGGCGTCGTGGCGTTCAGCAGCAACTATGAGCTGTACGCCGACATGTCCAGCCGGGTGATGTCCACCCTGGAAGAGCTCGCCCCGCGCTGCGAAATTTACAGTATCGATGAAGCCTTTTGCGATGTCAGCGGCGTGCGCCACTGCAGAGATCTGACTGACTTTGGCCGGGAAATCCGCGCCACGGTGCAGCAGCGCACCCATCTGACGCTGGGCGTCGGGATCGCCCCGACCAAAACCCTGGCGAAGCTGGCCAACCACGCGGCGAAGCAGTGGCAGCGGCAGACGGGCGGGGTAGTGGATTTATCTTGCCCGCAGCGGCAGCGAAAGCTGATGGCGCTGCTGCCGGTGAGTGAGGTCTGGGGCATCGGGCGGCGGATCGGCAAAAAGCTCGAGGCGATGGGGATCGGCACGGTACTTCAGCTGGCGGAGAGCGATATCCGCTTTATCCGCAAGCACTTCACGGTGGTGCTCGAGCGAACGGTACGGGAGCTGCGCGGCGAGCCTTGCCTGGCGCTGGAGGAGTTTGCCCCCGCGAAGCAGGAAATTATCTGCAGCCGCTCGTTCGGGGATCGCATTACGGCCTATGAGGATATGCGCCAGGCGATCTGCAGCTATGCCGCGCGGGCAGCAGAAAAGCTGCGCGGTGAGCATCAGTACTGCCGGTTCGTCTCCGCCTTTGTCAAAACCAGCCCCTTCGCGCTGAATGAACCCTATTACGGCAACAGCGCCTCGCTGAAGCTGCTGACGCCGACGCAGGATTCCCGGGATATTATCGCCGCGGCGACAAGCTGCCTGGACGCCATCTGGAAAGCGGGGCACCGCTATCAGAAGGCCGGGGTGATGCTCGGCGATTTCTACAGCCAGGGCGTCGCCCAGCTGAACCTGTTCGACGAGCTTGCCCCGCGGCAGAACAGCGCCAGGCTGATGCAGGTGCTCGACCAGCTGAATGCGAAAAACGGCAGGGGGGCGCTCTATTTTGCCGGCCAGGGGATCCAGCAGCAGTGGCAGATGAAGCGAGAGATGCTATCGCCGCGCTACACCACGCGATACGGCGACCTGCTCCGCGTCAGATAACGCGCTTTATCCCTGCACCGCGTCCGGAAAAACCGCCGCCAGCCAGTCAATAAAGACGCGGAGCCGGGGCGGGACGTGCCGGTGCCGGGCATAGACGACGTGAAAAGGATAGGGGGCCGGGCGCCAGGCGGCGAGGATCTCCACCAGTTTGCCGCTTGCCAGCGCCGGTCTTAGCGAATAGGTAAAGGTCTGCACAATGCCTAAGCCCGCCTCGACGGCGGCAATATGCGCGTTGCTCTCATTGATGCCGAGATGGGGCTCTGTCTTGAGCTCGGTACTGACGCCGTGACGCGTAAAGCGAAACGGAAACGCTCTTCCGCTGGCCGGCGACAGATAGCTGATGAGCTGGTGACCATGATGGAGTTCATCCGGCGAGGCGGGCGTGCCGCAGCGCTGAAGATAGCCCGGGGTGGCGCAGGTAACCAGCGTCGCCTCGCCGATTTTACGGGCGATCAGCGTCGAGTCTTCCATCGGCCCGCCGCGGATGGCGCAGTCAATATTGCCGCTGATGAGGTCCGCGGGTTTATCGGCCACCTGCAAATCAATACGGATATCCGGCCAGGAGGTCATAAAGTCCGCCAGCAGCGGGATCAGCACATCGCGCGCGGTCGACCCGCCGATGGCGATCCGCAGATGGCCCTTCGGCTTATTGTGGGCGGTATTGAAGGAGGCGTCGATCTCTTCCAGGTCTTCCAGCAGGCAGCGAGCTTTTTCATAGTACTCCCGTCCTTCCGGCGTTACGGTAATACGCCGGGTGGTGCGCTGCAGGAGGGAAACCCCCAGGTGCGCTTCCAGTTGCTTGATGGTTTTGCTGAGGGTGGCGTTGGGCATATCCAGCGAGTCCGCGGCGCGGGTAAAGCTGCCGGCTTCGACAACGCGGGTGAAGGCTTTGAGGGCTGAAAACCGGTCCATTATGGGCGTGATCCTGGTTATTGGACGTCATTATCCACGGAGGGGAAAAGTGTTTTTCAGATTAGGCCATTTTTCCGCCTCTGTGAGGCGATTACAGTGCTTTCCATACCCGGCGGGACGCTTTCGCGAGCCTGGCCTGTTTATACTCTAACCAAGGAAATGCACCATGAGCAAAAAACTTGCGGATAAAGTGGCGTTAGTGACCGGCGGCAGCACCGGGATTGGCCTGTCGTCGGCGAAAGCGCTGGCGGAGCAGGGCGCGAAGGTGTATATCACCGGCCGCCGACAGGAGGAGCTGGATGCGGCGGTAAGATTCATCGGGCCCGCCGCCCGCGGGATCCGCGCCGACGCCGCCGTGTTAAGCGACCTTGACGCGGTATTTGCGACCATTGCCGACGAGTCCGGCCGCCTGGATGTGCTGTTCGCCAATGCTGGCGGCGGGGATATGCTGCCGCTGAGCGCCATCACCGAAGCGCACGTCGAGCGGATTTTCGCCACCAACGTGCGCGGGGTGGTGTTCACGGTGCAGAAAGCGCTGCCGCTGCTCACCGACGGCGCCTCGGTGATTTTGACCGGCTCTACGGCGGCGGTCAAAGGGACGGCTAACTTCAGCATCTATAGCGCGAGTAAAGCTGCGGTACGCAGCCTGGCGCGCTCCTGGGCGCTGGAGGTGAACGACCGCGAGATCCGCATCAATGTCGTCAGCCCGGGGCCGGTGCGTACCCCGGGTCTGGGAGGACTGGTGGCGGAGGCGGACCGCCAGGGCTTGTTCGACGCTCTGGCTGCCAGCGTACCGCTCGGACGGCTGGGCGAGCCGGAGGAGATTGGCAGGACGGTGGTGTTTTTAGCCTCTGACGAGTCGAGCTTTATTAACGCCGCGGAGATCTATGTCGACGGCGGGCTGGCGCAAATTTAAGCGCCGGACTCCGCCAGGCGAGCCGTCCTGGCGGAGTCCGGGGCGGCTCGTGGTTTTGCCGATCGCTTACTCATCATCCGGGTGGGCAGCTTATTGCGCGCCCAGCTGTTTCATCAGCGTCAGGTTATCTTCAATATGCCAGTTGGCGGCAATTTTACCGCCGCTGATCTGATAGATATCGGTGGCGATAAAATCGATATTTTGTCCCTTCCCCTTCCGGGTGCCGAAGGTCCCGGTAAAGTGGCCATGAAAATGTAAGTGTGAGACCACCCGGTCACCGGCCACGATCATTTGTTTGACATCACAGCGTAAATCCGGCACCGCCTGGCGAAATGCTCTGGAGGCGAGGATCGCTCCTTCCGGCCCCTGTTGGCGCCCTTCCGGGGGCGTTTTATCGATAAAATTCCCCGCCAGCGCCGCCCTGGCCAGCGCGTCATCGCCGGTATTCCAGAACGTGGCGTATTGCCTGGCGACATATTCATTGGCGGCGCGTGTGGCAGCGGGAAGGCTGCTATCAACGATGAGCTGGGCTGGCTTCAGCAGATCCTGCGGGGCTGAAAACGCGGAGCCGGACATTCCGGCAAGCAGCAGCGCGGTGGCGCAGCGACGGCGCGTGAGGCCGCGCCTGGCCAGCGTGCGGGCAACAGCGACACCACGCCCGGCAGGTAACATTTTGTCGATCAATTTCACTCTTTATGCTCCGTATAGAAGGGATAGTCGGTATAGCCCGCCGCCGTTCCGCCAAACAGCGTGCCGGGATCGCTGACGGTCGCCAGCGGCCAGCGGTGCTGAAGCCGCTGCGGCAGGTCGGGATTGGCAATAAACGGCCGGCCGAAAGCCACCAGGTCGGCGAGACCGGCGCCAAGAATGCGCTCCGCCTTCTGCTGATCGTAATTCCCGGCCACGATCAGCGTGCCGCTGAAGGTTGCGCGCAGCGTGTCGCGGAAGTGCCGGGGAACGGCTGGGGCATCGTCCCAGTCCGCCTCCGCCAGGTGGATAAAGGCGATACCCTGCTGTTCGCACCAGGCCGCCAGGGCAAGGATGGCGTCGATCACCTGCGGGTCATTCATCCCGCGCTGGGTAATGAAGGGGGAAAGGCGGATGCCCGTCCGCTCGCGGCCGATAGCGTCGCCGATGGCGGTCAGCACCTCCTGGGCAAAACGGATCCGGTTGTTCAGGCTACCTCCGTACTCATCGGTGCGCTGGTTGGCGGTACGCCGCAGGAACTGGTCGATCAGATAGCCATTGCCGCCGTGCACCTCCACGCCGTCAAACCCCGCCGCGATCGCATTGCGCGCCGCCTGGCGGTAATCGGCGACAATACGCTGGATATCCGACCGGGAGAGCGCCCGCGGCGGTGGGCAGTCCACCATCTGGCCCCGGCCCTGCTCATCCACCACCCAGACCTGGGCGTCCGGCGCCAGCGCCGAGGGGGCCACGGGTTGACCATCCGCATGAAAACGGGCGTGCGACATGCGTCCCACGTGCCAGAGCTGAGAAAAAATAACGCCGCCGGCCTGGTGTACGGCCCGGGTCGTCAACTGCCAGCCGGCAATCTGGTCTGCGGAATGCAGGCCGGGCGTCCAGGAGTACCCCTGTCCCTCGGGAGAGATTTGCGTCGCTTCCGTGACGATCAATCCGGCGCTGGCGCGCTGGCGGTAATACTCCGCCATCAGCGCGGAGGGGATATTTCCCGGCTGCAGGGCGCGCGCCCGGGTCATGGGGGCCATGACGATGCGGTTTTTCAGCGGCAGCGTACCGATGCGATGACGATCAAAAAGTGAGAGCGTATTCATAATGATGTCCCTTGCGAGTGGAATGGAAATCACTTTACAGTCGGGATCTGATTTTGATAATTAGACGAAAAACAGATTCACTTTTCGGGAAATACGAAAAATGGGCAAACTGGAAGATATGGCGCTGCTGGTGGCCGTCGCCGAGGCGGGGGGACTCTCCGCCGCCGGCAGACGGTTGTCGCTCTCGCCGGCCACCATGACTGCCCGTCTGAAGGCGATGGAAGAGCGTTATCAGACCCGCCTGTTCCATCGTTCCACGCGGGCTATCACCCTGACCAACGCGGGGGAAGATTTTTATCATGCCGCGCGGCGCGTGCTGGAGGAGGCGCGCCACGCCGAGTCGTTGCTGACGCAAAAAGAGGGGGTCCTGAGCGGCGATATTCGCCTTTCCGCCCCCTCCGACTTTGGCCGACAATACCTTAGCCCGGCCATCGTCGACTTTACCCGCCGTCACCCGGAAGTGACCTTTTCCGTCTACTTAGGCGAGCGCGTGGAGGATCTGGTCGCCAACCGGCTGGATATGAGCATTCGCGTCGGTAACCTGCCGGACAGTAGCCTGGCCATCCGCCACATTCGTCCTAACCATCGGGTGCTGGTGGCCTCGACGGCTTACCTTGCCGCCCGTGGAACGCCTGCTTCGCCCGAGGCGCTGCATCATCATCGCTGCCTGGCGCTGGAGCGGCACGGCGTGGTGATGAACGAGTGGCGCTTTGAGGAGGCGGGAAAAGAGCAGGTCATCCGGGTGACGCCGGCGATGGTCTGCGACGATGGGGCACTGATGCGGCAGTGGGCGCTCAGCGGGGCGGGGATCGCCGGTAAATCATGGTGGGATGTGAAGAGGGATGTCGAGGAGGGGCGGCTTCAGGTGTTGTTTGCCGACCGCTTCACTGGTTTCAGCCGGTTAGACCGCAAGGAGGTTGGGCTGCAGTTTGTCTTTCCCCAGCGAAAGCTGCAGCCCCCTCAAGTATCGGCGTTTATGGCGTTTTTTATCGACTGGCTGGAAGAGTCATCCCCCTCCAGCGCGAGGCGAAAGTGAGCAGAACATGACCTCAGCGCATCTGGCTGAGGATAATACGATCGAAAAGACGGTCGCCCAGCCAGACACGCATCCGGATAAGCAATTTGGCATACTTACCGACGGCATAACGGGGGCGTGGATTTGAGGCATTCACCGCGACCAGGACCACCTCGGCGATCGTCTGCGGGTCGCTGCCGGTGCCATGGCCGTACGTTTTTTGGATCGACAGGGCGACCCCTTTTACCAACTGACCATACGGTCCTGTGGCCGAACGTTTGACAATACTTTCACTGGCCGCATCGCCGAAGCCGGTTTCAATCACTCCAGGTTCGATGATAACCACCTTGATGCCGAAGTCGGCAACTTCCAGCCGCAGGCAGTCTGACCACCCCTCAAGTGCATGTTTGGTGGCGTGGTACCATGCGCCGAGGACGCTATACATCTTCCCGCCCATGGAAGAGATATTGACAATATATCCGCGACGGCGGGCGCGCATCGCGGGAAGCAGTAGTTGCGTGAGATGTGCCGCGCCGAAGAGATTGACCTCAAACTGGTAGCGAGCCTCATCGATGCCGATCTCTTCGACCGGGCCATACAGGCCAAAACCGGCATTATTGACCAGTACATCGACCCCTCCGGTCTGAGACAGAATGGTGTTCACGACCGCCAGCCGATCGTCCTGCCGTGAGAGATCCATCTGCAGGCATTGGGCCCCTAGCGAAGCCAGATCTTCCATTTTCCCGAGCTGCCGGGCAGCAACGTAAACCTGGTAACCCTCCTGGATAAGACGACGGGCAATGGCTTTCCCCATCCCTGACGATGCGCCGGTGACCAGCGCGGTTTTATTTTCCTGAATAAACATAAGCACCTCGGCAAGTAGACTGCGCTGAGTGTGCCTGCTGTCAGGCGCGGTGTCGCTGGCACGGTGCGCCACAATACTGGCAAAGCGCGCCATGACGCGCGCTTAGTTGAGGCGCATCATGTCTCTGAAGTTTTCTGGCGTCTGGCCGGTCCACGCCATAAAAGCCCGGTAGAAGGAATTTGGATCTTCAAAACCGAGCAGAAAGGCGATTTCATAGCCGGAAAGCGTGGTATTGAGAAGATAGTGGCGAGCCAGCGCTTCGCGACAAGCGTGAACAAGGGCGCGATAATTCTCTCCCTCCTGCTCCAGCCTGCGCTGCAGGGTGCGTTTGCTCATTCCCAGACGTTGCGCCGTATTGTCGATAGAGGCGTCGTTGCCCGGCAGAAGCTCCAGCAGGACTGCATGAACACGTTCAGCCGTTGAGGCCTGATCGCTAAGCTGGCTGAGACGACGCTTCAGCTCCGGCTCAAAGACCTGCCACATACCCTCGTTCACCGTCAAAAAGGGCCGCAGGGCATCAGCGGCGGCAAAGCTGATGGTCGCCCGCTTTCCACGCTGTATGGTCGTGCCGAAGAAGGCAGAAAAGTGGTGGGTCTGCTGGCGGGTGAGGGGCTGTGAGAGCGTTACTTTCACGGCCTGAACCGGTTCGCGGGTGGCCAGTCGGTTCAGACGAAGTAAAAATGCCAGCTCTGCCACTTCCAGAGAGGCAGGGATTTCTGTTGCTCCCAGCCAGCGCGGAGACACTGTCAGCGTGCCGTTCTGCACGACCGTCGTCTCTAGCACCATGGGGGCAATAAGCAGTTTATACCTGGCCAGCCGCTGGACCGCCTGCATCATGTGGGTACTACACAAGGCGGCGAACAGCGGGGGATCAAACACTTCCGCAGAGACCCTTTCTACAAAGGGCAAAGGAAAGGCCTGATCGTCGCTTTCTTTTTCCAGCACGCGCCAGAAACGCAGATACTCATCGGTAGTCAGACCGCGATTGATGTCTGAAAAGGTGTCGTCCGGCAAACCGGCCTGGCGGAGAAGATGTTCAGGCTCCATCCCTGCGTCTTTGAGCAGCGCTCGCCAACGGAGATTGAGAGAAAAAGTGCGGTTGCGTGCCATGGTGAGATTTCCAGCAGTGAACAGGGCTTTGATGTGCAACGCCCCCTGATAAGAGCATACCTTTTCCCACCCGCCAGTGACATTCCTCTTGTGCCATATTTGAAGTAAAGCACGCCAGCAATGAGAAGTGGGAACGGATGTGACCCGCGGGGTCGTTAGCCACCTATAGAGTCTTGATCTCAAATATGATTAGATAGCTTTCACTTAAAACCAGTCAGTGGCTGCCATGAATCTCAGGGAAAAAATCATTAATGAATTCGGCGGGTTGTCGCCCGAGCTGCAACGCGCCGCCGAGTTCTCACTGCAAAATGCCAGTCAGCTGGTGGTGTTATCCATGCGCGCCTTCGCGGCGGAAGCCGGGGTAAAACCGGCGACGCTGCTGCGTCTGGCGCAGCGGCTGGGTTACCGCGGCTGGAGCGAGCTGAAAAGCGATTTCATTGACGACCTGGGGCTGCGCAATGATACATACGTATCAAAAGCGGAAAAAATGATGGCCCGCGGCACGCAAACGCAGCTGTATAAAGAGGTATTTCAGGCGCATCAGGCGAACCTGACCTTTACGCAAAACGAAAATGCCCAGCAGATGGAGCAGGCTGTGACCTTGCTCGACAGCGCGGAGAATGTCTATATCTGCGGATTCCGCGCCAGCTTTCCGATCGCGTGGTCGCTGTTCTATGTCTATCGACTGTTCAACCGCCAGGTATCGTTAATCGATGGCCTGGCCAGCAATATCGAAGTCTTTACCCGCGAACTGACCAACCGGGACTGCGTCTTACTCACCAGCTTTGCGCCCTATTCACGCGAATCACTGGATGTTTTACGGGCAGCCCGGCAGGCCGGGGCGAAGATCCTCGCCATTACCGACTCGCCGGTTTCCCCCTTAGCGCAGGCGGCAGACTGCACGCTGCTGTTCTCCATCGACAGTCCGTCATTTTTCCCTTCCGTGGTCTCCGGCATGGGGCTGGCGGAGTGTCTGCTGGCGATGCTGGTGGTGCGCCACGGCCGGGAGGCGGTGAGTAAAATTGAAAGTGCCGAACGCTATCTCATTGAGTCTGGCGCCTACGTGATCCCCGGTAAGTCCTGATAAATGATTCAAATGTATCAGTTATAAGTATAATGGATGCATTTATATCTTTAATTCGTTGACGTGATCCAAATGGATCCTGCAAGATACGCTCAATTAATGTAGCGGATTCAGGAGCAGAACCCAGTATGAGTCATGTCATTCACCGCAGCCTGCATAGCACGCCGATGGTGGCCTCACGTGCGCAAGGGGCCTATATCTTTGATGCCCAGGGAAAACCGTATCTTGATGCCTGTGGCGGGGCGGCGGTTTCCTGCCTCGGACACGCGCATCCTGATGTGCTGGCGGCGATGCACCGCCAGATCGATCGGCTGGCCTATGCGCATACCAGCTTTTTCACCAGCGATGCCGTCGAGCAGCTTGCCGAACATCTCACCCGCACGGCGCCCGGCGAGCTTAACTACGCCTACTTTGTCTCGGGCGGTTCTGAGGCGGTAGAGACGGCGCTGAAGATGGCGCGGCAGTACTTTGTGGAGATCGGCCAGCCATCGCGCACCCGCTTTATCGCCCGTCAACAGAGCTATCATGGCAATACGCTGGGCGCGCTGGCGGTGGGCGGTAACGAATGGCGCCGTCGCCAGTTTGCCCCCTTATTAATGGATGTTATCCGCGTCTCAGCCTGCAATGAGTACCGCGATCGCCGGACTGACGAGACCCAGCAACAGTATACCGAACGTCTGCTCAATGAGCTGGAGCAAGCCATCCTTGAGGCCGGCCCGGAAACGATCATCGGTTTCTGTGCGGAAACCGTGGTGGGAGCGACGACGGGAGCCACGCCGCCGACGCCGGGCTATCTGCAAGGGGTCCGCCGCCTGTGCGACAAATACGGCATCCTGTACATCGCGGATGAGGTGATGTGCGGTATGGGGCGGACCGGGACGCTGCATGCGTTTGAACAGGACGACGTGGTGCCCGATTTAGTGACCATCGCCAAGGGACTCGGCGGAGGCTATCAGCCGATTGGGGCGGTACTGGCGAGTGAGACCATCGTCTCCGCGCTGAAGGCGGGCAGCGGGTTGTTCCAGCACGGTCACACTTACATTTGTCATGCCACCGCCGCGTCGGCAGCCCTGGCGGTGCAGCAGGTGATCGCGCGCGATAATTTACTGGACGCCGTCAAACAGCAGGGCGCCTATCTGCACAAGGCGCTGCGCGAGGTGCTGGGGGAGTTACCGCATGTCGGTGATACGCGCGGACGCGGCCTGTTTGCGGGGGTCGAACTGGTGCGCGATAAAGACGACAAAACGCCATTCGATCCTGCCCTGAAGCTGCACGCCGCGATCAAAGCAAACTGTATGGCGCGCGGACTGATGGTCTATCCCATGGGCGGCACGATCGATGGCCAGTCTGGCGACCACATCCTGATTGCACCGCCGTTTATCATCACCCCGGCGCAGCTCGATTTTGTGGTCGATACCCTGAACAGCGTGATTCGCGAAGAGACGGGGAAATTATGATCAATCGTTTACCGCCCCTGGCGGAACAGGAATGGGACGATCGGCAGCGTCAGTTAGCGGAAGAGATTATCAACGGACCGCGCGGCGCCTTGCTGCCGCCCTTTGAACCGCTGTTGCGTAGTCCCGAGCTGATGGCCCATGCCCAGCGTATGGGGGAGTACCTGCGCTATCGCAGCGCGCTGGGCCAGCGTCTTTCTGAACTGGCGATTTTGCTGACCGCGCGGCACTGGTCGCAGCCGGTAGAGTGGGCGATCCATGCGCCGATAGCCCGCGAGAAAGGGATCTCTGCCGCGGCGGTGCAGGCGATTAAGGAAAGGCGCCGGCCCGCGGATCTGCGGCCCGATGAGCAGGCGATCTATGACTTCTGTCAGCAGCTGCATCAACAGCAAAAGGTCAGCGATGAGACCTGGCAACAAGCCATTGAGTTATGGGGCGAGAAGGGCGTGGTGGATCTGATTGGAATAAACGGTTATTACAGTTTTCTCTCCATGGTGATGAACAGCGCGCAAACGCCAGTACCGGATACCTCTGACGCTCTGTTTTCTGAATAAGTTATCGATTTTATTCGGACGCATAAAACTGCGCCCGGCATATCAGCTCTTATTATTGGTTCTTCCGGCGAGATATTTCGCAGGATGACGTTCGTTGTAGGCTATTTCACTGACGCTGAGGGTAATTATGAGTGGATTATTTAAGAAATTAAAGCTGACGCTGGCATTAGTTATTTGTTCAGCCAGTTTTGTGACAGCAGCAGAAGATAAAATAACGGTGGGTGTCGATACTGCCTTTGTTCCATTTGAATTTAAACAAGGCGATAAATATGTCGGCTTTGATATCGATCTGTGGGACGCGATTGCGAAGAAAATGCATATCAGCTACGAATTAAGGCCAATGGATTTCGGCGGCCTGATCCCCGGTCTGCAGTCGCGTAATCTGGATGTGGCGATGGCGGGAATAACGATTACCGATGCGCGCAAGCAGGTCGTGGACTTCAGCGAAGGATATTATAATGCCGACCTGCTCATGGCCGTGAAAAGTACCGACAACTCCATTGTTAAATTCAGCGATTTGACCGGGAAAAAAGTCGGCCTTAAGCAGGGGACAGCGGCAGCCAGCTTTATGAAAAGCAAATATAAAGCGAATTATATCGAGTTCCCGAATATCGATAACGCCTACCTTGACCTGCAGGCCGGTAATCTCGATGCCGTGGTTCATGATTCACCGAATGTCCTTTACTACGTGAAGACGGCGGGTAACGGCAAGGTCAAATCCACCGGTGAGACGGACAGCATTCTGCCACAGCAGTATGGCTTTGCGATGCAGAAAAACAGCAGCCTGACGCCAAAAGTCAACCAGGCCCTGCAGGCCCTGCGCGCCGATGGCACCTACGACAAGATTTACGTAAAGTGGTTTGCTAAACAGCCGAAATAACCCTGCCAGGTCGGAGCGATCCGACCTCATATTTTCTTTACGGGTAGAAGCATGAATTTTGACAGTCGCTATATTTGGGATGCATTGCCGCTGCTGATGCAAGGTTTGCAGCTGACGCTGATTATTTCGTTATCAGGCTTGTTAGGTGGATTAATCATTGGCTTGCTGGCCGGGACCTGCCGCGCATTAGGCGGAACAATATCCAAAACGGTATCGCTGGTGTTTGTGGAAGTCATCCGCGGGACGCCAATTATGGTGCAGGTGATGTTTATCTACTTCGCCCTGCCGATGGTGTTGCCAGTACGTATTGACCCGGTTCCCGCCGCCATTATCACCATTGTGATTAACTCCGGGGCTTATATAGCGGAGATCACCCGGGGGGCGATTCTGTCGATTAATAAAGGATTTAAAGAAGCCAGCCTGGCGATGGGATTATCGCCGCGCAGCACCCTGTGGCATGTCATTATGCCGCTGGCTTTTCGGCGGATGATCCCGGCATTAGGCAATCAGTGGATTATCAGTATTAAAGATACCTCGCTGTTTATTGTCATTGGCGTGGCAGAATTAACCCGTCAGGGACAAGAGATTATTGCCGGCAATTTTCGGGCGCTGGAGGTGTGGACGGCGGTGGCGATGATTTATCTGTTTTTGACATTGTGCCTGAGCTTCCTGCTGAAACAACTTGAGAAAAGGATCCATATTTTATGAGCATGGTTGAATTTAGCGCGGTGGCGAAAAACTTCGGCGCCACTCAGGTGCTGCACGATATCAATTTAAAGATTGAAGCGGGCGAGGTGGTGGTGATCATTGGCCCGTCCGGCTCGGGAAAATCGACCCTGCTGCGCTGTATCAACAAGCTGGAGGCGATCTCTTCGGGAACGCTGCTGGTGGCCGGTATGCACATTACGGATCCGCATGCGAATGAGTGTGATATTCGCCGCGAAGCCGGTATGGTGTTTCAACAGTTTCATTTGTTTCCGCATCTGACCGCCCTGGAGAATGTCATGTTTGGTCCGCTTCGCGTGCGCAAGCAGAGCAAGGCCGCGGCGCGGGAGCAGGCGCTGGCGTTGCTGGACCGCGTGGGGCTGCGTGAACGCGCCAACCACTATCCGGCAGAGCTCTCGGGCGGTCAGCAGCAGCGCGTGGCGATAGCGCGCGCCCTGGCGGTGAAACCCAAAATGATGTTATTTGATGAGCCAACATCCGCCCTCGATCCCGAACTGCGGCATGAGGTGTTAAAGGTCATGCGATCCCTGGCCGAAGAGGGCATGACGATGGTGATTGTGACCCATGAGATTGGCTTTGCCAGAGAGGTGGCTTCCCGGTTGATCTTTATTGATGGCGGCACCATTGCCGAAGATGGTTCACCTGAGGCGCTGCTCACGGCCAGCAGCAATCCGCGTCTGCAAGAGTTTTTGCAACACGTATCCTGAACATAAGTGAATGATGACTATATGAAAACAATCGCAATCCGTGGTTCCGCCTATGCGGTCGGTCAGCAGCTTGGCGCGTTTGGTCGTGAGGCCTGGCATACTAAAATCAGGCAAACGGCGCTGTGGCAAACCATAACCGCCCTGAAAACGGCGGAACAGACCCAGCGCATGCGCGCAGCCGTGCAGGCGCAGTTCCCGCTGATTTGGCAGGAGCTGGAGGGCATGGCGGAGGGGCTGCAGGCGCCGGTGGATGAGGTGTTCGCCTGGAACTGTCGCGGCGATCTGGTACGTTCGACGTCAGATGGCTGCACCACCCTGGCGGGGAGAAGCCCGGAGGGCGCGTTGATCATTGCGCACAATGAAGATGGCTTCCCGCAGCTGCGTGAAGAGTGCGCCATCGTCAGCGTAACCCCGGAGGTGGGCCTCGCCTTCACCAGCTTTGCCTATCCCGGCTCCCTGTGCGGGCATACCTTCGCGGTGAATGAGAAGGGGATAGTCAATACGGTCAACAATATTCGCGCCGTGCATCGTCCGGACGGCATGCCGCGCCAGATTGTGGCCCGCGCATCGCTGAACGCCGCCACCTTAGAGGAAGCCGTCACTTTGCTGAGCGCCACGCCGCGCGCGGGCGCGTTTCACCACACCCTGGGCCAGATGGGCGATAGCCGTCTGTTTAGCGTGGAAGCCACCGGCTCCGGCAGCTCGGTGCTCGAGTTGTCCGCCACCGGCGGGCATGCCAACCATCTGATCCATCCCCAGCTTGCGGCCATTGAACAGATCGTGACCGGGAGCTCCGGTTCGCGCCAGCGGCGCCTGGACGCGTGGCTGGCGACGAACCCGCCGCTGGATGGCGTGACAGCGAAAGCGATGCTCTCCGACCAGCAGGATCCGCTGTTACCGATTTACCGGCTGTCTCCCGACGATCCGGATGAGGAAAATACGCTGGCGACGGCCATTTTTACCTTGAGCGCGACCCGCGTCGTGTGGCAGGTCTTCACTCTGGACCGTGAAAACGCGGTTTTACAGGGCAGCGTTTAGCGGGCCGAGGGCGCTTTCAGCAGGGCGATCAGCAGCGTACTGCCCACCATGATCCCCGCCGCCAGCCACACCATTCCCGACAGGCCAGTTGAGGCGATCAGCTGGCCGCCGACAAGCGCCCCGGTGCCGATGGCGGCATTAAAAATGGCCACGTAAATGGCTGACGCCGGCTGGGCGACCGCGCCCGCGCTGCGCAGCAGCCAGGTCTGTAAGCCGACAAACACAATCGCGATGCCGGCGCCCCACAGGGCTAACAGTAGCCCGCTAAAACAGAACGGCAGTGGCGCAAGACGGGCGGCGCCAAGGATCGCCAGCGCGCCCCCGCTCAGCAGCAGCGCAGCGAAAATCAGCCCCTTCAGATGACGATCGATAAGCTTACCGGCGATAACGTTACCCAGCAGCCCGGAAACTCCTGACAGTAGCAGCAGGCCGGAGAGGGCGGTCGCCGGGACTCCCTGCAGATTTATCAGCAGCGGTTCAATGTAGGTGAAGGCGGCAAAGTGAGCGGTAATGATGCAGGCCGTGGCGCCATACAGGCCACCGAGCAGCGGATTGCGGAAAATATCGCGATAAACACGCAGCCTGACGGAGGCAGGGGCGGCCAGCGGGGGCAGCGTTGAGCACAGCGCCGCAGCGGCGGCCAGTGACAGCAAGGCCATCGCCATAAACGCGTGTCGCCACCCCGCCAGGGTGGCGATAAAGCTCGCCAGGGGTACCCCCACTACGCTTGCCGCCGACACGCCGCCAAAAATGATCGCCGTGGCCAGCCCCAGCCGGTGCGGCGGCACCAGCTGCGCGGCGACGATGCCAATTAAGGCCCAGAAGGCGCCATGCGCCAGGGCGCCAATCATGCGGGCGCTCATCAGGGCGAACATCGAATAAGACCGGGTTGCGGCGAGGCAGGAAAGCGCCAGGATCAGCATCAGCCCGACCAGCAGCGCCTTGCGGGAAATACGCGCCGGCATCGCGCCGGAAAGCAGAGCCGCCAGGGCGCCCACCCAGCCATAGGCGGTGACGGCGAGGCCCATGCCGGATTCCGTCTGGTGAAAATCCGCCGCCAGGGCGCTGAGCATGCCCACCGGCGCCAGTTCGCTGGTGACGATCGAAAAGGCGCAGATCCCGAGCGCAACGAGGGCTATCCAGACGCGCGCCGGCGCCGGGTGGAGGGGTAAAGCAATCTCTTTCATATCAGGCGTATCCTTAGGAAAGGTGCGTTCCGCGCGGTGCGCGGACGTTCAGGTGAGGAGCGAGCAGGCGACCGGATGGCCTGGTTGTCTCCGCGAGTGGCGTGCAGTATCATCCCTGCGAAACTGATAAAAAAGAGCGGAAAACGGAGAGTTGCTTTCCGTAAATGGAAAATAGATGACCGCAGAATTTAACTGGGATGATGCGCGCATATTCCTCGCCATCGCCCGGGCGGGAACGCTGAGCGGCGCCGCCGACAAGATGAACATGGGGATTGCCACGGTCTCCCGCCGGCTGGATCGGCTGGAGCAGGCGTTGAACGTTCCGCTCTTCAGCCGCCATCAGAGCGGCTATCGCCTGACCGACGATGGCGAAGCCCTGCTCGCGCGGGCTGAGGCGCTGGAATACGCAGGCCTGGCGTTCGGCGAAGCGGCGCAACTGCAGGGGCATGTCGCCGGGGTTGTCCGCCTGGCCACCGCGGACAACCTGGCCACGCATTTTATTCTGCCCTCCCTGAAAGGGCTCCTGGACCAATATCCCGAGCTGCGGGTGGAGATGCTGAGCGGCGTGCAGCCGGTGAACCTGCACCGTCGGGATGCCGATCTGGCGATCCGCATGGTCAAGCCTGAGGCCGGGCATCTGACGTTAAAGCGTCTGGGGACGGTGGGGTTTGGCGTCTATGGCGCCGCCGGCTATCTGGCCGGGGCGGACGGCCTGTCGCTGAGCGAGGCGGACTTTGTGGGGTGGCCGGAAACTCACCAGCACCTGCCGGCCGCCCAATGGATCACGCGCACCCTGCGCGGCAGGCCCTGTAAAGTCGAAGCCAATACGCTCGTGGCCCAGGTTTCCGCGGTATCCGCGGGCCTCGGACTGGGCGTCCTGCCGCACTTTATGGCGCGGGCCAGCGGCCTGCAGTGCCTGCAGCCGGAGATCGGCGCGGATCAGACCCTCTGGCTGGTGATGCATTCCGACCTGGCCGGGTCAAGACGCGTGCGGGTTCTCGCCGACCATCTCATCGCTCTCTTTGCGGATCATCAAGAGCGGCTGGCGATGCCCTGAAGGGACGCGGCTTGGGCGTGTATCGATAAGACCCCCCGGGGCTGACGAGCCACGATTTTTTCCGCGCCCGCTAACAGTCATACTCACCGCGCAATATTCGGCCCAATGCTGCGCCGCAGTCGAAAATACTGCAGAGTGAGGGGATATCCCCGTCCGGCAAAATAATTTTGTGTTGTTGCCAGCACCGCCTTGTTGCGCTCCCCCAAAAATGTCTGTCGATGTTAGGGTGAGAGGTTGATTACCACAGGAGAACGCAAATGATTGTCAGGACCTGGCACGGCTGTGTGCCATTGCAACATGCCGAGGGGTTTGCAAAGCACCTTGAGCGGACCGGCGTGGAACACGCCCGAGGTATCCCCGGCAACAGGGGCGCGCTGGTGCGCCGGGAAAACCAGGGCGAATGGGCGCATTTCTTTCTCGCCACCTACTGGCAGGATCTCGCGGCGGTCAAAGCCTTCGCAGGCGAAGACTATCACGTCGCGGTCACCTATCCGGACGACGAAGTATTCGAACTGCTCTCCGACCCCTACGTGTTTCAGCATGAGGTTGAGGCCGTGTCGCCGCTGTAGGCTGCGTGTCGGGCAGGCGGAAGTTAGGCCAACCACAGACGGTTGCTGGCCGCGTGAGATCGACCTCTATCTTGCATGGGCAGCCAGCCACCGTTAGGCGAACGTGGAATGACAGGAACACTTAGCGTTTGAGTGCGGCAACAATGGCGGCTTCCATTTTCTCCGGCGTCGTGAACGGCGCGAAACGCGTGAGGGGGGTGCCGTCGCGACCGATGAGGAACTTGGTGAAATTCCACTTGATCCGTCCGCCGAGCACGCCGGGCAACGCTTGTTTCAAATAACGAAACAGCGGGTGCGCGGCAGGGCCGTTGACGTCCACTTTCTCAAACATCGGGAAGCTCACGCCGTAGTTAACGTGACAGGTCTGCTCGATTTCATCCGCACCGCCGGGTTCCTGCTTGCCAAACTGGTTGCAGGGGAACCCAAGCACAACCAGCCCCTGAGCCGCGTACTTTTTGTAAAGCGCTTCAAGGCCAGCATATTGCGGCGTGAAGCCACAATGGCTGGCCGTATTCACCACCAGAACCACCTTGCCAGCATAGTCAGCCATGGAGAGGGGCTGTCCGCGCAGGCGGGTAGCCGTCAATTGATAAAAAGGGGTCATAGCAGGCTCCTGAGAGTAGAAACAGTTCAACGCTGACGATCGCGCGAATGTTTGAAGCAGATTAGGCAGTTATGATACACAGGGTTAGGGATTTGTACCTGGAGTGTTAAAAAAAACGCCAGATGTCATAGAGAAAATCGCGAACAGGAACGGCTGAAAATGGTGAAATATGTCTTATCGCTGGTCGTAGTGGCGATGCTCGCAGGCTGTACCAGCGCGCCAAACTTGCCGCCTCGGGATACCATTGTGGCGGTGAAACCCACAGAGTCCGGTATTGTCGCCAGCTCAGCGAAATACAGTTACCGCTTTGTCCGTGACGGTGTGCCTGAGGAATATCAGCGTTATAAGACCTTTTATGAGCGCTTTCACCAACAGGCTTCCGGCGTGCGGGTTAACTTTGTCGTGGAACAACATGAGGTAACGGCGGAATATCTGGTGGTGATGGATCAGCGCAAACTGGATGCCGGGCAGCATAGCGAGCTGGTAAATCAGTATCATGCGGTGCAGATTGATAACGATCGCCTCGGGGTGTTGTTTAAAGCGACAGGGTTTTGGACGGCATCGGACGCGTCAGATCTGGCCGCCGCCTACCAGTTAGCGCACCCCGTTGTGGTATCAATCAATGATAAGACCAAAACGATTAGCTCGCTTGGCGCCGTCGCCATGGCCCCGTTGTTTCCGTTTTACATGATGTATGGCTGTGCCATCGGGCCTTGTGTCTGAGGAAAATAGCCAGCAAGTCACTCGACTCACTGGCTGAGTATTTCACTACGCTTCACTTTTAGACGATTGTTTGTGAAACAGTTCGCGGAATACCGGGTAGATATCCTCCTGGTCGCGGATATGCTGCATGGCGAAATTATCAAAGGTCGCCTGCAGGTGTTCATACTCGCGCCACAGGGTCTGATGCGCCCGGCGGGTAATTTCGATATAGCTGTAATAACGCACCACTGGCAGAATTTTCTTCGCCAGCAGTTCGTGGCACAGCGGGGAGTCGTCGGCCCAGTTGTCGCCATCCGACGCCTGGGCGGCGTAGATGTTCCACTGCGCCGGGTCATAACGCGCCTGCACCACTTCATCCATCAGCTTCAGGGCGCTGGAGACGATGGTGCCGCCGGTCTCCTGAGAGTAGAAGAACTCGTGTTCATCCACCTCTTTCGCCTGAGTATGGTGGCGGATGTAGACCACATCGACGTTTTTATAGGTCCGGCTGAGGAACAAATACAGCAGGATATAAAAGCGCTTGGCCATGTCTTTGGTGGCCTGGTCCATCGAGCCTGAGACGTCCATCAGGCAGAACATTACCGCCTGGCTGGAGGGCTCCGGCCGTTTTTCGTAATTTTTGTAGCGTAAGTCAAAGGTGTCGATAAACGGCACCCGTTCAATTTTAGCCCGCAGCTCGGCAATCTCTTTGCGCAGGCGCTCCTCCTCCAACAGCTGCACCGGTTCGCTGCGGCTGATGGTCTCCAGATCCTCCTCCAGGGCGCGCAGTTCACGGCGCTTGCCGGCGGTCATCGCCGTCCGGCGGGCCAACGAGTTCTGCAGCGAACGCACCACGCTGATGTTGGCCGGCACCCCGTTAGAGGTAAAGCCCGCGCGATGGGTTTTAAACTCGTTCAGCTGCCGGTGCTGATTTTTCTTCAGGTTCGGCAGGGCGAGATCTTCGAACAGGAGATCCAGGTACTCATCTTTCGAAATCTGGAAGACAAACTCATCCTTCCCTTCGCCATCGGCGCTGGCTTGCCCCTGACCGCCGCCCCCGCCGCCGCCGCCCCCTTGCGGGCGTTCGATGCGGTCGTTTTGCACGAAATGGTCGTTGCCCGGGTGGACGCGGTTGCGCAGCCCGCCGCGACCCTGATGAAACATCGGCTCGTTGATATCGTCCGTCGGGATCGAGACGGATTCTCCGCTCTCAATATCGGTCACCGAGCGCTTGTTGATGGCCTCGGAGATCGACTGTTTAATCTGCGCCTTATAACGGCGCAAAAAGCGCTGACGATTGACGGCGCTTTTGTTTTTCCCGTTCAGGCGTCGGTCTATGAACCAGGTCATATGCCCTCCTGTACTGCATTAGCCAACTTTACTTATCATCATTCAGCTGCAGTTGGCCCGGCGGCGAACCGCCGGGCTGGACGCATCAGGACGATTTACGAACCCGCAGGTACCACTCGCACAGCAGGCGAACCTGTTTGCGGGTGTAACCTTTCTCCATCATGCGGTCGACAAAGTCGTCGTGTTTTTTCTGCTCATCGGTTGAGGTTTTGGCGTTAAACGAAATGACCGGCAACAGCTCTTCGGTATTGGAGAACATTTTCTTCTCAATAACCGTGCGCAGTTTCTCATAGCTGGTCCAGTTCGGATTACGTCCGCTGTTGTTGGCTCTGGCGCGCAGCACAAAGTTGACGATTTCATTACGGAAGTCTTTCGGGTTGCTGATCCCGGCCGGCTTCTCAATTTTCTCCAGCTCGGCATTCAACGATTCACGGTCAAACAGCTGCCCGGTGTCCGGATCGCGATATTCCTGATCCTGGATCCAGAAGTCAGCGTAGGTGACATAGCGATCGAAAATGTTCTGCCCGTACTCGGAGTAGGATTCCAGATAAGCGGTCTGGATCTCTTTGCCGATAAACTCGGCGTATTTCGGGATCAGATAGCCTTTGAGGAATTCCAGATAGCGCTCGGCCTGCTCCTGAGGGAACTGTTCGCGCTCAATCTGCTGCTCCAGCACATAGAACAGATGCACCGGGTTGGCCGCCACTTCAACATGGTCGAAGTTAAACACCCTTGAGAGGATCTTAAAGGCAAAGCGGGTGGAGAGCCCGTTCATCCCTTCATCCACCCCGGCGTAGTCGCGATACTCCTGATAGGATTTCGCTTTCGGGTCGGTATCCTTCAGGCTCTCGCCGTCATAGACCCGCATTTTCGAGTAGATGCTCGAGTTTTCCGGCTCTTTCAGGCGCGACAGAATCGAGAAACGCGCCAGCGTTTCCAGAGTGCCCGGGGCGCATGGCGCATGCGTCAGTTCGCTGCTGTTGAGCAGTTTTTCATAGATACGGATCTCTTCGGAGATCCGCAGGCAATAAGGCACTTTGACGATATAGACGCGGTCGAGGAAGGCCTCATTGTTTTTGTTATTACGGAAGGTCACCCATTCCGATTCGTTGGAGTGGGCAAGGATGATCCCGTTAAACGGCAGGGCGGAGATCCCTTCGGTCCCGTTATAGTTACCCTCCTGGGTCGCGGTCAGCAGCGGATGCAGCACCTTGATCGGCGCTTTAAACATCTCGACGAACTCCATGATCCCCTGGTTGGCGCGGCACAGCGCACCGGAGTAGCCGTAGGCGTCCGGGTCGTTCTGCGCATAGTGTTCCAGCTTACGGATATCCACTTTACCCACCAGCGCCGAAATATCCTGGTTGTTCTCATCGCCCGGTTCAGTTTTGGCGATGGCGACCTGCTCAAGAATCGACGGCCAGACTTTGACCACGCGGAATTTCGTGATATCGCCGCCAAACTCATGCAGGCGTTTGGCCGCCCACGGCGACATAATGGTGCCGAGATAGCGGGTAGGGACGCCATACTCTTTCTGAAGGATCTGCGCATCCTCCTGCGGATTGAACAGGCACAGCGGGTGATCGTTAACCGGGCTGCGCTCGCCGTTGGCGCTCAGCACATAGATAGGCACGCGCTGCATCAGGGCTTTCAGCCGTTCAGCCAGCGATGATTTACCACCGCCCACCGGTCCCAGCAGATAGAGGATCTGTTTCTTCTCTTCCAGCCCCTGGGCGGCATGCTTGAGGTAGGAAACGATCTGCTCAATGGCGTCTTCCATACCGTAAAACTCTTCAAACGCCGGATAGCGTGCGATGACCCGGTTTGAAAAGAGACGGGATAGCCGCGGCTCGAGAGCCGTATCAACCATGACGGGTTCACCAATGGCCATCAACAGACGTTCTGCCGCATTGGCATAGGCACTGCGATCTTGCCGGCAGATGGTAAGAAACTCCTGCAGTGTGAACTCTTCGTCCTTGGCAGCTTCATAGCGCTGGCGATAGTGATCGAATATATTCATGGCATGCCGTCCTTTCGTTTTTTAGCACAGGTTGAGAGCCGTTCATATGAATAGTGGGGGCCCCCGGAAGACATAAGCTGAACATCGCTCTCCTGGTATCCAGCAACCCTTATGCCAGGTTGCGGGTGGGGTAGCGTGAATGTGCCCTGCAATTACACCTTCTAAATTTAAGCGTAGATGCATTTAGAAATCTTGCATGCCGCAGAAAATCAATTTCAATGACATATCAATAACTCATCCTGAAAAAGACGCTTTTTGATTCGCCGGGACGTGAAGCTGTCATCGGGCTGTCACCAGATGGTAAGAGAAGGGTGGGAAAGTGAACGATTTGTGTCATATCGGGTAAAGAATTTGAGGCATGAGACCTACGACGGTAAACTGCACGGGCTGATTATTTGACAACGGGAATATGGATTGTGACTAAAATCAAACTTCTGGCACTCGGCGTGCTGATTGCGACCTCCGCCAGCGCGGCGCATGCCGATGGGAAGTTCACGCTTGGGGCTGGCGTCGGCATCGTTGAGCATCCGTACAAGCAGTATGATGCGGATGTTTATCCGGTGCCGGTCATTAGTTATGAGAGCGATAACTTCTGGTTCCACGGTCTGGGCGGGGGTTACTACCTGTGGAATGACACCAACGATAAGCTGTCGATAACGGCCTACTGGTCGCCGATGTACTTCAAGCCGGGCGACAGCGATAGCGAACAAATGCGTCGCCTGGATAAACGTAAATCGACCGTGATGGCCGGTCTTTCTTATGTCCACAACACGCCCTATGGCTTCCTGCGCACGACGATTGCCGGCGATACGCTGGATAACAGCAACGGTATCAACTGGGATCTCGCCTGGCTGTACCGCTACACCAACGGGAACCTGACGCTGACGCCGGGCATTGGCGTCGAGTGGAACAGCGACAATCAGAACGAATACTACTATGGCGTCTCGCAGCATGAGTCCCGTCGCAGCGGGATGCGCAGCTACGATCCGGACAGCAGCTGGAACCCGTATCTGGAGCTGGCGGCCAACTATCGCTTCCTCGGCGACTGGAGCGTATACGGTATTGCGCGCTACACGCGTCTGTCGGATGAAATTACCGATAGCCCGATGGTGGACAAATCCTGGAGCGGTCTGATCTCAACCGGGATCACCTACACCTTCTGATTGTGCATTATTACAGTGCGCTTTATGCATCAAAACAGGGCTTCGCGCCCTGTTTTGCTTTATGGTGGTGCAGGGCGCGAAGAAGGAGACGATGGTGAAAAAAACAGTATGCTTTGGCGAGCAGGCGGCAGTTCCGGCCATCGGGCTGGGGACCTGGTATATGGGCGAGAACGCGGCGCAGCGTCAGCAGGAGGTGGCTGCACTGCGCGCGGGCATCGACCATGGCCTGACGGTAATCGATACCGCGGAGATGTATGCCGACGGCGGGGCGGAGGAGGTAGTGGGCCAGGCGATCCGCGGCCTGCGCGACCGGGTGACGCTGGTCTCTAAAGTCTATCCCTGGCACGCCGGCGGAGCGGCGATGCGCCGCGCCTGTGAAAACAGTCTGCGCCGGCTGCAGACCGACTATCTGGATATGTATCTCCTGCACTGGCGGGGCGATATCCCCCTGCAGGAGACGGTCGAGGCGATGGAAAGGCTGGTGGCCGAGGGCAAAATCCGCCGTTGGGGCGTCTCCAATCTGGACACCGACGATATGCAGGCGCTGTGGCGCACGGCGGGCGGCGAACGCTGCGCCACCAACCAGGTGCTCTATCATCTCGCGTCGCGGGGCATTGAATACGATCTCCTGCCCTGGTGCCAGCAGCACACCCTGCCGGTGATGGCCTATTGCCCGCTGGCGCAGGCGGGGCGCTTACGCGATGGACTTTTTCAGCATACCGATATCATCAATATGGCTAACGCGCGGGGCGTGACGGTGGCGCAGCTGCTGCTGGCCTGGGTGATTCGTCATCCGGGAATGCTGGCGATCCCGAAAGCGGCGACTATCGAGCATGTGGTGCAGAATGCCGCCGCGCTTGATATCGTTCTCAGCCCGCAAGAGCTTGCGCAGCTGGACCGCCTCTATCCGCCGCCGCCGCGGAAAACCCGGTTGGATATGGTTTAACCCACAGCGCATCCAGGTGGAGAAGAGAAAAAGCCCCGTGATAAACGGGGCTTTTTGCGGTTAGCGTTTTTTCACGCTGATGGTTTGCGCCAGGCGAGACGGGGTCTCTTCACTGGCTTTCTGCGGCTGGGTCACGCAGCAGGTTTCGACGCAAACGAAGGTTTTATAGCCATCGTCCGGCATGTCGCCCATGCTGACGGACAGCGCCGGGCCCGGGTTCCAGGCCACCACGTTGTGCTGATGATGATGCACCACGTCGATCGTGCGGCTGAGCGCGTCGTCGTGGATCACGCTGCAGCCTTCGGCGTCGAGATAGACGCGGTCGGTACGATCCGGGAAGGTCTGCACGCCGTTGTTCAGAACGCCTTCTTCGGCGTTCTTCACTTTATCGATATAGCGCTCGCCAAGACCGCTCACTTTCACCGCCGCGATATCGCCAACGTTGAAGTAGCTGTGCAGGGCAGAGGTGGTCTCGAATTCGCCGTGGGCTTCCAGCTCGATTTCGCAGGTCTTGCCCAGCTTGAAGCGGGCATAGAGGGTGAACTCATGCGGCCACAGCTTCATGGTTTCAGCGCTGTTCTGCAGCGCAAAGGTCAACATCACGCCGCTGTCGTCTTCATCATGCCCTTCCAGGGTCCACGGCAGGTTGCGGGCAAAGCCGTGCGACGGCAGGCCCTGCTGCGCCGATGGGCCAAACCACGGCCAGCAAATCGGCACGCCGCCGCGCAGGGCGACGCCCTGTTTAAATGGGGTGTTGTTGCTCAGCCACAGGACTTCTTCTTCACCGGCGGGTTTCCAGGAGAGCAGGTGCGCCCCCTGCAGCGCCACAGAGGCTTTCACCTGCGGATGGTCGATGACAATCAGCTCCAGGTCGTCCAGCTGGCGACGGGAGATAACGGGCGAAATGGTTTCATTCACCGGGAGAGCAAAAATTTTATTTATCATTGTGCAATCCTATCTCTGCAGACAAAAAAAAGAGCGACCGAAGTCGCTCTTACAGATTACTTTTTCATCTCAACTTATTTGGAGATGTGGGCAATCAGGTCCAGAACTTTGTTGGAGTAGCCAGTTTCGTTGTCGTACCAGGAAACCAGTTTAACGAAGTTGTCGTTCAGTGCGATACCTGCTTTAGCATCGAACACGGAAGTGCAAACTTCGCCGTTGAAGTCGGTAGAAACAACGTCGTCTTCGGTGTAACCCAGAACGCCTTTCATTGCGCCTTCAGAAGCGGCTTTGATAGCTTTCTTGATTTCTTCGTAGGACGCTGCTTTTTCCAGACGAACGGTCAGGTCAACAACGGATACGTTCGGAGTCGGAACGCGGAACGCCATACCGGTCAGTTTGCCGTTCAGTTCTGGCAGTACTTTACCTACTGCTTTAGCAGCGCCGGTAGAGGACGGGATGATGTTCTGAGCTGCGCCGCGGCCGCCGCGCCAGTCTTTGTGAGACGGGCCATCAACGGTTTTCTGAGTAGCGGTGGTTGCGTGGACGGTGGTCATCAGGCCTTCAACGATACCGAAGTTGTCGTTGATGACTTTAGCCAGCGGTGCCAGGCAGTTGGTGGTGCAGGATGCGTTGGAAACGATGTCCTGGCCAGCGTAAGTGTCGAAGTTAGCGCCGCGAACGAACATCGGGGTGTTGTCTTTGGACGGGCCAGTCAGAACGACTTTTTTCGCGCCAGCGGTGATGTGTTTACGAGCGGTTTCGTCGGTCAGGAAGATACCGGTTGCTTCAGCAACAACGTCAACACCAACTTCGTCCCACTTCAGGTTAGCCGGGTCACGTTCAGCGGTAACACGGATTTTTTTACCGTTAACGACCAGATGACCGTCTTTCACTTCAACGGTGCCGTCGAAACGACCGTGAGTGGAGTCATACTTCAGCATGTAAGCCATGTACTCTGCGTCTAACAGGTCGTTGATTGCAACGATCTCGATGTCAGAACGTTTCTGAGCAGCACGGAAAACAATGCGACCGATACGGCCAAAACCGTTGATACCTACTTTGATAGTCATATATTCCACCAGCTATTTGTTAGTGAATAAAAGGTTGCCTGTAAAATTACAAAAACCTTACGCAGCGTCAAGCGGAATCGTGTCAATCATTGCGACAAATCAATCCTGAGCACACCTTGCGCGATTGATTTGCCTCACTCTCCCTTTGAGCCCAATTCCATATGGGGGCTGCGCGCGGAATTTTAAAGGGCATTTAAGATAAAAACGTGATTTAAGTCACAATTATCTGGCTGCCTGTGGGCACCGGATAAGTTTAGAACAAAAGTGTACGCTTCATTGTTAATGTTTTGTTAGAATTGGGGCGAAAGTTGTCCATTGCAAAGCGAGATGTAAGCCCATGGCAAATAAACCCTCCCCGGAAGAGCTGAAAAACGGCTTGAGCGAAATGCAGTTTTACGTGACCCAACATCATGGCACCGAACCGCCTTTCACCGGACGGCTGCTGCACAACAAGAAAAATGGCGTGTATCACTGCCTGGTGTGCGATGCGCCGCTGTTCAACTCCCAGACCAAATACGACTCCGGCTGCGGCTGGCCGAGCTTCTACGAGCCGGTAAGCGAAGAGGCCATTCGCTATCTGGACGACAGCTCCCACGGCATGCAGCGCATTGAGATCCGCTGCGGAAATTGTGATGCCCATCTCGGTCACGTGTTTCCGGATGGCCCGCAGCCGACCGGCGAGCGCTATTGTGTCAATTCGGCGTCGCTCAGCTTCACCGATGAGCAGAACGGCGAGCAGATCAAGGGTTGAAGAAACGATTCAGCAAATTATTCCTGGTGGAGGTGAGCGGAAGATGGATATTGAGCAAATTATCGACAGCATGACCCCGGAAGTGTATCAGCGCCTGGCGACGGCGGTAGAGCTGGGAAAATGGCCGGATGGCGTGGCGCTGACGCCGGAGCAGAAGGAAAATAGCCTGCAGCTGGTGATGCTGTGGCAGGCCCGGTATAACACCGACGCCCAGCATATGACCATCGACACCCGCGGGCAGATGGTGATGAAGAGCAAACAGCAGCTGAAGGAAGATTTCGGCATCGTGCCGAAGCCGATCGCCACCGTGAAGTTGCAATAAACCGCCGGCCGGCGGGGAGACGTTCCGGCGTCGGGTGATCCGGCGCCGGACAAGGGTAGCGTCAACGACCGCGACCGGCGGTCAGTCGCTTCGCTTACTTTTTATTCATCATCGCTTTCAGGTCGGCAAACGGGTTGTAGGTGGCCTCGCCGACGCTCTTTTGCGCATCTTCGCCCGCTACCACCGTGGAGCCATACTGATCGGCTTCGGTGTACTTGGAATGTTCGTGATCGTGACAGTAAAGGCACAACATCTCCCAGTTGCTGCCATCTTCCGGGTTATTGGAGTGGTCGTGATCGATATGGTGCACCGTCAGCTCGCGCAGATTGGAGTAGACAAACTCCCGTGAGCAGCGTCCGCATACCCAGGGAAAGAGCTTGAGCGCCTTTTCGCGGTAACCCACTTCCAGACGTGCGTAATTTTTGGGGATATAGGCCATGGCCCCCTGCCTCCTGTCAAACGGTTAAGCTGCGCCAGCCCCTGGCGCAGCGGATAACAGGCATCATAACCTATCCCGGGCGGCGCGATATACCTGCATTGCCGGCGATGCTGCCTGCGTCACGCCGCCCGGCGGCGGCGATGCGGCGGAACAGCCGCGATTAGTGTTTGATCCCCAGCGATTCCGCCAGCTGGCGGGCCAGCTGGTTCTGGTCATCGGCGCCATACTCCCAGAACATCGCTCCGGCGAGGCCTTTCGCCTTGATGTAGTCCGCTTTAATGGCCACCGAGCGCGGGTTCTCATAGGAGAGGGCGAACAGCGGCTTGCCCTCCGCGGACTGCACAGACAGCCACGGGACTTTCGCCTCATCGTCCCAGTGCTCGGTAAAGCGTTTCTGCGGATCGTTGAGCAATTTGCCCACGATATCATTGTATTTCACGTAGGTGTCTTTGCTCAGGTCATAGCCCAGCGAGGCAAACAGCGCGATCTGCTGTGGACCAAAATAGGGCTGGGTGACCGGGTTCTTTTGCGCATCCGCTTTACTCCAGTCAATCCCCGGCTCGACCGCCCGTTTCGGTACCCGGCCATAAAAACCAATCCCGAGGTTCATCTGGCTGGGTTTAAGCCCGGCGGCCAGGTAATTGTTGACCACAAAATCGGCGCTGTATTTATCCGCCGCGGCGACCGTCGGCCAGTGGTTGGAGTCATACAGGTTCGAGTTGAAGTACTGCGTGCCGTAGGCCATGTCGTAGGTCATCAGGTTGATGTAGTCGAGCGATGACGCAATCGCTTTAACGTCCACCCAGCTTTTCGGGCTTTCGGCGTTAGCGCCCACGGCGATAGTGACCAGTTTCCTGGTACCAAACGCTGCGCGCAGCTCTTTTAACAGCGCGGTAAAATTATCGCGATCGGCCGGTTGACTGGCAACCAGCCCCCAGGCGCCGTTGACCGGAAACTCCCAGTCGAGGTCAATCCCATCCAGACCATATTTTTCAACAATTTCCTGCGCAGACTGAATAAACACCTTCCGGGTTTCTTTGCTTGCCGCCGCGCCGGAGAAACCGCGCGCGCCCCAGCCGCCGACCGACAGCAGGACTTTGAGGTCCGGGTTCTGTTTACGCAGGGCCGGGAGCTTTTGCAGATCCGCCTGCACCTTCGGCGACAGCCAGATCTCGTGCAAATGAGCAGGATCCTTCAGGGCTGCGTTGGTCTCGTCTTTTTCATCGTTATAGATAAGGCCAAACGAGTAGTTGAGATGGGTGATCTGCCGGACGTCCAGCTTGTCGATATCCCCGCCCGGCCCGGCAGTGACGTCGCCGCCGCCGTTGAAATAGCCGACGGACATCAGCGGTTGGGCAGAGAGCGCGGAAGCGCAAAGCAGGGGCAAGGCTGCCAGCAAGGGCAAACGTTTCATAGTGGTTCCTCTTTGACTTAAAAAAATAACCGCGCCACGGAAATGGCGTGGCGAAAAAACAGCCTTGCCAGACTACCAGCAATAACCTGTTGAAACTGCGAGAGAGTTCAATTTATGGACGATAACGAAGCGGCAGAAGAAGCCCCGGCGCGGGCGCGCCGGGGGCGGGATCAGGCGTGGGTTTCCCGCCAGTCGTCGAGGGTATAGAGCGTGGCGCCTGCGGCGGCCATCTCCATAAACGCCTGGCTGCTGTCCTGCGGCTGAAGATTCACCCCGCGGCAGCCGTCGGTGATGACGTTGACCGCGTAGCCCAGCGCCAGGGCATCCAGCACGGTGAACTTAACGCAGTAATCGGTGGCGAGGCCGAGCACGGTCAGCTCCACGATCCCCTGACCACGCAGCCAGCCGTCCAGTTCAGTTTTCTGCCGGTGACCGTTGTCAAAAAAAGCGCTGTAGCTGTCAATGACCCGGTTTTGCCCTTTGTGGAACACGGCGGCGATGGCCTGCTGCTTGAGCAGGGGATGCAGCGCCGCGCCTTCGCTGTGCTGAACGCAGTGATCCGGCCAGAAAGTTTGCGCCAGGCCATCCAGGTCGCCCACGGTGTAGGGCTCCACCTGGTGCTGGCTGGCGAAGCTGCCGTGATCCGCCGGGTGCCAGTCCTGGCTGGCGACGATGGGCTCGCCGCGCGCCAGGCTCCAGTCGATAAGCGCATTGGCCACCTCGACGGTACTGTCGCCTTCGGGAACCGCCAGCGCGCCGCCGGCGCAGAAGTCGTTCTGCAAATCAACCAGTAACAGCGCTCGATGCGCCATACGTCCTCCTTAAGCTTCGTCAGGGGTCAGTTCGCCACGCAGATTCTGCTGCATCGCCGCGCGAATGGCGTCAACGTCCAGCTGCTGGCTCAGCAGATAGTGTAGCTTGGTCAGCGTCGCTTCCACCGTCATATCGAAACCACTGATGACTCCCGCCTGGGCGAGGGCATTGCCGGTGGCATAGCCGCCCATGTTCACTTTCCCGGACATACACTGCGTCAAGTTGACCACCACAATGCCGCGCTGGCTGGCTTCCGCCAGCACCTGAATAAACTCGCCATTCTGCGGCGCATTGCCGACGCCGTAGGAGCGAAGGATCAGCGCTTTCACCGGCTGGCGCAGGAAATTACGCACCACGTCGGCGGAGATGCCAGGGTAAATCGTCACCACGCCAATCGGCTGCGGGGTGATGGGGTGCACGATAAGCTCTCCGCAGCCCTGCGGCGCCGGCGGGGTACCGAGACGGCGGATATGGATCCCGGCCTCCAGCAGCGGCGCGAGGTTTGGCGAGGCGAAGGCGTCAAAGCCGTCGGCATGGGCTTTAGTGGTACGGTTACCGCGGAACAGCCGATTGTTGAAAAACAGCGCCACTTCGTTAATCGGATAGTTGGCGGCGACGTACAGGGCATTGAGCAGGTTGATCTGGCCGTCGGAGCGCAGCTCGGCCAGCGGGATTTGTGACCCTGTCACAATCACCGGTTTGCCGAGGTTTTCCAGCATGAACGACAGCGCAGAGGCGGTAAACGCCATGGTGTCGGTACCGTGGAGGATCACAAAGCCATCATACTCCTCGTAATGGCTGCGGATATCGTCGGCGATGTGCTGCCAGTCCTCAGGGGTCATATCGGATGAATCCATCAGCGGATGGTATTCATGGATCGTGAAGTCCGGCATCTCCGGGCGATGGAACTCAGGCATCAGCGCCAGCTGACGCTGCAGATGGCCGGAAACGGGTACATAGCCGTGTTCAGAGCGCTGCATACCGATGGTCCCACCGGTGTAGGCAACGTAAATCGATTTTTTTTGCATAGCATCGCTTAGGTTGGTCGTAGACAGGCGCAGTATAAAGAGACGGAGGAAAAAATACAGTGTTGGCCGCTCGCTTTGTGGCGGCGCTGGCAGGTGCGGAAAAAAGGCTGCCCCGGGAGACGGGGCAGCCGCTGCGTATTAACGGATGTTGGCGCAGGTCAGGCAGAAGGCATAGCGGTTCTGCGGGTCGTTAAACGCCGCCAGCTTGTCGCTTTCGGCTTTCACCGTCTCGGCTGCCGCGGCCACCGGCGCAGGCAGCCAGGCCTGAATGGCGGCCGGCAGCGAGGCGCGTACCGAACCGGTCAGGCTGTCCAGCACCATCGAGAAGAAGGTGGGCTCTTCCTGATAGTAGTTGAGGTGCCAGGTTTTCAGCTTCGCCAGCTCGGCGGCCTTGGCCACCGCGTCGTCGAAGTCGCCGAGGCTGTCGACAAGACCGTTGGCTTTGGCATCTTCCCCGGTCCAGACGTGGCCCTGGGCAATCTGGTCGATTTTCTCCGGCGTGCTCTTACGCGCGTTAGCCACCAGGGTGATAAAGCGTTGATAGCCGTTCTCAATGCTCAACTGCATCAGCTGCTGCACTTCCGGCGGCAGCGCTTTGGTGCTGGAGATATCCGCCAGCGGCGACGTGGCGACGCCGTCGGTATGGACGCCAATCGACCCAAGGGTGTTTTCCACGGTGTTGATCACCCCAAAGATGCCGATGGAGCCGGTGAGGGTGCTTGGGTTCGCGACAATGTAGTCCGCCGGCGTGGAGATCCAGTAGCCGCCGGAGGCCGCCATGCCGCCCATTGAAACGACCACCGGTTTACCCGCGGCTTTGGCTGCCGCCAGCTCTTCGCGAATGATTTCCGAGGCGGTCACGCTGCCGCCCGGGCTGTTGACGCGCAGGACGATGGCCTTAATTTTCGGGTCGAGGCGCGCATCGCGAATTTGCGCAGCGGTGGTGTCGCCGCCGACGTTGCCCGGGGTCTCCTCGCCGTCCATGATGGCGCCGTTGGCGAAGATCACCGCGATGGCGGAACCCTGGTCAGACGGTGTCTTCACGTTGTAGTCGTAATAGCTGATCGCCCGGTAATTGTTATCCGCTTTGCTCCAGCCAAACTGTTTGGTCAGCGCCTTTTCCACTTCCGTGGAGGTCGCCAGCTCATCCACCAGCTTATTGTCCAGCGCATATTTCGCCGTATCGCCGCCCACCTTACGCAGGCCATCGATAATGCCCTGGGCGCCCGGGAAGAGCTGCTGGGCGGTGATCTGCCGGTTGGCGGCGATGGTGTTGAGGTAGTTCTGCCACAGTTCGCCAATCCAGCGGCTGTCCGCTTCGCGGGCGGCAGGAGACATGTCATCGCGAATGAAAGGCTCGACGGCGGATTTATAGGTGCCGACGCGGAAGACATGGGTGGAGACTTTCAGCTTATCCAGCAGCGACTTGTAGTACAGCCCGTTGGTGGCGAAGCCGTGCAGGTCCACCTCCCCCTGCGGAGAGAGCCAGATTTTGTTGGCAAAGCTCGCCAGGTAGTACTGGCCCTGGCTGTAGCTGCTGCCGACGGCATACACCGGTTTGCCGCTGTCGCGGAATTCGCGCAGCGCTTTACCGATGTACTGCATGGAGGGCTGATCGCCGCCGACGAAGTTTTTCAGATCCAGCACAATACCGGTGATATTACGGTCATCCTTCGCCTGACGGATGGTCTGCACGATATCGAACAGAGAATTCTCCTGCAGACGGTCCGAGCTGGCGCCAAACAGCTGGCGGCCAATTACGCCGAGCTTGCTGCTGGCGGACGGTTTATCCACCACCACGCCGGTAATATCCAGCAGCAGCGCGCCGCGCGCGGCATGTTCGCTGGTGGTGCTGCTGAACTGGCTCCAGATGCCGATACACACCAGCACCAGCACCAGGAAGATCGCATTGAGGGCCAGTTTGCGAATAAAGTTGAGTATCCGCCACGTCCATTTAAAAAAGCTGGCAATCAGTCGCCAAAGGGTTCGCATGTATTCTCCCTAACGTTATCTAAAAATGGGCAGGCCGCAGGGGCCGCCGCGTCTGGCTATCCTAAAGAGTGAGCCGTCGGTTGTCAGCAGGAATCACCGACCGCGCTGTAACAAAATCCTTGTGCATGTTAATTTTATGAAAAATGACATCACAGGAGTTATACAGATGGATGCTCTCGACCTACTGCTTAATCGCCGCAGCGCTTCCCGCCTGGCGGAACCGGCCCCGGCCGGCGAACAGCTGGAAAACATTCTGCGCGCCGGGCTGCGCGCCCCGGATCATGGCGCCCTGCAGCCGTGGCGCTTTTTCATTATCGCCGATGACGGCCGCGAACGCTTTAGTCAGCTGCTGGAAAAGGGGGCCCGGGAGGCCGGCCAGGATGAGAAGGGCATAGAGAAAGCCCGCAATGCGCCGTTTCGCGCGCCGCTGATCATTACCGTAGTGGCGCGCTGTGAAGACCACCCGAAGGTGCCGCGCTGGGAGCAGGAGATGTCCGCTGGCTGCGCGGTGATGGCGATGCAGATGGCGGCCCTGGCCCAGGGATTCAACGGCATCTGGCGCAGCGGAGCATTGACCGAGAGCCCGGTGGTGCGGGCCGGCTTCGGGTGCCGCGAGCAGGATAAAATCGTCGGCTTCCTCTATCTGGGCACGCCGCAGCTGAAAGCCTCAACCACCATTGCCCTGCCGGATACCGCGCCGTTTGTGACGCGATTCTGAGTCAGCGCGTGTTACGCCGGGTGGCGGCTGCGCCTTACCCGGCCTACATTCGTGCGACCTGTCGTTAATTTTTTCACCATTGTTACTGAAACTGCCGGTGCTGGCCGCCCCCTGTGCGCTCCCTGCGCCATGCCAGACATAACGAAGAGGATATATCGGGAGCGCCATCTGCCCGGACATAACACAGGAGTGGTAGCCCTGCTAAGCGCAGCGCGAGCAGGGAAATTTACGATTGTGCCGTTATTTCGCCGGGTGGCGGCTGCGTCTTACCCGGCCTACATAACCATCCCGATATCAGACGGTTACCCCTCAATGTAGGCCCGCGCAAGCACAGCGCCGCCGGGCGATGGCAGCAGGCTCGGAGCCGCATCTATGCCGGGTGGCGGCGTGCGCCTTACCCGGCCTGCAGCCCCAAAGGTAGCCCGGATAAGGCGCGCCAGGCGCCGTATCCGGGAGTTCAACGGCGATGACGTTACTTCTGCGTTTTGGCGAATTCGTCTTTGGCTTTCTGCAACTGCTGCTGGAAGGCCGGGTTGGTGTGCAGCGTGGCGACCACCGCGGAGCCGACGATGCGCGCCGCATCGACATCGCTCTGCCAGTGATAGCCGCAGATCACCCGGCTCTCGCCGAGCTCATAGCCGCGCTTCAAAATTTCGTTCTGCCGCTGCGGGTTGATCTCTGCCAGCACCAGGGCGGTGGCCCAGCCGATGGAGGTATGCCCGGATGGGTAAGAGCCGTTTTTCGACAGCTTGTCCTGCTCGGTGGTGTTGCAGGTGGAGACACCGTAGAAGGCAAACGGGCGAATGCGCATATACTTCTCTTTCGCGCCGCGGGTCGCCAGATCGCCGGCGTCTTCAATCATATTGGTCAGCAGCTTATGGAGCTGCGGCGCGTCCTTTTCGGTGATCGGCGAGCCAAAGGCGCTGGAGAAAGCGTTAGCCACGCCGCCCGCGCTGAGGTTGGCATCCTCTGCCGCCAGCTTCCCGCGCTCGGTGTTGCGCAGCAAGCGCCCCTGCTCATACATCGCCTGATCGTTTAAGAACGCGATACTGCCCACCGCCGGCGGCGGCGGCAACAGCGCCAGGCTGTCGATGGCCTGGGCATTGGTCAGATAGTAGAGATCGGGCTTGGTGGTGACATCGTTACCGGGGGGAACCAGCGCGAAGGCGTTAACGGAGAAGAAACTGGCCAGGCAAAGGGCAAGAACACGCTTTTTCATTAGAATTTCCTTACGTCATAATCATTCCAGAGAAGACAGTCCTGGGTTGTCACATTTCTGTCATCTTTAAGTAAAAGTGAAAATGGTCGGGAAAAAATTGCCGCGTCTCGCAAAAACGGCTTTTTGTCTGCTTAATGAGCAACCATACGCGATTTCAGACTGTCGTACTTACCACCCTGACGTTTGGGCGCTAACATAGCGGGATTGCAATGACAGGAGATGTCCATGAGCGAGCAAGCCATTCGTTTAACGCAATACAGCCACGGAGCCGGTTGTGGTTGTAAAATTTCCCCGAAAGTGCTGGAAACCATCCTGCATAGCGAGCAGGCGAAGTTTGTCGACCCGAACCTGCTTGTCGGCAACGAAACCAGCGATGATGCCGCCGTTTACGATCTTGGTAATGGCACGTCAATCGTCAGCACCACCGACTTCTTTATGCCGATTGTCGATAATCCGTTCGACTTTGGCCGCATTGCCGCCACCAACGCCATCAGCGATATTTTCGCCATGGGCGGGAAACCGATTATGGCGATTGCCATTCTCGGCTGGCCGATCAACACCCTGGCGCCGGAAATCGCCCGCGACGTGGTGGAGGGCGGGCGCTTTGCCTGCCAGCAGGCCGGGATCGCGCTGGCGGGCGGCCACTCCATTGACGCTCCGGAGCCGATCTTTGGTCTGGCGGTCACCGGCGTGGTGCCCACCGAGCGCATCAAGAAAAACAGCACCGCGCAGGCGGGCTGCAAACTGTATCTCACCAAACCGCTGGGGATCGGCGTGCTGACCACCGCGGAGAAAAAATCGCTGCTCAAGCCAGAGCATCAGGGGCTGGCGACGGAGACCATGTGCCAGATGAACCTCGCCGGCGCCGCGTTTGCCGCTATCGACGGGGTGAAGGCGATGACCGACGTCACCGGCTTTGGCCTGCTCGGCCACCTCAGCGAGGTGTGCCGCGGGGCCGGCGTGCAGGCGCAACTGCGCTATGCCGATATCCCGAAACTGCCGGGGGTGGAGGAGTATATCGCCGCCGGCGCGGTGCCGGGCGGCACCGGGCGCAACTTTGCCAGCTACGGCCATTTGATGGGCGAGATGCCGACGGCGTGGCGCGATCTGCTGTGCGACCCACAGACCTCAGGCGGTCTGCTGCTGGCGGTGACCCCGGAGGCGGAGGCGGAAGTCCAGGCCGCCGCGGCGGAGTTCGGTATTAAGCTGGCCGCCATCGGCGAGCTGGTGACCGCCCGTGGCGGGCGACCGATGATCGAGATCCGTTGATTCGATGCGGTTGTTTATTGCAGAAAAACCGAGTCTCGGTCGGGCTATCGCCGATGTGTTGCCTAAACCGCACCGCAAAGGCGATGGCTATATTGAGTGCGGCAACGGGCAGGTGGTCACCTGGTGTATCGGTCACCTGCTGGAGCAGGCGCAGCCGGACGTCTATGACAGTCGCTATGCCCGCTGGAATCTCACCGACCTGCCGATTGTGCCGGAGAAATGGCAGCTGCAGCCCAAACCTTCGGTCACCAAACAGCTGAATGTGATCAAGCGCCTGCTCGGCGACGCCGAGGAGGTTATCCACGCTGGCGACCCCGACCGTGAAGGGCAACTGCTGGTGGACGAGGTCCTCGACTACCTGCAGCTGGCGCCGGAGAAGCGCCAGCAGGTGCAGCGCTGTCTGATAAACGATCTCAACCCGCAGGCGGTGGAGCGGGCGATCAACCGCCTGCGCGCCAACAGCGAGTTTGTGCCGCTTTGCGTGTCGGCGCTGGCGCGGGCGCGCGCCGACTGGCTGTACGGCATCAATATGACCCGGGCCTATACTCTGCTGGGGCGCAACGCCGGCTATCAGGGGGTGCTCTCCGTGGGGCGGGTGCAGACCCCGGTGCTCGGCCTGGTGGTGCGCCGCGATGAAGAGATTGAAAACTTCGTCGCCAAAGATTTCTTCGACGTCAAAGCGCATATCGTCACGCCGCAGGAGGAGCGCTTTGTCGCGACCTGGGTGCCGAGCGAAGCCTGCGAACCTTACCAGGATGAAGAAGGGCGCCTGCTGCATCGTCCGCTGGCCGAGCACGTGGTTAAGCGTATCGAAGGCCAGCCGGCGCTGGTGACCGGCTATAACGATAAGCGCGATTCCGAACCCGCGCCGCTGCCGTTTTCGCTGTCGGCGCTGCAGATTGAGGCGGCCAAACGTTTCGGCTTCAGCGCGCAAAACGTGCTGGATATCTGCCAGAAGCTGTATGAAACCCACAAGCTCATCACCTATCCGCGTTCGGACAGCCGCTACCTGCCGGAAGAGCATTTCGCCGGCCGCCATGCGGTGCTGAATGCGATTGCCGTCCATGCGGCGGATCTGCTGCCGCAGCCGGTGGTGGATCCGGAGATCCGCAACCGCTGCTGGGATGATAAAAAGGTCGACGCGCACCATGCGATTATCCCGACCGCCCGCAGCAGCCAGGTCAAACTCACCGATAACGAAGCGAAGGTCTACACCCTGATCGCCCGGCAGTATCTGATGCAGTTCTGCCCTGACGCGGTGTTCCGTAAATGCCAGATTGACCTTGAGATCGCCAACGGCAAATTTGTCGCTAAAGCGCGTTTTCTGGCCGAGGCGGGCTGGCGGACGCTGCTTGGCAGCAAAGAGCGCGATGAAGAGAACGACGGCACGCCGCTGCCGGTGGTGGCCAAAGGCGATGAACTGCTGTGCGAGAGGGGCGAGGTGGTGGAGCGCCAGACGCAGCCGCCGCGCCACTTTACCGACGCCACGCTGCTGTCGGCGATGACCGGGATTGCCCGCTTCGTGCAGGATAAAGATCTGAAGAAGATCCTCCGCGCCACCGACGGCCTCGGCACCGAAGCAACCCGCGCCGGGATTATCGAACTGCTGTTTAAGCGCGGTTTCCTGAGCAAAAAGGGGCGCTATATTCACTCCTCGGAGGCCGGAAGGGCGCTGATTCATTCCCTGCCGGAGATGGCCGGGCGACCGGACATGACCGCCCACTGGGAGTCGGTATTGACGCAAATCAGCGAGAAACAGTGCCGCTATCAGGACTTTATGCAGCCGCTGGTGGGGACGCTGTATCAGCTGATCGAGCAGGCGCGCAGCACGCCGGTGCGCCAGTTCCGCGGTCTGGTGGCGCCTGGCGGGGCGAAAAAATCCTTCAGTAAGGGCAAAGGCAAAGCGAAAGGCAAAAAAGCAGCAGACGATGCCGCGCCACCGCCGCAATAACCCGCCCGGCGGCCGCGAGGATGCGATTCCCCGCGGCCGCCGTTTCTCCCCCCGCCAGGTCAATGGTCTACACTAAACAGCCGGGAAGGGGTTGACGACCCCCTCACAACAGGGATGCCCATTGCCCTTCCCGATGCCGTTGCTCATTTCTCTCCCAGGCGATAAGGAGGACCCGTGAAATATATCGCTATCAGCCAACCGGGCGGCCCGGAAGTATTGCAGATCCGCGAAGGTGAGATCCCCACCGTCGGGGAGCATGAGGTGCTCATCGAAGTGAAAGCGGCGGGCGTCAACCGGCCGGATATTCTGCAGCGCCAGGGGCTGTATCCCATGCCTGAGGGCGTCACCCCCGTGCCCGGCCTCGAGGTGGCGGGCGTGGTCGTGAAGGTCGGCGCGCAGGTCACAACCTTTGCCCCCGGGGATCGCGTCTGCGCGCTGACCAACGGCGGCGGGTATGCCGAATACTGCGCCGTCCCGGCAGGCCAGACGCTGCCGATCCCGGCGGGCCTCAGCTTTAGCGAAGCGGCCGCCATTCCGGAAACCTTCTTCACCGTGTGGGCGAACGTTTTCCAGCTCGGTAAGCTGCAGTCCGGCGAGAGCATTCTGATCCACGGCGGCGCCAGCGGGATTGGCACCACCGCGGTCCTGCTGTGTCACGCGCTGGGGATGAGCGTCTATGCCACCGTCGGCCAGGACGAAAAAATTGCCGCGCTGCGACCCTACGCCACGGCGATCAACTACAAAACCGAAGATTTCGCAGAGAAAATTCACCAACTGACCAACGATGAAGGGGTGGATGTCATTCTGGATATCGTGGGCGGCCCTTACTTTAACCGCAACCTGGGGCTACTGAAAAAGGACGGACGGCTGGTGATCATCGGCTTTATGGGCGGGCGAATCGCTCATGAGGTGGATATTCAGACCCTGATGCTCAAGCGGGCCACCGTCACCGGCTCCACCATGCGCGGCCGGACGGCGGCGGAGAAACAGGAGATTGCCGAGGCGCTGCGGCGCCACGTCTGGCCGCTGCTTGAGGCAGGGAAATGCAAGCCGATGATCTACGCCAGCTACCCGATGGCGGAGATTGCCGAGGCGCATGCCTGTCTGGACAGTGGTCAGCATCTGGGGAAAGTGGTGATCACGATGACGTCGTGAGACGCCTCCCGGCGGGCAGCCGCCGGGAGGGCGTCAGGGGAGGTTAAATCACGCCCTGGGCCAGCATGGCATCCGCCACCTTCACGAAACCGGCGATATTGGCGCCGCGCACGTAGTTGGTCTGCTTCGCTTCACCGCCGTACTGCACGCAGGCGTGGTGGATATCCAGCATAATGTGATGCAGGCGAGCATCCACTTTTTCCGCTTTCCAGCCCATGCGCGCGGCGTTCTGCGCCATCTCCAGACCGGACGTCGCCACGCCGCCGGCGTTGGCCGCTTTGCCCGGGGCAAACAGCACGCCAGCTTCAAGGAACAGATCGGTCGCGGCGATGGTGGTCGGCATGTTGGCGCCTTCCGCCACGGCCTTCACGCCGTTGGCAATCAGCTGGCGGGCGGCATCGACGTCCAGTTCGTTCTGAGTGGCGCAAGGCAAGGCGATATCCACTGGCACTGACCATGGCTGCTGGCCTTCGAGATAGGTGAGGCCAAACTCGCGGGCGTAGTCGGCCACCCGGCCGTGGGCACGCTCTTTGATGTCGATCAGGCGGGCCAGTTTTTCTTTGGTGAAGCCCGCCTCGTCAACGACGGTGCCGTTGGAGTCGGAGGCGGTGACCACCCGCGCGCCAAGCTCCATCGCTTTCTCAATGGCGTATTGCGCGACGTTGCCGGAGCCGGAGACCGCCACGCGAGCGCCTTCGAAGCCGAGGCCGTGACGTTTGAGCATTGCTTCGGTGAAGTAGATCAGGCCGTAACCGGTGGCTTCCGGACGGATCAGGCTGCCGCCGAAGGAGAGGCCTTTACCGGTGAAGACGCAGGCGCTGTTGTTAGAGAGTTTGCGCATCATGCCGGCCATAAAGCCGACCTCGCGGCCGCCGACGCCGATATCGCCTGCCGGTACGTCGGTATCCGGGCCAAGATGGCGATAGAGCTCGGTCATCAGCGCCTGGCAGAAGCGCATTACTTCGCCATCGCTCTTGCCTTTAGGATCGAAATCGCTGCCGCCTTTCCCGCCGCCCATCGGCAGGGTGGTCAGGGCGTTTTTGAAGGTCTGCTCGAAGCCAAGGAATTTGAGAATCGACAGATTCACCGACGGATGGAAGCGCATCCCGCCCTTATACGGGCCGATGGCCGAGTTGAACTGCACGCGCCACGCGCGGTTGACCTGGACCTGATTGCGGTCGTCCACCCACACCACGCGGAACTGGATCACGCGCTCCGGTTCCACCAGACGTTCCAGCAAAGCAAGCTGACGATAGCGCGGATTTTCCTCAAGGAAAGGCCACAGGGTGGTCATGACCTCCCGGACGGCTTGAGCAAATTCGGTTTGATGAGGATCGCGCTGTTGAACGCGGGCGAGAAAGCCTTCCAGAGTGCACGTCTGCTCCATAGATATAAGTTCCCCTTATGGTTGTGGTTGCGTGTATTTATTATGATTCGGTCCTTGAAAAAACCGATTTTCCGACTATAACACCGCTAATCCTTAGGCAAGCAAGGAAAAATTAAGCCGTCAGCAAAATTTATAATTGCCCGCCCGTCATAACTAAAAACGATGACGAGGCGGCGAGCGGATCAGCGGGGAGAAAGGGACGGGCGCTGGGCGATAAAGGCATGCAGGAGGGGGATATCGGCCGGGGCGAGATCGAGGGTTAGGGCGTCGGCAGGAAGGCACCAGCGCAGCTGGCTGTGATAGTGGGCCAGCGGCGCGCCCTGAAAGTTCGGTACCCACCAGGCGTGCAGATGGATCTGGCGACCGGAGACTTCCCGCTGATGGCTGGCGATATAGCATGCCGGGTGGGCGATGATGCCCATCTCCTCCCGCAGCTCCCGGGCCAGCGCCTGCGGCTGGCTTTCACCCGACTCCACTTTGCCGCCGGCGAATTCCCACATTCCCGGCTGGTCGGCGTGGGGCGGGCGCTGCGCCAGCAGAATTTTGTCATCCTGTTCAATAATGGCGGCGACAACTTCAATCATTTTTAGCATAAGCATCAACGTTAATAAGACCAAACTGGCCTATTATCACCGCCATAGACCTTTACTGACAACCGCCAACTCTGCTGGAGACCCCTGTGCTTGATAGCCACTTGCATCCTCGCCTCAAACCTCTGCTTAACGCTGCCGCCGGCGCGCTTGACCGCCCGGGTATTTCGCCAGACGGGCTGACGCTGCTCGGTTTTGCCATCGGCGCGCTGGCTCTGCCATTTCTGGCATTAGGGTGGTATGGCGCGGCGCTGGCGGCCATTCTTCTCAACCGCCTGCTGGACGGCCTGGACGGCGCCCTGGCGCGGCGGCGCGGGCTTAGCGACGCCGGCGGTTTTCTCGATATCTCACTGGATTTTCTCTTCTATGCCCTGGTGCCGTTCGGTTTTATCCTGGCGGATCCGCAAAATAACGCCCTGGCGGGCGGCTGGCTGCTGTTTGCCTTTATCGGCACCGGCAGCAGCTTTCTCGCCTTTGCCGCGCTGGCGGCAAAGCACCAGATCGCCAATCCCGGCTATGCCCATAAATCGCTGCACTATCTCGGGGGGCTGACGGAGGGGACGGAGACTATCCTGCTGTTTGTCCTCAGCTGCTTGTTTCCGGCGCATTTCGCCTGGCTGGCGTGGCTGTTTGGCGCGCTATGCTGGCTGACGACGGCGACGCGTATCGCCAGCGGCTACCGGACCTTAAAGCGGGTGGCGTGAGCGGAAAATCGCGCGTCGCCGGCAGGGGGCGACGCGCGCGGGTGGGACGCGTTACTGACTGCTTTCCGGGCCGCGTTCTCCGCGGGCGACCGGGTTGTGCGGGTTGCTGCTCCATTCGTACCAGCCGCCGTCATAGACGGCGACGTGCGGCCAGCCCATGGCCCGGGCATACATGAAGGTTTCCGAGGCCCGCCAGCCGGTCCCGCAATAGAACGCCACCTGCTGGTCAGGCAGGATGTTCCACTGGCGCCACAGGGCGGCGATATCGTCGGCGCTGCGCATGGTGCCGTCCGGGTTATGGAAGTCTTCCATGTGCGTGGAGTCGCTTCCGGCATGGCCCCAGCGGGCGCCGGCGATGTCGCCCTTCGGTTTGATATAGCTGTAGCCGCTGGTGGTGCCGATAAACTCCGGCCACGAGCGGACGCTGACCAGCGAGGCGTCCTGGCGGTGCAGCAGACCGCGGGCCTGCCCGGTATCCAGCATCAGCTGCGGCTGGCCGGGGATCGGCGCGCCAAAATCCGGCGCCGGCTGCGGCGTCGGCGGCATGCCGCGCGCCACCGGCAGACCAGCGTCGGACCAGGTCTGCCAGCCGCCGTCCAGCAGGCGCACGTCTTTGACGCCGGCGTACAGCATGATCTGCGCCACCCGCGCCGCGGCGTAGACGTCGCGACCGTAGAGGATCACCGTGGTGTCATGGCGGATGCCGTGCTTCGCCAGCATCGCCTTCAGCTGCGCATCGGAGACTTTATTCCACAGCGGTTCGCTCTCCACCTCATTGGTGTCGATATAGCCCGCGCCCGGGATATGGCTCAGCAGATAGAGCTTCGGCGCTCCCCAGGCGGCCTCAAACACCTTCCAGTCGCCGGCCGGGGCGGCAGCCACGCTTTTCCCTTGCTGCAGATCGTGCAGCCACTGCGGGTAGACCAGCTGTTCAAAGTGCGGCAGCTTTTGCAGACGGTCGCCCTGGCTCAGAGCGTCGCTCAGGACGTTGAGCCGGGTGAAGCCCGCTTGTTTCAGTCGCGCCGCGACGCTGGCGTTATCCTCAGGACTGCCGTACAGCGCGATGGGGGTATCGGGCTGGAGCTGGTGCTGTTTAGCCCAGCTGTCGAGCTGCTCGTCGCTCATGGCGCCGAGCCAGCGGGCGGAAAGGTTCAGCGCCTGCGGCTCATGACCTTCCGGGCCGTTGACGTGCTGCGGCCAGCCGTTGTAATAAGCGCTCAGGCGGGTGTCGATGGCCACGCCGTGCTGCTGTTGCAGGTGGGAGAGGGTGAGCGCTGGCATGGTTTCAGCGGCGCAGGTGGTGGTAGCAGCAAGCCCCATGAGCAGGGCGAGTGCGGTCAATTGAGAAACACGTTTCATCGAAATGCCCGACGGTAAAAAGTGGAGGGCGTATTCTCCGCTTGCCAGGCGTTGATTTCTTTGCGGTAACGCAGGTTTGCACGCTATTGCGCTTCATTGCCAGCGCTCCATCGCCAGGCAGCGCCCCGTCGGCGGACAGTCCTCGCGATCGTGGGTCACCAGGATCGCCGGAATGGCCTGGCGGGCCAGTTCCTCAAATACCCAGCGGCGGAACGCGGCGCGCAGGGTGGCATCCAGGCGGCTGAAGGGCTCATCCAGCAGCAGCGCCTCGGGGCGCGCCAGCAGGGCGCGCAGCAGACTCACCCGCGCCCGCTGTCCGCCGGAGAGCGTGGCCGGGTCGCGCGCGGCGAAGCCATGCAGCCCGGCGCGACTGAGCGCCTGCTCCACCGCGGCTTTTCGCGCCTCGCCGCGCACGCTTTCCGGTAGCGCCAGCTGTAAATTTTGCCCGACGCTGAAATGGTCGAACAGCAACGGGTCCTGAAACAGGATGCCGATGCGCCGGCGCTCCGTCGGCAGCGTATCGCAGCGCCGATCGTTGAGCCACAGCTCGCCCTCGGCGCGGAAGTCGCCGGCCAGAGCGCCAATCATCCATGCAAACAGCGTCGATTTTCCGCTGCCGGAAGGGCCCATCAGCGTCAGCACTTCACCCGGGGCCACCGAGAAGGCGACCTCCCGCAGCAGCGGCTGACGTTTCACGCTCAGAGTCAGATGGTTTACGGTTAGCACTAGCGAAGTCCTCGTCGATAGCGGCCCGCCAGCCAGGCCAGCAGGGACGTCAGGGTAAAGCATACCGCCGGCAGCAGTAATTGCCACAGCGCCTGGGCGGCGAGCGTCTGCGCCTCGCCGCCGCTGCTGAGCGCCACCGCCTGGCTGGTAAGCGTCGGGATACGGCCTGCCCCCAGCCATAGCGTTGGCAGATACTGCGCAATGCTCACCGAGAAACCCACCGCCAGGGCGGTTAGCAGCGGGCGGGTCAGCGAGGGCAGGGTCAGCAGCCAGAAAATACGCGTGGGATCCCAGCCGAGCGTGCGGGCGATCACCGCCATCCGCGGATCGCGCTGGCGCCAGGCCGGGCGCAAAATAAACAGCATCCACGGCACCACCCACAGCAGATGGCCCCACAGGACGGTCCACCATTCGCCGTCTAGCCAGGCGTACAGCGCCAGCCGGTACTGGCCGTCGGCCAGCGGCAGGGCCGGCAGCACCAGCGGCAGCCAGACCCAGCCATCTCCCCGCGCCGGGCCGCAGGCCAGCCACAGCAGGCAGACGGCCGCGCCGAGGGCGCAGGCCGCCAGCGCCAGACCAAGGCTGTTAATCAATGCCTCGATCTGCGGCGGCGCCGAGCGCGCCAGCCCCGCCAGCAATAGCGCGCACAGCAGGCCGCTCAGCGGCAGGGCACTCGCCAGCAGGCGGCCGGGCAGGGCGTGGGGATGGGGATGCCGAAAGCCGCGCAGATCGGGCAGGCGTCGACGCTGTAGCCGCCATCCGCCCCAGGCGACCAGCGCCAGCCCGCCGAGGATCGCCAGCAGCAGCAGGCTGGCCAGCGCCCCTTTCGCCTGCTGCAGGTCATCGCCCTGGCTTAACCACTGCCACGCCAGCACGGCGAGGGTGGGTGGATTGCCGGGCCCCAGCACCAGGGCGACTTCTACCGTCGACAGGCTCCAGGCCGCGGCGGCCAGCAGCACCATGCCGAGGGCGGGCAGCAGCCCAGGCAGCACCAGCCAGCGCAGGCACTGCCAGCGGCCGTAGCCGAGGCTCTTTAGCGCTGTCGCCTGGTCGGCGAGGCGCGCCTCCCCCAGCAGGCCGTAGATCACCCACAGCACAAAGGCGCTCTCTTTCAGGGCCATCGTCAGGCCAAGCCCGATGCCGTACCGGTCGACCGGCGGCGTCAAAAACGGCAGCCGCTGCCAGATCCAGCCGCCTTCGGCGAACAGCAGCAGCGCCGCCGTCGCCAGGGCAAGATGGGGCACCGCCAGCAGCAAGGGCAGGCGGGAAGCCAGTCGCCGCCAGCGGGCCGAAGGCCAGAGGGCGGCGACGATGGTCAGGGCGATCAGTAACGCGCCGCCGACGGACAGCAGCGTGGAAACAAGGGTGGCGGCCAGCGCCTGGCCCAGCTGCGGGTCGGCGAACAGCGCCCGCCAGTGGACCGGGAAGAGCGCCGGCCACACCAGCCCTGCGGCGGCGGGGAATAAGGGCAGATAGATTGCCGCCATCGTCCCCCAGGCCAGCAGAATCAGTGGGTACCGTAGCGGCGCAGCCATTCCTGCTCCAGTGCGTCAACCCACGCCGCGTGCGGCTCGGCAAGCACCGGCGGCAGATCCTGCGGCAGGGTGGCCGCCAGCGCCTGGCGCTGCTTGTCAGGTAGACGCTGCGGGTCCAGGACGCTTGGATCGCCCCAGACGGCGGCATCCGCCTTGCGCAATTGCGCCTCAGGGGAGAGCAGGAAATTGGCCACCACTTTGGCGGCGGCGACGGCGCGCGCGTTGGCCGGAATAGTCACGAAATGGACGTTGCCGAGGGTCCCTCCGGTAAAGCCGAAGCTGTAGCTGTCCGCCGGTAACTCCCCGCTGGCGGCCTTCTGCCGGGCATGGAGCGGATTAAACGTCAGCGACAGGCGGAGGGTGCCCTGGTTGAGCATGGCGTCCATCCGCGCCGGCGACGCCGGGAAATCCTTGCCCGCCCGCCACAGCGCCGGGTGCAGCGTATCGAGATAGCGCCACAGCGGGGCGGTGACCGCCGCGAAAGTCGCCGTCTGGGGCGGCTGGCGCAGGGCGGCAGGCTGGTCGGTGAGGGCGATCAGCAGTTGCTCCAGCAGGGCGGTACCGGTGAAGTCCGGTGGCCGCGGGTAGGTTACGCTGCCCGGATGGGCTCTGGCGAAGGCCAGCAGCGCCTGCGGGCTGGTGGGAGGCTGCGGGGTTTGTTCGCGGCGGGCGATAAACGTCAGCTGGGCGCTGCCCCACGGCGACTCGGCGCCCTCGGTGGCGACAGAAAAATCTTCCTGAACCGGCTTTTGCCGATCGACATAGCGCCAGTTGGGCAGCGATTCGGCCCAGCCGGTGAGCAGCAGGTTGGCCTGTTTTAGGGTGTGAAAGTTTTCGCCGTTGATCCACAGTAAATCCACCGAACCGCCGCGGCGACGGCCAGCCTGCGCCTCAGTCTGGATGCGTTTCACCGCGTCGGCGGCGTCGGCGATGGGGACAATACGCAGGTCGATCGCGTAGTGGCGTTTGACCTCCTCGCTGACCCACGCCAGATAGCGGTTGACGGCCGGGTCGCCGCCCCAGGCGTTAAACCAGACGGTCTGGCCACGGGCTTCCGTCTGGGTCTGCCGCCAGCTGTCGTCGGCATTCACCACCAGCGGCCAGAGCAGCAGCAGGTACAGACAGAGGCTGAAATCACGCAAACGGCGCATCGTTACTCCTTATTGTGCGGGGAAGAGGGGGGGATCTTGCACAGCCCCTGGGCCGGGATCGCCATCGCGGCGTTGAACCTCGCTGATAAATTTTGCAGGCCAATCAGGGCGGTCAGCTCGGTGAGCGCCCGGGCGTCAAAATGCGCCGTCATCGCGCTGCGCAGGGCATCATCCACCTCCGGCGGCGTCTGACTGGCGGCTTCGGCATAGGTCAGCGCCAGACGCTCTTGCTCGCTAAACAGCGTACTGTTGCGCCAGTCGGCGACCGCCAGCAGTTTGTCGCGACCTCCGCTCCGCGCCGCGAGGGTCATGCTGGTGATATCGATGCAGAATTCGCAGTGGCACAGCTGGGCGATGCGGGCGCTGACCAGCGAGCGCAGCACCGGATCCAGCGGCGAGCGGCGGCGTTCAATATAGCCCACGAACAGCGAGACCAGGTAAAACAGCCACGGGATCCGTCCCCACCAGCGAATGGGGCTCAGCACCTGGCCGTAATGACGACGGTGCAGCCAGGCCTGCGGACGAAGGATCAGGGGGACAGTATCCAGCGGGGGTAAGCTCATGGCGACGATCTCTTATGACGTTCACGGTACATATTTTTGGCGATGGAGATGACCACCGCCAGGGCAAAAAGCAGCGAAAGGCCAGTGGCCAGCCAGAAGGCGCCTCCGGTCAGCAGGCTCCCGGCCCAGGAATAGACGATGGTCGCCGGCAGCTGTCCCACGCCGGTGGCCAGCATAAAGGGCCAGAAGCGCAGCGAAGTCAGTCCGGCGGCATAGCTGACCGGATCAAAAGGGACAAACGGCAGCAGGCGACAGACCAGGATCGTCTGCGGGCCAAAGCGGGCAAAATAGCCGTCGACGCTGCGCAGCACCGTGCGGCCGGTGAGTTTCTCCACCACCTCGCGCCCCAGCGCTCTGGCGATGCAGAAACAGAGCCCGGCGCCGACCATGGCGCTGAACCACGACAGCGCGCCGCCCCAGAAGGCGCCGAACAGCGCGGCGTTCGCCAGGGTGATCAGGAAGGCCGGCAGCGGGGCGACGATCGCCTGGAGGATCATCAGCGCAAAAGAGACCAGCGCCGCCTGCGCCCCCCAGGCGGCGATAAAGTCTTTAACATGCTGGGGATCCAGCGACGCTAGCGCCGTCAGGCTGTGCTGCAGAAAGGCTCGCCCGCCGGGGAACCACAGCCAGGCGGCCAGAGCGGCAACGGCCACCACGGCGAGGGCCAGCCGGGCGCGGCGCAGGTGACGGCGATCAGGTCGGGTCATGGCGCACCTCCTCGCCGGGCGTTGCCACACGGCGGGCGCGGGCAAACCGTTTGCCCATCTGCACCAGGGCAAACAGCAGCCCGCCGGCGAGGCTCAGCTTGAGCGCGAAGGCGAAGGTCGCCCCCTCGCGAGCCAGTTCGCTGGCCATCACCGAATAGATCACCAGGCCCGGCAGGGTGGTCACGGCGGAGATCAGGGTAAAAGGCCAGAAGGGGATCGCCGTCAGGCCGTAGGCGTAATTCTGAATGTTGTAGGGAAAGAGCGGCACCAGGCGGGTGAGGATCAGAAAATCGCTGCCGCTGCGGGCGATACCGCGCTCAATGGCCTGGAAGACGGCGGTATGGCCCACATAGCGCTGCAGCAGATCGCGCCCAAGCCAGCGGGCGATCAAAAACGACAGCGAAGAGGCGACAGTGGCGGCGGCAAACGAGAGCAGAGAGCCGGTCAGCGGGCCGAAGAGCATCCCGCCGGCGATCACCAGCAGGCTGCCGGGGATCAGGCACAGGGTGGCAATGATAAACAGCGCTGCATAGACCAGATAGCCCCAGGCGCCCTGATGGCGCAGGGTCTCCTGCAGCAGATGCAGGTGAGTCAGCAGATCGTGGAGACCGACGCGGTGGCTGATAACGGCCAGCGTGGCCGCCAGCGCGATGAGTCCCAGCCCTTTACCAATGGCCGGATGATGGCTTCTTTTTCATGAAGGGGTCTCCTGTACAGCCTGGACGCGGTGGACATTAAAAAGTGCGCGCGACAGTATCCTGTTCAGACGACGGCCACAATGGTTTACCGTCGCTTTGTTGATTTTGCTCAGGAAATTCTGCCCCCCGCGCGGCGGGAGGCAGGTCAGGACGTGGCTTACGGCCGGAAGGTGGCCCACACCGGCGCGTGGTCGGACGGTTTTTCCATCCCGCGGATCTCATAATCGATTCCGGTCTCCACGCAGCGCTGGGCCAGAGGCTGGCTGGCCAGCAGCAGGTCGATGCGCAGCCCGCGGTTATCGTCGAAGCCTTTGGAGCGGTAATCAAACCACGAGAAGTGCTCCTGATTGTCCGGGTTAGCCTGACGCCAGGTATCCACCAGGCCCCAGCCCAGCAGGCGGTCCATCCATTCCCGCTCTTCCGGCAGGAAGGAACATTTGCCGGTGCGCAGCCAGCGTTTGCGGTTCTCTTCACCGATACCGATGTCGAGATCGGTAGGGCTGATGTTCATATCGCCCATGATCAGCACCGGATTCTCTTTATTGAGCTCGGTCTCCAGGTAGTTCTGCAGATTCTGATAGAACGCCGCTTTGGCCGGGAATTTGGTCTCATGATCGCGGCTTTCACCTTGCGGGAAATAACCATTAATCACCGTAACGTTACCGAACGGCGACGGGATCTCGGCCATGATGATGCGGCGCTGAGCCTCTTCGCCATCGTCCGGGAAACCGCGGCGGACGGCAATCGGCGTCTCTTTGGTCAGCAGAGCGACGCCATAATGGCCTTTCTGGCCGTGATAAAAGACGTTATAGCCGAGTCTGGCGACCTCTTCGAGAGGGAACATATCGTCGTGAACTTTGGTTTCCTGCAGGCCAATCACGTCCGGCTGGTGCTTTTCGACGATGGCGGCCAGTTGGTGTGGGCGGGCGCGCAGGCCGTTGATATTAAAAGAGACGAATTTCATAGTCGCTGCCACTGTGCAAGGTGAATAGTGCAGGGATGGTAGCAGAAATTCGCCAGGCTGGCTGCCATCCGATGCGTCATTCTGCCAATCGCTGCGCATGAGCGTGCCGTGGGTGCCCCTTTTGCGGGCACGCCGCGCCAAAAAAGGGCAAATAGCTACGATAAATTTCGCAGAAGATCACAATTACAGAATTATATCTTACCTTTGCATAACTTATCTTCTTTAATCACTGTTCATCCCCCTTTATCGGATACTTATTCACTAAGTATGCATTTTATGTGAATAGCGCCAAGTTGTAACTCATTGATATTGCGTTATCTCATCCGGTTTATGCATTTTTATCGCTGGCTGGCACGAACCGTGCAATCTACATTTACAGCGTAATAACTCATATTTATTAACATTATTGCTACTTTTAATTTACCGGAAGAGGTCGATATGTCTCAGTCAATTACGCGTAACCACTTTGATGAATGGATGATGCCGGTCTACGCGCCAGCGGCGTTTATTCCGGTGCGGGGCGCCGGGTCGCGGCTGTGGGATCAGCAGGGCAAAGAGTATATCGATTTTGCCGGAGGCATCGCCGTGAACGCGCTGGGGCATGCGCATCCACGTCTGGTGCAGGCCCTCACCGATCAGGCTGGCAAGTTCTGGCATACCGGCAATGGCTATACCAATGAGCCAATCCTGCGTCTGGCCAAAATGCTTATCGATGCCACCTTCGCCGACCGGGTCTTCTTCTGTAACTCCGGGGCCGAGGCCAATGAGGCGGCGCTCAAGCTGGCGCGTAAATATGCCCACGATCGCTTTGGCAGCGAGAAAAGCGGCATTGTCGCCTTCCAGAACGCCTTCCACGGGCGGACGCTGTTCACCGTTTCGGCAGGCGGTCAGCCGGCCTACTCCCGGGATTTTGCCCCGCTGCCGCCGCAGATCCAGCATGCGGTGTTTAACGATCTCGCGTCGGCAAAGGCCTTAATCAATGACCAAACCTGCGCGGTGATCGTCGAGCCGGTGCAGGGCGAAGGCGGCGTGGTGCCGGCCAGCGTCGAGTTTTTACGCGGCCTGCGCCAGCTTTGCGACCAGCACAACGCCCTGCTGATTTTCGATGAAGTGCAGACCGGGGTCGGGCGCACCGGCGAACTGTATGCCTATATGCACTACGGCGTGACCCCCGATGTGCTGACCACCGCCAAAGCGCTGGGCGGCGGCTTCCCCATCGGCGCGCTGCTGGCGACAGAGGCCTGCGCCAGCGTGATGACCGTCGGCACCCACGGCACCACCTACGGCGGTAACCCGCTGGCGGGGGCGGTGGCCGGCGAGCTGCTGTCGATCGTCAATACCCCGGAAGTGCTCTCCGGCGTCAGACAGCGCCATCAGTGGTTTTGCGAACGCCTGCAGGCGATCAACGCCCGCTATGGTCTGTTCAAGGAGATCCGCGGCCTGGGGCTGCTGATCGGCTGCGTGCTGAACGACGCCTGGGCCGGGAAGGCGAAAACCCTCAGCAACCTGGCGGCGGAAGAGGGTGTGATGATCCTGATCGCCGGCGCCAACGTGGTGCGTTTCGCGCCGGCGCTGAACGTCAGTGAAGAAGAGGTGAACAGCGGGCTGGATCGCGTCGAGCGGGCCTGCGCGCGATTCCTGGCGGGAGTTTCATCATGATGGTTATTCGACCGGTGGAGCCGGGCGATCTGCCCGGGCTGCTGAAGCTGGCGGCGGAGACTGGCGGCGGGCTGACCTCGCTGCCGGTGGATGAAGCCACCCTCGCGGCGCGGATCGCCCGCTCACAGCAAACCTGGCGCGGCGAGCTGCCGAAAAGCGAGCAGGGCTATGTCTTTGTGCTGGAAGAGAGCGAGAGCGGCGCAGTGGTGGGCATCTGCGCGATAGAGGTGGCGGTGGGGCTCAACGATCCCTGGTACAACTACCGGGTCGGCACCCAGGTCCATGCCTCGAAGGAGCTTAACGTCTATCAGGCGCTGCCGACGCTGTTTCTCAGTAACGACCACACCGGCAGCAGCGAGCTGTGTACCCTGTTCCTCGACCCACAGTGGCGCAAAGAGGGCAATGGCTATCTGCTGTCGAAATCGCGCTTCTTATTTATGGCCGCCTTTCGCGAGCGCTTTAATGAGAAGGTGGTTGCCGAGATGCGCGGGGTGATTGACGAGCACGGCTATTCCCCATTCTGGGAGAGCCTGGGCAAACGCTTTTTCGCCATGGAGTTTTCCCGCGCCGACTACCTGTGCGGCACCGGACAGAAGGCTTTCATTGCCGCCCTGATGCCCAAGCACCCGCTGTATATCGATTTCCTCACCCCCGAGGCGCAGGCGGTGATCGGCAAGGTCCACCCGCAGACCGCCCCGGCCCGGACGGTGCTGGAGAAAGAGGGGTTCCGCTACCTGAACTACATCGATATTTTCGACGGCGGCCCGACCCTGGAGTGCGATATTGACCGGGTGCGGGCGATCCGCAAAAGCCGTCTGGTGACCACCGAGGCCGGCGAAACGCCGCCCGGCGACGGGCCGCTGTGCCTGGTGGCGAACGAACAGTACCACCAGTTCCGCGCCCTGCTGGTGCATGCCGACCCGGATGGCGACACCCTGACCCTCAGCGCCCGCGAGCTGGATATGCTGAAGTGTCATGCCGGCGACCAGGTGCGCATGGTGCGCCTGATCCCTGAGGAGAAAACCGCATGAGTCTGTGGATTAACGGCGAGTGGCGGCCCGGCGATGGGCCGCGCTTCAGCAAACAGGATCCGGTCAACCTGAAGGTTGTCTGGCAGGGAGAGGCGGCGGACGCCGGGCAGGTCGCCGAGGCGGTGGCGGCAGCCCGCCAGGCGTTCCCGGCCTGGGCGCGGCTGCCGTTTGCCGACCGCCAGGTCATCGTCGAAAAGTTTGCCGCGTTGCTGGAGGCCAGCAAGGCGGAGCTGACGGCGATTATCGGCGCCGAGACCGGAAAGCCGCGCTGGGAGGCGGCCGGGGAAGTGACGGCGATGATCAACAAGGTGGCGATCTCGGTGAAGGCGTACCACACCCGCACCGGCGAACAGCACAGCGATCTGCCCGATGGCGCCGCGACGCTGCGTCACCGGCCGCATGGCGTGCTGGCGGTCTTTGGCCCCTATAACTTTCCCGGCCATCTGCCGAACGGGCATATCGTGCCAGCGCTGCTGGCGGGCAATACCGTGGTGTTTAAACCCAGCGAACTCACCCCGCACAGTGGCGAAGCGGTGGTAAAGCTGTGGGAGCAGGCCGGCCTGCCCGCTGGGGTGCTCAACCTGCTGCAGGGCGGTCGGGAAACCGGCGAGGCGCTCAGCGGCCAGGCGGATATCGACGGGCTGCTGTTTACCGGCAGCTCGACCACCGGTTTTCATCTGCATCGCCAGCTGGCCGGACAGCCGCAGAAGATCCTCGCGCTGGAGATGGGCGGCAATAACCCGCTGATCGTCGACGATCCGCGGGACGTCGATGCCGCGGTGCATCTGACCATCCAGTCCGCCTTTATTACCGCCGGCCAGCGCTGCACCTGCGCCCGGCGTCTGCTGGTCCGGCGCGGAGAGGCGGGAGATGCTTTCCTCTCCAGGCTGGTGACGGTGAGCCAACGGCTGATCCCCGCGGCATGGGACGCCGAGCCGCAGCCGTTTCTCGGCGGGCTTATCTCTGAACAGGCCGCGCAGAAAGTGCATCAGGCCTGGCTGCAGCGGATCGCCGCTGGCGCAGCCACCCTACTGGAGCCGCGCTTATTGCAGGCCGGGACGTCGCTGCTGACGCCGGGGATTGTCGACATGAGCGACGTGGCCCAGGTCGAGGATGAAGAGGTGTTCGGCCCGCTGCTTGGCGTCTGGCGCTACGACACTTTCGAGGAGGCGATTGCCCTGGCCAATGCCACCCGCTTCGGGCTCTCCTGCGGGTTAATTTCCCCGGAACGGGAGAAGTTCGATCGGCTGCTGCTCGAGGCGCGGGCCGGGATAGTCAACTGGAACAAACCGCTGACCGGGGCGGCGAGTACCGCGCCGTTCGGCGGCACCGGGGCCTCTGGCAATCATCGCCCCGGGGCCTGGTATGCCGCCGATTATTGCGCCTGGCCGATGGCCAGTCTCGAATCGCCGACCCTGACGCTGCCCGCCAGTCTCAATCCGGGGCTCGACTTTCGGGCCGGGGAGGCGTCATGACCGCCCGCGAAGTCAACTTTGACGGTCTGCCCGGACTGACCCATCACTACGCCGGGCTCTCCTTTGGCAATGAGGCCTCCACCCGGCACCGCTTTCGGGTGTCGAACCCGCAGCTGGCGGCAAAGCAGGGGCTAAAAAAAATGAAAGCCCTCGCCGACGCCGGCTATCCGCAGGCGGTGATCCCCCCTCAGGAGCGGCCCAACGTGCCGCTCCTGCGTCAGCTGGGCTTTAGCGGCAGCGATGAACAGGTGGTGGCTCGCGCGGCTCAGCAAGATCCGGATCTGCTGTCGGCGGTGAGTTCGGCCTCGGCGATGTGGGTGGCCAACGCCGCGACGGTCTGTCCCTCCGCCGATTCGCTGGATGGCCTGGTACACCTGACGGTGGCGAATCTGCAGGATAAATTCCACCGCGCCAGCGAAGCCCCCACCACCGGAGCGTTGCTGCAGGCGATCTTCCCGGACCGCACGCGATTTGCCATCCATCCGGCGCTGCCTGCCTCGGCATGGTTTGGCGACGAAGGGGCGGCGAACCATAACCGTCTCGGCGGGGAATATGGCGCCCCCGGCGTTCAGCTCTTTGTCTATGGCCGCCGCCGGGGAAGCGAAGAGGCGCCGCGTCGCTATCCGGCGCGGCAAACTCTTGAGGCCAGCCAGGCGGTGGCGCGCCTTAATCAGGTCAATCCCCGCCAGCTGATCTTCGCCCGCCAGCATCCGGCGGCGATAGACATGGGGGTTTTTCATAACGATGTCATCGCGGTGAGCAATCGTCAGGTCCTGTTCTGCCATGAGCAGGCCTTTGCCGACCAGAACGCGGTTTTGCAGCAGCTGGCGCAGCAGGTGCCGGGCTTCACCCCGCTGGTGGTTCCCGCCAGCCGGGTCACGGTGGAAGAGGCGGTTGCCACCTATCTGTTCAACAGCCAGCTGTTGAGCCGGGCGGACGGCAGCATGGCGCTGATCCTGCCCCAGGAAGCCCAGGCGCATCCGGGCGTGTGGAACTATCTCAATGAGCTGCTGGCCGGGGATAACCCCATCGCCGCGCTGCAGGTTTTTGATCTGCGCGAGAGTATGGCCAACGGCGGCGGTCCGGCGTGCCTGCGTCTGCGGGTAGTGTTGACGGCCGAGGAGTATCAGACGGTCAATCCGCACGTCCTGATGAACGATACGCTGTTTGCCACCCTCAATGATTGGGTGGATCGCTACTATCGCGATCGTCTCACCCAGGCCGACCTCGCCGACCCCCAGCTGCTGCGGGAAGGGCGCGACGCGCTGGATCGGTTGACCCAGATCCTGCAGCTCGGTTCGGTTTATCCATTTCAGCAATAAGGGGGCGCGGTGGAACACTTTCTGGCATTAACCCTGGCGGGACGTTTGCCCCATCACTTTCACGGCGAGACGGCCCATTTCCGCTGGCACTGGCTTGGGGAGGGGATCCTTGAGCTGACGCCGCATGCGCGCTGCGAGCGCGGGCTGGTGCTCTCCTGCGCCATCCATGGCAACGAAACGGCGCCGGTGGAGATTGTCGACCGGCTGGTGCAGCGGCTGGTTCGGGAGGAACTCCCCCTGCGCTGGCGGCTGCTGGTGATCGTCGGTAACCCGCCGGCGCTGCGGGCGAATAAACGCTATCTGCACAGCGATATGAACCGGATGTTTGGCGAGCGCTGGCGGCAATTCCCGGCCAGCGAGGAGACGCAGCGGGCGCAGCGGCTGGAGCAGGCGGTGGGCCGCTTCTATCGCGACCACGATGGTCCGCGCTGGCACCTCGATCTGCATACCGCGATCCGCGGGTCGCTGCATCCGCGCTTCGGGGTGCTCCCGGCCCGCGATACGCCCTGGGAGGAGGATTTTCTTCACTGGCTGGGCGGCGCCGGGCTGGAGGCGTTGGTGTTTCATCGCCAGCCAGGCGGGACCTTCACCCACTTCAGCTGCGAGCGGTTCGCGGCGCTGGCCTGCACCCTTGAGCTGGGCAAAGCGCTGCCGTTGGGGGAAAACGATCTGACGCAGTTTGCCGCCGCCGAGGGGGCTATCTCCCGACTGCTGGTGGGGGATCTGGCCATTGCCGACGCCCCGGCGCCGTTGCGCTACCGGGTGGTGCAGCAGATCACCCGCCATAGCGATGATTTCCGTCTGCATATGGCGGATCGGACGCTGAACTTCACCCCCTTCGCCCCAGGCACGCTGCTGGCGGAGGAGGGGGAGATGCGGTATGTGGTGGGGGCAGAGCCGGAGTATGTTCTGTTTCCCAATCCGGCGGTGGCCAGGGGGCTGCGCGCTGGCCTGATGCTGGAAAAATTACCCTGAGGGCAAGCCGTCCGCCGGGCGGCCTGCTTAATTTCGCGCGTCGTTTTACATCTTCTTATTTTTTCGTGCGCCAGCGTAAATTTGCAGATTATTCCTGGTAAAATGCTTTGTTTTTAATCTCCCCTCCTTTATACTCTCCATAATTTCTCTGAAAAACAGTATGTTATTTATTTTTTATTGCAATTCCTCGGTCAAATTCCTTATTTTCTCCATAATTGGTGAGAAACTGTTTTTTACACTTTCATTGTTTTACTCTTGCTCTGACTAATTGACGATTAACGTCGTAAAGTTAATCTCGTCAACACGGCAACGCGCCGTAAGAATAACGTAAAGTAAGGATTGAATGATGAAGAAACTCACTGCACTGTTTGTTGCCTCTACTCTGGCTCTGGGCGCGGCTAACCTGGCTCACGCCGCCGATACCACCACCGCGCCGAGCGACAGCAAGCCGATGATGATGCATCATAAAGGCGGCCCGGGTCAGCATGACATGATGTTTAAAGGCCTCAACCTGACCGATGCGCAGAAGCAGCAGATCCGCGACATCATGAAGAGCCAGCGCGAAAACATGAAGCGTCCGTCCCTTGACGAACGCCGCGCGATGCACGAGCTGATCGCCAGCGATACCTTCGACAAGGCGAAAGCGGAAGCGCAGATCGATAAGATGGAGGCGCAGCATAAAGCGATGGCGCTGTCCCGCCTGGAAACGCAGAACAAGATCTACAACATTCTGACCCCAGAGCAGAAAAAACAGTTCAATGCCAATTTTGAGAAGCATCTGACAGAACGCAACGCGCCGGCAGGTAAAATGCCTGCACCCGCTGAATAATGTAGCGTACTGAATCAAGACCGCCGGTCTTGCCCAATAATGCCATCAGGCGTTGGGCAGGGCCGGCGGTTTTTTCTTTCTGGCTTCTCAGCTAAGCGGGTGCAGCGGGTAGTTGCCGCTGAGCAGAGGTTTACAGAGAATTTTGTAACCATCCTGGTCGAATCCGGCGGGCAGGCGGGTGAGCTCAGCGGCCTGGTCGAGCGAGTCGACGGCCCCCAGCCACAGCCAGTTATGAATGACATGATACTGCGTCATATCAGGGCCGCGCTCCTCCAGCGCCACCGGTCCTGCCCAAGGCCAGCACACCAGCTGTAGCTTGCTCATCTGCGCCAGCAGACGCTGGCGGTGCGCCTCCACGCTCTCCTTTCCACAGCAGGCGCCGGCGCAGCGGCCCAGCGCGGATCGAAAGCAGGCGCGACCGCGGCTGAGCGGCTCCAGACCGAGCAGGCCATAACAGAGGCGCTGTTCGTCAGCGAGGCTCTGCAGCATCTGCAGCGCCGCCCGCCGGTTGGCGAACAGACCATAGAGATGCTGCTGATGAGAGAAATCAACCTCGCGGGCATAGACAATCTGCGGCCGGTCGTCCGCAAGCAGCCAGGCGCAGAGTTGCTTGTTACGCCGTAGCCGCTTGTTAAACAGCGGCTGCTGTTCTTTAATTAACCGCGCCTCCAGCAGCAGGGCCCCAAGCTCGCCAGCGGTGCGCTGCCAGGTAATACGCCGGGACTGACGCAGCATCGCGGCCTCTTCAGGCGTGCGCAGGTGGGAGAGCACCCGGCTGCGCAGGTTAACGCTCTTGCCGATATAGAGCGGCATCGTGTCGCTGTCGCCGTGAAATTGATAGACGCCCGGCAGCTTCGGCAGCGCCTCCAGCCACGGGCGAAGGTGTTCGGGATATTCATAGATCGCCGCCGCCTCAAACTCCAGACGCGGGGCAGATTGCTTTCTGGCCACAATAACTCCTGATACTGTCTATCTATCCAGTATAGCAGGCGGTTTTTGCGGCGAAAAGCGCAAAAAATAACCCCGGCGCGGGCCGGGGCGGGGGAGGGACTATTTTTTCCAGAAATCGTCAAAGACGGTGATGGGCGGCCGACGCTTGTGTTCGGTTTTCAGATACCAGCCTTCGATTGTTTTGGCGATGCTGGGGTCCAGCGTTTTGCCTTCAAGATAGTCGTCGATATTCTCATAGGTGACCCCCAGCGCCACTTCATCCGGCAGGGAGGGGCGATCGTCTTCCAGATCGGCGGTCGGCAGCTTCTTATACAGATGTTCCGGGCAGCCGAGATGGGCCAGCAGCTGTTTGCCCTGACGTTTGTTCAGGCGGAAGATCGGGTTGATGTCGGTGCCGCCGTCGCCATATTTAGTGAAGAAGCCGGTAATCGCTTCCGCCGCATGGTCGGTGCCGACCACCACCCCTTTGGTCATCCCGGCGATGCTGTACTGGGCTTTCATGCGCTCACGGGCTTTTTCGTTGCCGCGAACGAAGTCGCTCAGTTCGATCCCCGCTTCGCGCAGGGCCTGTTCGCTTGCCAGTACCGAGGCTTTGATATTCACCGTCAACACGCGGTCAGGCTGAATAAAGGCGATGGCATCCTGGCAGTCCTGCTCATCCGCCTGCACGCCGTAGGGTAAACGCACGGCGATAAACTGCAGGCTGCTGTCGCCAGTTTCGGCGCGCAGTTCATTGATCGCCATCTGGCACAGTTTCCCCGTCAGGGTCGAGTCCTGGCCGCCGCTGATACCCAGCACCAGCGATTTAATAAAAGGGTAAGTCTGCAGATAGGATTTCAGGAAATCGACGCTGCGGCGGATCTCGCCTGCGGCATCAATCTGCGGCTTCGCGCCCAGCGCCTGAATAATCTCTTGTTGTAGCGTCATCGCGCCCTCCGAAAGTGAATCTGTTTGGCAACCTGTTGGCTTAAAGCTACCTCTTTGCCGCTGAAACGACAAGGACCGGGGTTTTGACTGCCGGAAAAGAAGGCAATCAATGACATAGGATTTCATTATAGATGCCCGCGCGCAGGAGAAAGCGCCGGTCGTCGGCGGAGCGTCAATCTTGTTTACGCAATAACACAATCAGACATGATTTCGCTGTTCGGCTTGAAAAATAACACTATTTATTCCAGGCTTATCGTTACACAGTGGAAGAGAGGAACCAAAATGAACAAAAGCTTAGCAGGAATACTGGGCGTCACCGTCGCGTTAACCTTACTCGCGGGCTGTACCGCTTACGATCGTACCAAAGACCAGTTTACCCAGCCGGTGGTGAAAGATGTGAAGAAAGGAATGTCGCGTGAGCAGGTGATGCAGATCGCTGGCAAACCTTCAACGGAAGTGACGATGGTCCATGCCCGCGGCACCTGCCAGACCTATATCCTCGGTCAACGAGATGGTAAAGTGGAGACCTACTTTGTGGCCCTCGACGAAACGGGGCACGTGATGAACTCCGGCTACCAGACCTGCGCTGAGTATGATACGGATCCGCGCAACGCTAAGTAAGCGCCCTACTGTTGACTGAGTTGTACGTAAGCCCGACCACTGGTCGGGCTTTTTTGTGAGTCCTGATGCTTATTTAATTGCGCGAATTATTTGGATGAAAATGTGAGGGTAGTCAAAACCGGAGGTCAATGAGAGACAATTCTGTTCAACAGGGAATTATCACGACGGCTCAGGTTGCCGTATACTCAACCCATAAACAGAATTAACCGGATGTTACCAGTCTTACCGGCTCTCAGCGGTTACTGAAGGCCCTGGTCTCACACATTGAGGAAGCGTTCATGGAAAAGAAACACATTTATCTGTTCTGCTCGGCAGGCATGTCCACGTCACTGCTGGTCTCCAAAATGCGGGCGCAGGCGGAAAAATACGAAGTCCCGGTCATTATTGAAGCCTATCCTGAGACTCTCGCGGGTGAAAAGGGACCGGAAGCCGACGTTGTATTATTAGGGCCACAAATTGCGTATATGTTACCGGAAATTCAGCGCCTGCTGCCGAATAAACCGGTAGAAGTCATCGATTCTCTTCTGTATGGCAAGGTGGATGGTTTAGGGGTATTGAAAGCCGCCGTCGCGGCCATTAAGAAAGCTGCAGCACAATAATTTTAAATTTTAAAACTCGATATATTTTGACGCCTGGCGGCATCCCGTTGCCGGACGTCAAAGAATAAAGAGTTTATTTTCCCGTCAAAGAGTAATTTCATACATCATCGCCGTAATAGTTTATTGCGGCTTTTAAGGGTATTGACTATGAGTAAAGTGATCGACTCGCTTGAAAAGGTACTCCTTCCTTTTGCAGTGAAAATAGGAAAGCAGCCGCATATTAATGCGATTAAAAATGGATTCATTAAATTAATGCCGTTGACCCTCGCCGGGGCCATGTTTGTATTAATTAACAACGTTTTTCTGAGCTTCGGCGAAGGCTCTTTCTTTTATTCCATGGGCATTCGCCTGGATGCCTCCACCATTGAAACCTTAAACGGTTTTAAGGCTATCGGCGGTAACGTCTATAACGGCACCCTCGGCATTATGTCGCTGATGGCGCCATTCTTTATTGGCTCCGCGCTGGCGGAAGAGCGCAAAGTCGACCCGATGGCCGCAGGCCTATTGGCGGTCGCGGCCTTCATGACCGTGACCCCGTATAGCGTGGGCGAAGCCTATGCCGTCGGCGCCAACTGGCTGGGCGGGCAGAACATCATCTCCGGCATGATTATCGGTCTGGTCGTCGCGGAGCTGTTCACCTTCGTGATCCGTCGCAACTGGGTGATCAGACTCCCGGACAGCGTGCCGGGGTCGGTATCGCGCTCTTTCTCCGCGCTGATCCCTGGCTTCTTGATCCTCTCCATCTTCGGCATTATCTCGTGGGCCCTGTCGAGCTACGGCAGCAACTTCCACCAGATCATCATGGACTCCATCTCTACGCCGCTGGCGGCGATGGGCAGCGTGGTCGGCTGGGCATACGTCATCTTTAACTCCCTGCTGTGGTTCTTCGGGGTGCACGGTTCGCTGGCGCTGACCGCGCTGGATAACGGCATCATGACGCCATGGGCGCTGGAAAACATCGCGCTGTACAACCAGTACGGATCGGTTGATGCGGCGATCGAAGCGGGTAAACAGTTCCACTTCTGGGCCAAGCCGATGCTCGACTCCTACATCCTGCTGGGGGGTTCCGGGGCGACGCTGGGTCTGATCATCGCCATCTTTATCGCTTCCCGTCGCGCTGACCATCGTCAGGTTGCGAAGCTGGCGCTGCCGTCAGGCATCTTCCAGATTAACGAACCGATTCTGTTTGGCCTGCCGATCATCATGAACCCGGTCATGTTCATCCCGTTCGTGCTGGTCCAGCCGATTCTGGCGGCCATTACTCTCGCGGCCTATAGCCTGGGGATTATCCCACCGGTGACCAACCTGGCGCCGTGGACCATGCCAACTGGCCTGGGGGCGTTCTTCAACAGTAACGGCAGCGTCGCCGCTCTGCTGGTCGCCCTGTTCAACCTTGGCGTCTCCACCCTGGTCTACCTGCCGTTTGTGGTGCTGTCGAATAAAGCGCAGACCGTCATCGAGCAGGAAGAGAGCGAAGAAGACATCGCCAACGCACTGAAATTCTGATACCGCGCGGTACGGGCAGCGTCCCGTACCGCCTGAGAAATGAGGGAAATATTATGTTTGATCTGGACAACATCGACGCGGTAGAGACCCCGGAAAACGACCTCGAAGAGGTGGTGATGGGGCTGATTATCAACTCCGGACAAGCCCGTAGCCTGGCCTATGCCGCGCTAAAACAGGCCAAGCAGGGAGATTTTGCCGCGGCGAAATCGATGATGGAGCAGTCGCGTCAGGCGCTGAGCGAGGCGCATCGCGTGCAGACCCAGCTTATCGAAAGCGACGAGGGCGAAGGGAAAATGAAGGTCAGCCTGGTGCTGGTGCATGCTCAGGATCACCTGATGACCTCCATGCTGGCCCGCGAGCTGGTTGCGGAATTGATTGAGCTGCACGAGAAGGTACAATAGGCCATCACGACGATGAGGCAGCCCAGGATGATGACCACCGAGATCAGTACCGCCAGAGAACAGCAGTTGTTCAACGGGAAGAACTTTCATGTGGTCATCTATAACAAAACGGAAAGCGTGAGCGGGCTCCACCAGCATGATTACTACGAATTTACCGTCGTATTAACCGGGCGCTATTACCAGGAGATCAATGGCAAACGGGTGCTGCTGGAGCGCGGGGATTTTGTCTTTATCCCGATGGGCTCGCACCACCAGAGCTTCTACGAATTTGGTGCGACGCGCATCCTTAACGTCGGCATCAGCAGGCGCTTCTTTGAGAAACACTATCTGCCGCTGCTGCCGTTTGGCCTGGTGGCGTCGCAGGTCTATGCCGTGCAGAGCGCTTTTCTCGGCTATATTGAGTCGGTCATCGCCTCACTCAATTTTCGCGAAACGGAATTTGACGAATTTATCGAGCTGGTCTCCTTTTATGTCATTAACCGTTTACGTCACTATCGCGAAGAGCCGGTTGCAGACGTCGTCCCACAATGGTTAAAAAATACCGTTGAGGCCATGCACGATAAACTGGAGTTTGGCGAGAGCGCCCTCGAGAATATGGTTCGGCTATCGGGCAAAACGCAGGAATATTTAACCCGGGCGACCCAGCGCTATTATGGTAAAACGCCGATGCAGATAATTAACGATATCCGTATCAACTTTGCCAAAAAGCAGCTGGAAATTACCAACTATTCGGTGACGGATATTGCCTATGAATCAGGGTACAGCAGCCCGAGCCTGTTTATTAAAACCTTTAAAAAGCTGACCTCGTTTACGCCGAGCAGTTATCGCAAACATTTGACCAGTATTAATTAAACCCGCGCGGTATTAGCCGCCCGGCTTACACCGTAACTAATTTAAGTTAACTGTCCGCATTTATGCGGAGAGCGGCCTGCGCCCAGGCGCAGCGCCTAAGGGAGAAAAAAATGAGCCAGAAATTAAAAGTCGTCACCATTGGCGGCGGTAGCAGCTATACCCCGGAATTACTGGAAGGTTTTCTGAAACGTTATCATGAACTGCCGGTGACAGAGCTGTGGCTGGTGGATGTGGAAGAGGGCCAGGAGAAGCTCGATATTATCCATGCGCTGTGCGAGCGGATGGTGGAAAAAGCCGGCGTGCCGATGAAGGTTTATAAAACGCTGGACCGCCGCGAGGCGCTGCAGGGCGCGGATTTCGTTACCACCCAGCTGCGGGTGGGCCAGCTGAAGGCGCGTGAAAAAGATGAGCGCATCCCGCTGAGCCACGGCTATCTTGGCCAGGAGACCAACGGGGCGGGCGGGCTGTTTAAAGGGCTGCGTACCATCCCGGTGATTTTCGACATCGTGAAAGATGTGCAGGAGATCTGCCCGGACGCATGGATCATTAACTTCACCAACCCGGCGGGCATGGTCACCGAGGCGGTCTATCGCCACACCAGTTTCAAACGCTTTATCGGCGTGTGCAACATTCCCATCGGCATGAAGATGTTCATCACCGACGTGCTGCAGCTCAGCCCGAGCGATGAGCTAAACATCGACCTGTTCGGTCTGAACCACCTGGTGTTCGTCCGCGACGTGCTGGTTAACGGCGTCTCGCGCTTCGATGAACTGCTGGACGGCGTTGCCTCCGGCCGCCTGACCGCGAACTCGGTAAAAAATATCTTCGACCTGCCGTTTAGCGAGGGGCTGATCCGCTCCCTGCGCCTGATCCCATGCTCCTATCTGCTCTATTACTTTAAGCCAAAAGAGATGCTGGCGATTGAGATGGGCGAGTACTATAAGGGCGGCGCGCGCGCCCAGGTGGTGCAGAAGGTGGAGAAGCAGCTGTTCGAGCTGTATAAAAATCCGGATCTCAAGGTCAAGCCGAAGGAGCTGGAGCAGCGCGGCGGCGCCTATTACTCCGATGCCGCTTGCGAAGTGATCAACGCTATCTATAACGACAAGCAGACTGAGCACTATGTGAATATCCCGCATCATGGCCATATCGATAATATCCCGGCGGACTGGGCGGTCGAGATGAGCTGCACCTTAGGTCGCGATGGCGCGAAGCCGACGCCGCGCATCACCCATTTCGACGAGAAGGTGCTGGGGCTTATCTACACCATCAAAGGGTTTGAAGTGGCGGCCAGCCAGGCGGCGATCAGCGGCGAGCTGAACGACGTGCTGCTGGCGCTGAACTTAAGCCCGCTGATCCATTCCGATCGTGACGCCGAGCAGCTGGCGCGGGAGATGATTCTGGCTCATGAAAAATGGCTGCCGAACTTTGCGGCGACGATCGAAAAACTGAAAGCGTAACGGGAGCGGCAAATGGAACGGGTATTGATCGTCAACGCCGACGACTTCGGCCTCAGTAAAGGGCAGAACTACGGCATTATCGAAGCCTGCCGCAACGGCGTGGTGACATCGACTACGGCGATGGTCAACGGCGCGGCTATTGACCACGCCGCCCAGCTGAGCCGCAGTACGCCGGAGCTGGCGGTCGGGATGCACTTTGTGCTGACGCTGGGCGAACCGCTGTCGGCCATGCCGGGGTTAACCCGCGACGGCCGGCTGGGCAAATGGATCTGGCAGCAGGCGGAAGAAGATAACCTGCCGCTGGAGGAAATTGCCCACGAGCTGGCGTGTCAGTACCGTCGTTTTATCGATCTCTTCGGCCATGAGCCGACGCATCTCGACAGCCATCACCATGTGCATATGATCGCCGCGATCTATCCCATCGTCGCCGCTTTTGCCCGCGATAAAGGCATCGCGTTGCGCATCGATCGCCAGGTGGCGGCGCAGAGCGGTCTCGATCAGCAGGCGGCGCGCAGCAGCGCAGGCTTCAGCAGCGAGTTTTACGGGGAAGGCGTCTCTGAGGCGCTGTTCCTGCAGACGCTGGACGCCTCAATCGCCCGCGAGGAGCGCTCCCTGGAGGTGATGTGTCATCCGGCCTTTGTCGACCAGACCATCATGGGCAGCGCCTACTGCTACCCACGGCTGGGCGAGCTTGATGTGCTGACCTCTGCCTCGCTGAAAGCGGCGGTGGCCGACCGGGGTTATCGCCTGGGAACCTACCGCGACGTGTAAGCCCGACGGGGGAAAGGAAAGTGAGTCAAGCCCGGCACACCGTGCCGGGCTTTTTGCTACGCCGGAATAGCGGCGATTTTTGGGCTTCTCGACCACACCCGGTGGGCCGTCATCAGGGCGAGCAGTTTATCTGCCGCCGGGGGGTCGAGAGCATCGGTAACGATGATGCCCTCTTCGCCCTGGGCCGGGACCTGGAGAACCGACGTTAACTGCCGCGCATCGCCTGCCAGCAGGATCGGCTTCAGGTGCTTATAGGCCTCCAGCAGGTAGTAGCGCGCATCGCCGCTCTGGCTCAGGGCGCTGAGGTCGCCGCCGGGCACCACCACGGCATCCACCGTCAGCGATGGGGAACCGGCGAAGGTGCCGGCGATCGGCACGGGAGAACCATCGTCGGCGATGACCTCGCCCATCCGCGAATAGAGCAGTTTACTGTGCACGCCCTGGGCCTGTAGCGCCTGCAGGAGATGGACCAGGTCCTGCGCCGAGGTACGCTCATTGAGCAGCACCGCCACCACGCGACCTTTCACATCCCCTTCGGCGTCCGCATAGAGGCTGAGGGTGGGATCTTTCTCCACGCCGTTGACCGGGGAGGGTAGAGTGAGGCTGCGCTGCTCATCGCTCAGTTCAATACCTAAATTCGCCCCGACCGCTTCCGCCAGCCGGGTATCGATATGGGCCAGGTGATCGACCACCCGCTCGCGGATCCAGGTGCGGACCACTTTGCTGAGCTCGAAGCTGAAGCCATCGATAATATGCTGCTGCTCAATCGGCGTCTGGCTCAGCCAGAACAGACGCGGCTGGGCGTAATATTCGCCGAATGAAGGGCTGCGCTGGCGGATCTTCTCACCGTCGACGCGCTCGGCAAGGGACTCGAAACCGCCGCGTTTGGCGGCTGGCGGCGTCTCGCGCGGCCAGTTGTCGTTGATCGAGTTGGGTTCGTAGTTGGCCGGGTTGGTGTCAATTTCCATCCGGTGCATACCGTCGCGCTGGAAGTTGTGGTACGGGCAGGTTGGCCGGTTGATCGGGATTTCATGGAAATTCGGTCCGCCGAGGCGGCTAATCTGCGTATCGGTGTAGGAAAAGAGACGCCCCTGCAGCAGCGGATCGTTGCTGAAATCGATGCCCGGTACGATATGCCCGGGATGGAAGGCCGCCTGTTCGTTCTCGGCAAAGAAGTTGTCCGGGTTGCGGTTGAGGACCATTTTGCCGACCCGTTGCACCGGCACCAGCGCCTCAGGGATCAGCTTGGTGGGATCTAACAGGTCGAAGTCAAAATCAAATTCGTTCTCCTCGGGGATCAGCTGCAGCCCGAGCTCAAATTCCGGGTAGTCCCCGGCTTCAATGGCCTCCCACAGATCGCGGCGATGAAAATCGGGGTCACGGCCGGTCAGCTTCTGCGCTTCATCCCACACCAGCGACGCCTTGCCGGCGACCGGTTTCCAGTGGAAGCGAACAAAGGTGGCTTTGCCCTCGGCATTGATCAGGCGGAAGGTGTGGATCCCGAAGCCTTCCATGGTGCGATAGCTGCGCGGGATGCCGCGATCGGACATCGCCCACATCACGTTGTGCAGCGTTTCCGGCTGCAGGGAAACGTAGTCCCAGAAGGTGTCGTGAGCGCTTTGTCCCTGGGGGATGGCCCAGTGGGGCTCAGGCTTCACGGCGTGGACAAAGTCGGGAAACTTCAGCGCGTCCTGAATGAAGAAGACCGGGGTGTTGTTGCCGACGAGGTCAAAAATCCCCTCGTCGGTGTAAAACTTGGTGGCGAAGCCGCGAATATCGCGAACGGTGTCCGCCGACCCCGCGCCGCCCTGCACGGTGGAGAAGCGCACAAAGACCGGGGTGATTTTATCGGCTGCCGAGAGAAAATCGGCTTTGGTCAACGCTGTCAGGCTTTTGTAGGGCTGGAAGTAACCGTGGGCCGCTGATCCGCGGGCATGTACGATACGCTCCGGAATTCGCTCATGGTCGAAGTGGGTGATCTTCTCCCGCAGAATGAAATCTTCCAGCAGCGTTGGGCCGCGGGCGCCGGCGCGCAGCGAGTTCTGATCGTCGGCAATGCGCACGCCCTGGTTGGTGGTCAGCGGATAGTCTTCTCCGCCTTTGCGCTGCGGCTCCAGGGCGTCAAGTTTGCTGCTGTGGGTATCAGGCGCTTTCAGGCTGCCAGGGGCGGACGGTTCAGCGCCAGGGGCGGTGGGTTTCGGCGTGGGGCGCCACTCCCGATCATCCGGCGCCAGCGAGTCGAGACCCGGCTGCGCTTCCTCGCTGCCGTGAACCGGTGCCTGCTGGTGGTGCGGGTTTGGGTGCTTATCAGACATTGCTCGTCTCCTGCTTTCATTGCTAAAAGTGGTCGTTGATAAACCAAAACCCTTCTAACTATAGAACATTACGCTGGCTGCGCCCGGCGAGGGGGCAGGGAGTTATCCTAAAATGCGCATCGGCGGCAGGGGGGCGACGAACGGGGCCACGATCGGCTATGATAGAGGTTTCTGTTTCCCGCTTTGCTTAGTGAATCCGTTTGTTATGAAACCATTGCGCCAACAAAATCGCCCTGTCATTAGCTACGTGCCGCGCGTGGAGCCTGCGCCCCCGGAACATGCCGTGAAAATGGACCATTTTCGCGATGTCTGGATTTTGCGCGGGAAGTATGTCGCCTTTCTGCTGATGGGGGAGCATTTCCGCCGTTCACCGGCGTTCAGCGTGCCGGAGTCGGCGCAGCGCTGGGCTAACCAGGTGCGTCAGGAAGGTGAGATTGAAGCCTGAATATGCTGCAGAAATAAAAAAAACCGCTGATTATCAGCGGTTTTTTTGTGCTTACCGTTTAGCGATGCGCCAGTTCGGCCTCTTCTTCGCTATCGAAAATCGACTTGTCGGTCTGGCGCAGCCACTGGCTGGTCAGCGTCCCGGCGGTCATGGAGCCGTTAACGTTCAGCGCGGTACGCCCCATATCGATCAGGGGTTCGACGGAGATCAGCAGCGCCACGAGGGTCACCGGCAGGCCCATCGCCGGCAGGACGATCAGCGCGGCGAAGGTGGCCCCGCCGCCCACCCCGGCGACGCCCGCCGAGCTGACGGTGACGATGCCCACAAGGGTGGCAATCCACATCGGATCCAGCGGGTTGATGCCTACGGTCGGTGCGACCATCACCGCCAGCATGGCCGGGTAGATACCGGCGCAGCCGTTCTGACCAATGGTGGCGCCAAAGGAGGCGGAGAAGCTGGCAATCGACTCCGGTACGCCGAGACGACGGGTCTGCGCTTCCACGTTCAGCGGAATGGAGGCGGCGCTGGAGCGGCTGGTGAAGGCGAAGGTGATCACCGGCCAGACTTTACGGAAGTACTTCAGCGGGCTGATGCCGTTAATCGCCAGCAGCAGGCCGTGAACGACAAACATGATGCCCAGCGCGATGTACGAGGCCACCACGAAGCCGCCAAGCTTGATGATATCCTGTAGATTCGACCCGGCAACCACTTTGGTCATCAGCGCCAGCACGCCGTAAGGGGTCAGCTGCATCACCAGACGAACCAGCTTCATCACCCAGCCCTGCAGGGTATCGATGGCGGTCAGTACGCGCTGGCCTTTTTCCACATCCTCTTTCAGCAGCTTCAGGGCTGCGACGCCGAGGAAGGCCGAGAAAATGACGATGCTGATGATCGAGGTCGGGTTAGCCCCGGTGAGGTCAGCAAACGGGTTCTTCGGCACGAAGGAGAGGATCAGCTGCGGGACGCTGAGATCGGCCACTTTACCCACATAGTTGCTCTGAATGGCGTTCAGACGGGCGGTCTCCGCGCTGCCCTGGACCAGCCCCTCGGCGGTGAGGCCGAACATGTTGGTCACCAGCACGCCAACCAGGGCGGCGATCAGGGTGGTGAACAGCAGAGTACCGATGCTCAGGAAACTGATTTTCCCCAGCTGCGAGGCATTGTGCAGGCGGGCCACGGCGCTAAGGATTGACGCGAAGACCAGCGGCATAACGATCATTTGCAGCAGCTGGACATAACCGTTGCCGACGATATTGAACCACTGGATGGAGTCTTTCAGCACCTGGCTGTCAGACCCATAGATCAGCTGTAGCGCCAGACCGAAGATCACGCCAATCGCCAGGCCGACCAGGACCTTCCTGGCCAGGCTCCACTGTTTATGGCGAGTTTGCCCCAGCGCAAACAGCAATACGGCGAACACGACTACGTTCGCTATTAATGGAAAGTTCATCCCCGTTCTCCTGATATTTTTATAACCTGGGCTGGTGGATAACCAGCTCTTATGACCGCAAGGTTAGCAGAAGGCGTTATCAAGGACTTATATTCAAATGGAATGGGTTATAACCAAATGGCGTTTTCTGCCGGTTTATCGCCCACTCTGGTGACTTATGAAGCGATTGAAGGTGATCTGCAGGGAATTAATCACCCCGGAAGACCAGCGTATCGCGCTGTTGTCCGCCAGCGTCTGCGGCATCCAGACGGCATAGACGAACAGCGCCATGCATAAGGCGCGCTCCAGCTGGTTGCCTTTGCGCGGCGCAAGGATCGGCAGCCGGAAGCGCCAGCGACACGGCCATAGCAGCGGCACTCCGGCTGGGGTGAGCATATCGGCGAGAATGTGGCTGAGATAGCCCAGCACCAGGCCCTGGAGGGCGTCCGCCGGGACAATCCAGCTGTCAGGCACCTTGAGGTAGAATAGCGTCAGCGCGCCAAACACCGCCAGCAGGCTGTGGGTGAAGCCGCGGTGGCCAAAGGCCCGCGCCACGGGCCTGGAGATCCAGCTCAGCCGCTGGCCAAGAAACGACTTTGGGTGATCGATGTCCGGCAGCAGGCAGGTCAAGACCGCGGAGGGCACAATATGCCACCAGTCGCCCTGCGCCAGCACCGGCGTTAACTCTGCGTTTTTGGCAAATACTGCGCAGGCGATTGAAAAGAAGAGATGGCCTTCCGCCGTCATGATAACACACCCTAAACTGTCGATTCATACAGTATAGGGTTTTTATACAGTGCACGGAAGAGGTGACGGTGTAACTCTTTGTCACAAATTCTCAGCGCGCCAGCCATCCGCCGTCGACGGCCAGGGTATAGCCATGAATATAGTCGGCGGCGGACGAGGCGAGAAACACCGCCGGCCCCTGCAGGTCACCCGGCACCCCCCAGCGACCGGCGGGGATACGCTCAAGGATTGCCTGGTTACGCTCTTCATCTTCGCGCAGCGCCTGGGTGTTATTAGTGGCCATATACCCGGGCGCAATGGCGTTGACGTTGATACCCTGACCAGCCCATTCGTTGGCCAGCAGGCGGGTCAGGCCCAGCACGCCGCTTTTCGAGGCGGTATAAGAGGGGACGCGGATCCCGCCCTGAAACGAGAGCATCGAGGCGATGTTAATAATTTTCCCGCCTTCACCCTGGCGAATGAACTGCCTGGCGACCGCCTGGCAGAGGAAGAAAACCGCTTTCAAATTCAGATCGATGACCGCGTCCCAGTCGCTTTCCGTGAAGGTCAGGGCGTCATGGCGGCGGATAATCCCGGCGTTGTTAACCAGAATATCGACCCGGCCCATCGCCGCCACCGCCTGGTCGACCAGAACGGTCATATCATCCTGATGGCTGAGATCCGCCTGAATGGCATGAAAGCGGCGGCCCAGCGCCTCAACCTGCGCGGCCGTGTCGTGGGGAATTTTGCGGTTGATGCCGACGATATCGCATCCGGCCTGCGCCAGGCCCAGCGTCATTCCCTGTCCCAGGCCGGTATCGCAACCGGTCACGATGGCGACCTTACCCGTCAGGTCGAAGGCGTTCAGTACCATATTCACCTCTGCGTGCTGATCTTCAGGCGTACGATGACGCCACCTGTGCCCAGCATAGAGGCAGGAAAACAAAATTACAATTAAAATGAAACGCTGTTTTGATTTTATTGCCGGCGGCGTGACGGCGATCGCGTCAGCCGCCAGCGGCCTTACCCGAGCAGCGCCTCGACGGTCAGGGCCTGCAGTGACGGCAGCTTGACGTCCGCCAGCACAAAGCGCGGGTCGCGGCTGTTCTCCGCTTCCGGCACCACGATAGCGCGCATGCGCGCAGCTTTGCTGGCGATCATGCCGTTGACCGAGTCCTCCAGCGCGACGCAGCGCTGTGGGTCGACCCCGAGGGCGGCGGCGCAGTTGAGATACACCTGCGGGTGCGGTTTGCTCCAGGGCAGATGCTCCGCCGAGGCGAGGGCATCAAACTGATCGCGCAGCTCGAACATATTGAGCACTTTCTCCAGCATCACCAGCGGCGAGGCTGAGGCCAGCCCAACCTTCAACCCCTGGGCTTTACACAGGGACACCGCCTCGCGCACCCCCGGCAGCAGCGGACGTGAGGCTTCCACCAGTTCGATGGCGCGACGGATAATGCGCGCGGTGGCTTCCGCGCGGTCCACGCCGCGCCACGGCTGCTGGGCGTACCACAGATCCACCACCAGGTCGATTCGCAGACCCAGCAGGTCGGGCAGTTCATCGCGGCGGCGGGTATCCACCCCCAGGCTCTCCATGACCTCGACCTCCGCCTGATCCCAAAGCGGCTCAGAGTCAATCAGCAACCCGTCCATATCAAAAATCGCAGCCTCAATGCGGCGCTTCGCTGACATATGTCCTTCTCCTGTTGCGTAATCAGATAAACGAATCGGCATTCATGGTATATCATACCGCGCATTATTGGGCGAAATTCGCCGTGGAAGATAGACTTATACCCGACACATTCGGGTAAGCGAGGAGCGCCTGCGCCACGCAACGGGCGGCAGGCGAACCACTAACGCGTCTTTAACAAGGGGAACTCATGACGTACCAACAAGCTGGACGCATTGCGGTCATTAAACGTATTTTGGGATGGGTCATCTTTATTCCCGCCGTGCTGTCGACGCTGATTTCTGTCCTCAAATTTATGTATGAGCACAGTGAAAAGAAACCCGGCATTGACGCGGTAATGATGGATTTTGCGCACGTCATGATTGAGATGATGCGCTTTAACACGCCGTTCCTGAACTTTTTCTGGTACAACTCACCGCTGCCGGATTTCCACCACAGCCTGAACATCGGCTTCTGGATTATCTTCATTCTGGTGTTCGTCGGTATGGCGCTGCAGGCCTCCGGCGCGCGGATGGCGCGGCAGGCGAAATTTCTCCGCGAGGGGATTGAGGATCAGCTGATCCTCGAGCAGGCGAAAGGCGCGGAAGGGTTAACTCGCGAGCAGCTCGCCGAACGCATTGTGGTGCCGCGACATACGATCCTGGTGCAGTATTTCCCGCTGTACGTGCTGCCGGTGATCGTAATTGTCATCGGCTACTTCTTCTTCTCGCTGCTGGGCTTTCTCTAAGCCAGGTGCCCGGTTAGCCGGGCGCCATCTTATTCCGCCGGCAGAGGGCGTGGTTTACCCTGATTATCGACGGCAACGTAGATAAACAGCGCTTCCGTCGCCTTGTAGCGCTGGCCAATTGGTTCTGAAGAGACTTTTTTCACCCACACTTCGATGTTGATGGTTACCGAGGTATTGCCGCGCTTCACGCAGCGGGCATAGCAGCACACCACGTCGCCGACGGCCACCGGACGTAAAAAGGTCATCCCATCCACGCGCACGGTCACCACGCGACCCTGGGCGATCTCTTTGGCCATAATGGCGCCGCCGATATCCATCTGCGACATCAGCCAGCCGCCAAAAATATCCCCGTTGGCATTAGTATCCGCCGGCATTGCCAGGGTGCGTAAAACCATTTCGCCCTTCGGGGCGAGATCTGTTGTTGTCATGCTCTACTCTGTTGTGGTCAAAGACGATCAGCGGGATGCTACTATGAAAACGGCGGAGAGAGAATAGGGGATAGCGCCCGCGGAGGCGGGCGCAGGCTGCCGGGGAATTAGTGGTGGTCGTCCTGCGGCATATGGCGGTAGATGTAGATCCCGCTCAGCAAGGTAAAGACCAGCGTGAGAGCGGTTAAACCGAAGACCTTAAAGTTAACCCAGATATTCTGCGGCAACCAGAAGGCGATATAGATATTAGCCAGCCCACAGAGGATAAAAAACGCCGCCCACGCCAGGTTTAGACGCGACCAGACCTGCTGCGGCAGGGTCAGCTCTTTACCCAGCATGCGCTGGATAAGCGGCTTTTTCATTACCCACTGGCTGAACAGCAGCGCGCCGGCGAACAGCGCATAGATCACCGTCACCTTCCATTTAATAAACTCATCATTGTGGAAGAAGAGCGTTAATCCGCCGAAGACGGCCACCAGCACGAAGGTGATCAGCGCCATTTTTTCGATTTTACGGTAGCGCACCCAGCTGTAGATCAGCACGATGGCGGTCGCCACAATCAGCGCCGTGGTAGCGGCGTAGATATCGTAAAGCTTGTAGAAGGCGAAGAAGACCACCAGCGGTAAAAAATCCAGAAACTGCTTCATACATCGATCCCGTCTGTCAGGACGGACCGGGAAATTTCCCGGTCCAGGTTAAAATTAGCTACGGATAAGCATATACACGCGGAATAAATAGATCAGCAACAGGGCGGAAATCAGGTTGCTGATGGTGTTGATGACCACCGCGCCGACGTTCGGCGTCAGCACGGCAAAGCTGGAAGCGAACAGCAGCAGCAGGGTTTTCGCCACCAGCCAGCCGATAATGGCCGGCGCCACCAGCCGCAAATTGGCCCAGGCCAGACGCATGCTGCTGCGCATGGCGCTGAGGATGCCCATTTTGTCCTGCACCAGCATGATCGGCGCAAAGGCCAGCACAATGGCCAACAGGACGCCGGGCACCAGCACTAACATCATCCCCATCTGCACCAGGAAGGTGGTGAAGAGGATCAACAGCAGCAGCTTCGGCAGCACCGGCGCCGAGGCGCCGATAGCGCGCAGAGCGCTGACGCGATGACCGGCAGAGACCAGCTGGATGAGCAGCAGGACGCCGCCGGCGAGGATCGCATTGCCCACCAGACCCGAGAAGGTCGATGCCGCCGAGGCGCGCAGCAGAACCTGCTGCTGCTCCGGCGTCATATTCTGCACCAGCTCGAACAGGCCTGCGCTACCGGCGAGGTTGTCGCCTTCGCTGAGTATCGACAGCTGCTCGTCGCTGGGTGAAAAGGCATGGCCAAGTACTACCGTAATGAACGCGCACAACAGCGCAATCAGCAAAATGGTAATGAACTGATTACGAAAAAAATTCCCGGTGTCACGGTAGACGGACTTCGCCGTGATAGACATGCATTCTCCTTGAGTGTCGCAGGTGTTAACTAGCCGGCGATTGTACCGCAAATCGTTCCGTCGTAGCACTCTCTGCGCCGGTCAGGGCAGGTATATCTTTGTAAAGAGGCCGCAATGGCGGCAGGCCATAGCGCGCTCGCGCCCGGTTGCAGGCGTCGTTTTCCTCGCCATCTTCCCCGGACATGGCGAATTCGCGACATGGCGAGGGACGGTTTTCATAGATAGTGCAGTGGACGGCGTCGCCGATTTCGCCCGATAGCGCCGCGCAGCGGCCCTGGCGTTGATTGGTGCCGCTCATGCAGCGCAGGAAAGGGGTTAGCGGCTCGGTCAGCGCGGAGGGCACCAGGCCGCCCGCGTCGTCGGCTTCCGCCCAGTAGAAAGAGACACGAAAATACGCACAACAGGCACCGCACGTCATGCACGGGTTGATTTCACTCATAATTACACCTGAAAAAAACGCATCAACACAGATTGTCGGCAGTTAACTTATCCAGCCGCCTCAGCGGCGGCAAGAGGGGCATAAATAATTTTTTTCGCGAAAAGTGAAAATTGATGTGCGAAGGATTCAGCGTATTGCGTTCGGTATCAAAAATTAATCTGGATCAATAAATGTTAAATCTAAGGTTTTAGTGTGATCTAAAACAGATCAAACGTAACTCGTTATAGGTATATTTGGCCGCGCTGAAAAACCATAATGAGGAAGTGGACATGAAGAAGTTAGCAGCGGCGGCATTAATTCTAAGCACTCTTTCCACCGGCAGCGTCTGGGCGCATGAAGCGGGTGAATTTTTCATTCGCGCCGGGACCGCCACCGTCCGACCGACGGAGGGCTCTGACAATGTGTTAGGCAGCCTTGGCGGTTTCAACGTCAGTAACAACACTCAGCTGGGTTTAACCTTTACCTATATGGCGACCGATAACATCGGCGTGGAACTGCTGGCGGCAACGCCGTTCCGCCATAAGGTTGGTACCGGGCCAACCGGCACCATCGCCACCGTCCATCAGTTGCCACCCACCCTGATGGCGCAGTGGTACTTTGGCGATGCGCAAAGCAAGGTGCGCCCTTACGTGGGGGCGGGGATTAACTACACCACCTTCTTTAATGAAGACTTTAACGATAACGGTAAGGCGGCCGGGCTTTCCGATCTGAGCCTGAAGGACTCCTGGGGCGCGGCAGGGCAGGTCGGCCTCGATTACCTGATTAACCGTGACTGGCTGCTGAATATGTCGGTGTGGTACATGGATATCGATACCGATGTGAAATTCAAAGCCGGCGGCGTGGACCAGAAAGTCAGCACCCGCCTGGATCCGTGGGTGTTTATGTTCTCCGCAGGCTATCGGTTCTAAATTCTTCTGCAAAACTCCTGCAAAATCCCTCTGCAAAACTGGTCATTATACGACCAGTTTTTTCCACTCTTTCCCGCGTGAATCATTGTATCGATCAGTCATTGTTTTACTGGTGTGTCCTAGCAAAATTTGAGTATCAATGCCTTGTTCACGATAAAGCCGTTCAGATAAAGATCTTTGTTCGTGAAAGCTCGGAGGCGTACCATTTTTTGACCAATCGTAATCTGCCTCATCTCTTGCCTTACTGAATGCCACTGTGAGTGTACCGGGTTTTACTTTGCCTCCTCTTTTTGCAGTCCCTTTTGCATGATGGTGATGCAACAAATACGGACTCAAAACTCTATCCCTACACAAAGAGATAACCTCTCCAAGACTCATACCTAACTGGTAGCATTTCAAATGTAGTGGAAGTGCTATCTTTGCCCCTGTTTTGCTTTGTTCGATAAGAAGATAGTTATCCTCAACATCCGAAAATTTCATATTGCATATGTCTGCAAGGCGCTGACCGGTTATGATGGCAAGAAGCATTCCACGCTGAAGAAAATAATTTTCCTTTTCTGCCGATGCATATATGATCTTCCACTCATCAAAGGTCAGACGCTGCCTGGAAATCTTCACATGAGGTTTTTTTGCTGCTTCTGCTGGATTAAAACCAACTGGTACGTCCCCGAGTTGCTGTGCCTCTTTAAAAACGTCTATGACAACTTTTCTGAATATTTGCCCCATTCTGTTATGCCCTTTTTCTTTGTACTCATCTAATATGTTGACAATGTCTTTAACGGTTATCTGATCAAGTGAACGTAATCCAAGATGTTCATCCAATACTTTAAGTGGTGAATTTTTTTGTTTTAATGTGTTGAGTTTAATTTCTCCGCGGCTATATCTTTCTTCTTGAATCTTTTTGTACCGAGTGATAAATGTTGTTACCGACGATGATCCCCCCATCCGCTCATGTACTTCGTTTTTTATTTTGAGGATATTTCTCATTTGTTGTTCTGCGAGTCGAGTGTTTGCTTCTATTGCAATCTCGGTAGCGATCTTTTCATCTGTACCTAATCCATGAAACTTACCTGTAACAGGGTGTTTATAACGCCAATATACTTTGTTCGTCCTTGAATCAAAGTACGGAGATAGCCCGGGAATATTGACGTTATGTTTGCGTGGTCTGCCCATCTTCAAGAATTCTCCTAAGTAACGGGTGATCTTGTTTTTTCATCACTGGTTTCGTTGCCATCCCGACAAAGCGGGCTGTAATTTCTACCCGCCAACTTTTCCCGACTTTTTGAGGTGGAGGGGAAATCATTCCATTCTTAGCATATTTATTTAAGGTTGATGGGCCCGGAATAGGATCCCCAAACTCATGTTCAGCCCATACAGACAGAAGAACTAATCGCGACATATTTCCTCCTAATAATGGCCCAATACAGGGCCATTTGCTGAATTTGTAAAATCAGTTTTGAGTTAGTTTCTGCAGCACTTGATTTCCTTCGATGAGGCGCTGCCAGATTGCAGAAACATACCGGGCCTGGTGAATAGCATCGGCAAGTGCGTTGTGTCGTTCGCCCTCAAACGGGATTGCTTTTTGGGGTTCGTAGTTTATGGCATGGCCGAGTTCTACCATTGTTCGAACGTCCCGATCGTTCCAGTATTCCCACGGATAATCTTCAGCAATGCAATCGTAAGAAGAACGCAGAATAGAGTTGTCGAATGACGCACCGTTACCCCATACCTGCGCCTTTTTGCTCCCACCAGCGACATTATCAGAAACAAACTCTCTGAACTGGAGTAATGCATCCAGCAACGGGATAGCATCATCATTTACGATCGCAGAGCGTGCTTCGGAGGACTGCTTAAGCCACCAGATAACAGTAGAGGGATCGATTACGGCGCCCCAGTTCACAGAGGATTCAAGGCATACGACTTTATAGAAACTTTCTCCAATAGAGCCGGTTGCCGGGTCAAAAACAACCGCACCAATAGCGACGATAGGGGCGTTATGTTTTTTACCCATGGTTTCCAGATCAACCATAACGTGAACATAATCAATTGGCTGATCTTCCTCCTTATTATGATGACCGGATTCAATATCTACAGCATCCATTTGATGAACAACTTCATCTGTTTTTTCTTTTTGGTTAACCTTGCCCGTAACGTCAACAAGACCGTCAATGGAAAATACTCCGTCCCCAATTTTTGAAACTTCAGGTTGCCTGGTCTTGGTAAGGTCTTCGGTTACCCGCTTCGGATCCGTAGGGTCGCTAATCCCTTCAACATATTCGCCGCGCTCGGAGGCCAGAACCTGATTAGCGTCTGGATGTTGCTTTTGAGCCTCTTTTACCAGTTCGGTACCAACTGCTTTAAAATCGGAGGAGAGTGTTTCCAGTTTTGCGCTGCTATCCTCTCCGGCGATCGCTTGGTTTATTGCATCCAGAGTGACTGCAGCAGATGGAATATGTCCCGCCTTGGCAAGCGTTTCAGCGCTCGGGGTATCATGCTTATGTTCAGTCAGATTCGCGTTGATGTAGCCACGCAACCGATCTGGAAAAGGAGTTATTCCACTGGATGCTTTCCTGATTAGTGCAAAAATCGCTGCACGGGAATAATCAAGGATGCCTGGTGTGCTCCGTAATGCTGCAGACCATTCTTTAAATGGACTTTCTTTCTTCTGTACTATTTCCTTCGCGCGGCGGTGGACTGATGCCGGAAAATTATAGATATCAAAATCCATAGGCATCGTCGCAAGGGCGATCTCTATATCCAGAGTATCCAGCGAATGCTGATAATCCGGATTGCGGTCAGTTTTGTTACCGCCGCCAGCATTGGCCCCGGCATCGGTTTTGTTTATTGAGGTGATATAGTTTCCAGCAGCCCATTCCTTTGTAAGGATCCCGCGGTCAATGTGCGACGTTTCAAGCCACAATTTGGCGAACTGAATTTGCTTGCCGAGCTCATGGCGTTTCCCCACAGGAAATACGCTCTTAAATGCACTGGTAAATTTCCACAGGCCAGGCATATCATATTTTTTAAGCTCCGGAATGTTTTCTGCCGTCAGCAGCAGATTCTGCACACCGTGATTATCCGTATCCATTTCCATCGCTGAAAGGCGGTTACGATGAGGAATGCTAATGTGATACACGTGACGCTCGTCGGCCATATACTGGGCAAGCAGCTGCGTGCGGAATGACATTTCCGCCAGGTTGAAGAGTGCTTCTTCATTGTTCGAATAGTCCTCTTCATCGCTATTTGCAGGAGAGATATCGTTTTCTGGTTTACTGGAGGGCTGTGGTTCAGCAGCCGCCGGCGCAACGATTTTTTGCCATGTCAGCCCGTCTTCACCACCAAGCTCGTAGCGATCGCACCAGGTGTCATCCAGTACACCTTCTTCCGGTAAGTCATCAACGATGAGCCAGTTGGTGCGGATCGGCAGCTGATGGCTGGCGCCGCGGCCAACGTTAATTTCAGCGTCTTCCAGGATGTCCAGGATTTTGCGCTCGGCGCGAGAATCGGATTTAGCAGAGAACCAGCAGAAGAGACTTTTCGCTTCGTTTGCTTTTGCCTTAGCTTTAATGAGATACGGGTAGTTGTTCATTGCGTTTGGGCTCCTTTGGATTGTAAGATACCCGGCAGCTGATGGCAGCCGCCCTGGTGGTGGTCATTGGTCAAAACTCGATTCCGGAAAGCTTTGGTCGGCTGACCGGGTACTTAACCCGCCTTGCGCGGGTTTTGTGCTTTATGGGGCTGGCGAATCGCCCCGCAGCAGCTGTGATACGCGAACGTCGTCAAGCGCTCGCAGGATAGGCTCAAAAGTTTTATGGGCTGGCAGTTTAGATACCGCAGTGATCACTTCTGTAACGGTGATGTCATCACCGCGGGGGCTATAACCACCACCTGGGCCACGCTGTGAAATTACCAGGTTACCCGCCCGCAGCTTTTTGAAGATCTGCTCAAGGTATGAAGTAGACAGCTTTGACTCTTTACTGATGGCCGTCATTGAAACGGGCGAGCCGTCATAGAGCTTATTCAAAGTGGCGGCGGCCTGGACAGATGCCAGAACGCGTTTCATTCCAAATTCCATAATCACTTCTCCGGCCGTAACGGCCATTGGTCAAAACTCGATTCAAAAACTCACTGCAGGCTGTTGGTCGACAGCCATTTTTTGTGCATTTCGGTAGGGTAGGCACTGGCCCAGTATTTTTTGTTCATCGGCGTTGCTGTTGCAACTGGCCTCTGATGGATAAACACCGATCAGAACATCAGAGCATTCACCAGTGAGAGCACATACGCTGATGACAAGGGCAAACAGGGTATTCATGCCTCAGCCTCAGGGTTTCCTTTCTGCGCCAGTAAGTAACACAGCTGGCGTAGTCTCACCTCGAACCAGTTCAGGTGGGTCGCCTGGTTCCCGGTAGGTACTCGGGCAAAATCCTTCATAGTTATCTCCAGTTAACTCAGTATTAGGATGTGGTTTTGCAATGCGGCGCCGGGTGCCTCCCGGTGACGGCAGCCAGTTAACAACTACCGCCGACAACTTTTTCCCCACAACGTGTGAATGACCGCCATGTTTACTTTTTTAACTGTGTCGCGTGCGCATAGCCGCATTCACCGCATTGCAAACCCTGATTTTTTATTTTCACTACTTCGACGCGCTTCGTCGGTGGTGTCGTGACGCTGATCTTCACGATTGAGCTTTTTCACCCTGCAATTCACCACCACGAAGCGCGCAGTATTTCCATTACATTTCAGAAGAGGCGCAGTCTGCCGGCTTACCTGAAAGTGCCGCGGTAAACTCGCTGAAACTCAGTGCCTCTTCACCTTCAGAGAGGTTTTCAAAATAGTCTTCGTATGCTTTATCCATACTTATTTCCTTCCCTTAAGGCCGGGCAGCCGAACGTTGAACCTGCTGCGATTGATATTGCTGTCATCTCATCCGGTGTTTCGTATGCCGCCGGCAGCTACTACGTGGGCTTCCTGCCTCGATGACTTGCTGCGATGGAATGATTAAAGCATTGGTTTATGTTTGATGTCAACATTGGATTTATGTGGATGCAAACTTTTGCTTTAATCAAGACAGGGGAGCTGTTGGAGTGATTGAGGCTGCGCGGCAGGCAAAAAAAAACCGGCATTTGCCGGTTTCATGGGGTGAGATCAGAGATGTTAGTTAGTGTCGCTAGCCTTAAATCGACCACGGAGATATTTCTCAACATAATCATCGATTTCTTTTAGGCGGACTTCAAACGTATCGATCATTCTCTCTTGTTCAGCCTCAGGTAACTGCCTAAACAGACGTAACATTTTGCTCTCATTTGGCTTGAGGCCTGAATCTTCAGATACTTTCTCTCCAAGCAACCAAGTTACAGACACATTGGCAGCTTCCGCGAGGGCAATTGCGGACTTTTTACTGATTACTCCTTTCTTAAACCACCCATTCACCGCTTGAGGTGTAACTCCAGCAATGCGAGCCATATCCGCCTTGCTGATCCCTCTTTGAGTAATTTCTTCCAAACGAGCAATCAGTTGGTTGTTGAGTTCTTCAGTGTTTTTCATAAGCCCATTGTAAAGGTTTAGTTTATAGCCACAATAAATTAAAAATTTGCATTGAATATAAACCTATGCTTTATTATGCCTAACTTAACGAGGAGATAGTTATGACAGCCCTTGATAACGCAATTCGAGTAGCTGGCTCAGCCAATAAATTAGCATCAACGCTTGGAGTAAGCGGCATGGCAGTAAGTCAGTGGAAAACAAAAGGTATTGTGCCTTCATCGCGAGTTTTACAGGTTTTTAATGCAACGGGCGTTACGCCTCATGAATTACGTCCTGATCTATATCCGAATCCAACGGATGGAATACCTAAGGAGTGACCATGCAAACCACCTCTTTTGAAAATCATACTCCGGTGATGAGTATGCAACTGAAAACGGAAAATCAGTATTTGCCCCGTCGGCGTGACGGCAAGAAATGCCGAGCCATTTTGGCCGCCGTTCAGGAATGGGAGTCCTCATTACCTGGGCGTGCGCAAGACCACGTTGCGCAGCTGGTGGCCGAACAGTGGGAGAAACAAAACGGGCGCGGTATCAGCGTCAATAAACAAAATCTGTATCGCTACCTGAAAAACGAGGGCGGTTCAGAGAAGTACACCAGTTATGTCATCCAGCTTTCGGCGGCGATCGCTGATGCAATGCCGATAGAGATCGCGCGCAAACATGGCCTAAAACATGGCTTAACTGAAACTGAGCTGGTGGCCAATGCAATCAAAGAATGCAGCGAAGCGCACCAGGCCAAGTTACTTGGCGCACCTCTGCAGAAACTAGAGCGTGAAATACGGGAAGCTGCAATTGCACTTTTTAACATGCTCCCTGCAGATGCGGCGGGACCACTACTGGCGAGCATCAGCGCCGTAGCGCCGCAGTTTTTCTAATCGAGTTTTGACAATGACCACCAGCACCAGCTGGTTAATAAGAGGTTTCAGATGGCCCGCATCAGAACAGTTAAACCTGAATTCTGGACAGATGAGAAGGTGGTGGAATGCTCAATACCAGCGCGTCTCCTGTTTATCGGGTTGTTCAACTTCGCCAACGATATGGGATGCCTTGAGCGTTCGCCAAAACGGTTGAAGATGCAAATCTTCCCTGCGGACGCGCTCGATTGCGAACCACTAATACAGGAACTGATCACTCATGGATTACTCATTGAGTATTCAGTGAATGATGTCTGCTATTTACAGATTAAAGGTTTCCTTAAGCATCAAAAAATAAACAGGCCTTCAGCTTCAAAAATACCTCTTCCGCCAGAACTCACTGAGGATAAGGCAGGAGAGGAAGAAAAAAGAGCTCCTAATCAAGGAGGGCTCAGTGAGGACTCAGTGAATCCTCATGGAGGACTCACTGACGGAAAAGGAAGGGAAGGGAAGGGAAAAGGATCAAACCCCACTCTCTATGCGCACAAGGGAAATGTTTTTCAGGAACCTCAGTATCTGCCTGGAGTGGATATTCCGATCGGGAAATTCGCCATGCACGACCTTTGGCTGCCGTCACAGGACTGGCCGCGACTGGCTGCTACCTGGGGAATAGCGCTTCCCGAACCGGCATACCTGCCAACAGAGCTGGCAGAGTTCACCGCGTACTGGAAATCCGAGGGGAAAGTGTTCACTCAGATTCAATGGGAGCAGAAATTTGCCCGCAGCGTGATAAGTGCCAGAGCCAAATCCAAACCACAACCAGCAACCGGAGGTAACGGCAATGCAAGAATTCAATCAGTTAACACCGCATCCCGGGCAGTCCAGCAAATTCAGGAAGCCAGAGAGCTCTGGGAGAAGCAACGCGGACTTGCTGGCGGCGGATACGGCATGGCGGCTATGGACGGTCATGGGGGAGATATTCTCGAATCGGTGGACCCAGAAGAACGGGGCGGCGCCCTCGGATATGTGGATTGCCCAGATTGGATCGATGAGTGATGCCCAGATTACCCTGGTCTGCCGCCAGTGCATGGAGCGCTGCGCCGCGGGTAACACATGGCCACCGGATCTGGCTGAATTCGTTGCTCTGGTATCTGCCAGCGGTGCTAACCCGTTCAATCTGACATCCGAATCTGTAATGGCGGAATACAAGCGCTGGAGGAATGAGTCTTACCGATACTCGGGCAGCGACAAATACCCATGGAAACAGGATGTTCTGTATCACATTTGCCTTGAGATGCGCAGAACCGGAGTTGAGAGGAACCTGACGGAGGGAGAGCTGAAAAAACTGGCAGAAAACTTACTCACGAAATGGACCAAACACCTGGCTAACGGGTTTTCGATTCCGCCAATTCGTCAGCAGTTGGCAGCACCGAGACATCCAGCAGGACCGACGCCAGCGCAGATTCTGATGGAAGAGTACAGACGCCGAAAGGCGGCAGGTTTAACCAAGTAAACGAGTTTTGACCATGACCAAACAATCAAAAACCAAAGTAACCAAAGCACAGATGGTGCTTGCCATCGTTAGTCGGACGCCAGAATGCGTCCTGCAGGATGTCTGCGATGCGCTGGACTTGCAAGCCAGTACAGCAGGTAACTTGCTGCGGCAGCTACATGCCGCGGGAAAACTCCATCGTACCCATAACGGCTACCAGTATGTCTATCGAGTGGTTGAAGGCGTTGAGGTTCCCGATGTTGCCCTGCCGCAGACTGCAACACCATTATCTGAAGAGGATGTGAAAAAAGTCCAAAACGCACTGTCCCTGGCGAAGACGCTGGAAGACAAAAAGCTGTGGCGCCGGGCTGCGACTGTTTACACATCGATGCTTGGAATGACGACAACAGCAAACGAGCTCTGGTTGCTTGCCAGAATGCGCAACCGCTGCCTGCGCAACGCGGCGAGGTGCTGATTATGACTAAAAGAACCCAACTGCAGAAGGTGCGGGATGTTCGGAGGATTATTGATTTTGTCAAAGAACATGGGCGCATCACCACCGAACAGGTAGCTGAAATGACTGGGCTTTCCATAAAAGCGGCTCGGCTGGATATGCAGGTTGCGCAGAGAACCGGGGAGATCATCCGCCATGGCCGTCATGGATTATTCCGCGATCATCGTGCTGCTATCGATTTTGACTTGGTGAGGTATGACTTTCGTAGCAAAGGGGAGATTCTATGACAATCGCAAAAACTCATACTGGCACCGTGATCACCAAAGACGGTCCTCAGCTTAAACTTCTGCATGAAAACGTCCTCTATGTGGGTTGTCGGGAAAACGGAGTGTTACAGGAAAGACACGGGTAAACGGCATTTTGCTGAGCATACGCGCCGTCGGCTGCTTCTCGACTCCATTAAGCCTATCCAAGTGAAGCATGGCTGATTTAATCAAAAGTTTTCGAAAGTTATTGCTGGATATTGATTTCTAGTAATGTATAGCAACCTAGGAATAGTAAATAACATTTAACATCATGCAATAAACAGCGAGCGAAAACTGCATCTTGTTGGCATTATTCTGGACTAATTGCGCGGCTTTAGGCCGCGTAATCATTTCTTCCGATGAAGAAATCAGCATTCGATCAAATTTTCATTTTTTTTTCTGTTTTATTGACATCTTCTCCAGGCCTCATGCGACGTGGACTTGAGGAATATTACCCTCCTGCAACCTCAATTTAACGTCAAAATCAACACTTGTGCTCAGCAAAATTCATCGGATAATAGGTTACAGAAACAGCAATTCGGTGTTTTGTTTGCATGAAAAAACCCGGCATTGCTTGCCGGGTTTTTCGGTACTCACGTCAGGTTGGAGGCCTGAATGTGAGAGGGGCTTTCTTTACTTGACTCAAAAATGATAAATCGACGCTCCCACCTTTGCAATGGCTGCGTGCATTTTTGCTGTGGGAAAGATGTTTTTACAGGTAAATTTATTGTTATCTCATTGAAACCGAAATGGAAACTTTATAAAGCAATAAACATTTTTTTTAAGTGTTGCTAAAGTAGTAATAGTCCTTATCGGTAACGGGTGGAACCGTTTCTGAAACCCTCACAGGAGGGGGCTTTCTTTACTTGACATAAAGAAAACCATTGCTTGAGGAAGATTTAAAGGGCAGCAATGGGCTCTCCTCCGCTTACCCGTAACTCTTTTAAAGGGAAGTGGACATGATAAATGTTCTTAACTTTATGCAGTTCGCGACGAACCTGATCGAGGCAGTAATTAACCTCGTGCAGGCCATTCAAGAGCTGCTCCATATGTTCCCGCCTATTGTTTAGTCGGTACGTATGGTGACCAAGGCCGGGCGCTAGCTCGGCTTTTTTTACGTTTTGTTTAAGTCTGCGTAGTTGACTAAATCGCCCTGCGACAATACTGTATTTATATACAGTATTGTCGCAGGGGGGTACTATTGTGGGATTTCCATCTCCAGCAAATGATTACGTTGAACAAAGACTTACGGTATCGAGCCTTTGCCATTTCGGTGCAAACTGCAGGGTCATAGAAACGAGCGCTGGTTATGCCGTTGTTGATGTGTCACGTCGAGCACGTCAGGGCGATCATGTGCTTATATCTTGCTCAGGAAACGTTCAGTTTGCCATCGTACGTGGTCGTTCCCTTATAACCACCGAAGGTGAGGCTATAGAAGGTGAGGCTCTTGATGATGTAGTGGTTGAAGGGGTGGTAACTTTCCTGATCAACCGTGCTTATCACCACGACGATGACCAAATACCTGTAATTTAAACCTCGACCCGCTATGGCGGGTTTTTTTCATTTATGGAGAAAAGATCAAGCTAAACATGAGCATGGGTAGTGAAAAGTGACATTAAGATCTTGAACATTTCGCCTAACAGGTATACTGTTTATTTATACAGTACTTGCATGAGGAGCTAGTTATGAAAGTGGAAATCACAATTGATCGCCAAAAAAAATTGCCGGATGGCGCTGTGCCTGCTCTGGAGAAGGAGCTACTGCGGCGATTGGATCAAAACTTTAATAACTGCCGACTTGTGATTCGCCGGGCCAGTTCTGATGGGTTAACCGTGCTTGGTGGAATGGACGGAGATAAAAAACGTATCGAAGAAATCCTTCAGGATACCTGGGAAAGCGCTGATGACTGGTTCTGTTAAGTTGAGGCCCAGTGGCTTACCTGGTTTATTTTGAGGATTTTGCTGTGGGTAAAAAACAAGAAATGCCGAACACCGGCTATGCAATTATCAGATGCGACGATGGTGTGATCGTTGCCCGTCTGACATCCTTTCCTGTATGTGAGCGCGCTTTGATGTACCGGCGCGGCGATACTGTTTCGTTTATGCCTCTGCAGCCGGATGAGATCGTGGGGACTCTCTCTCTCTTTTCACAGATGATTGAAAAGGCTAGGTCTGGAGTTGGTTACCAGGTTCCGCCTGGTTCTGTTACACTCCCGTCATAGGCCTGAACAACCTATACCTGCTGCGTCGCGGAGAGAAACCATGACGCAAACCCCCGAAGTATCAAAATCCCATCAGACTGGTGCTCCTTCATCGAGCGCCGGTTTGCTTTCGTCTTCAAAACTAACTTTTCGACAGCAGGAAGTTTTCGATCTGCTGGTGGCCTACATCAATCAGCATGGCTACCCACCTACGCTATCCGAGCTGGCCGATATGCTCGGCGTTAGCTCGTCTAATGCTGTCCTGTTGCATCTGCGTGCGTTAGAGAGAAAAAATTTTATAAAACTCTCTCGCCGTGTCTCCAGAGGAATTTCCATCGTCGGGCGAAAGGAGCCTATGCTCGCCGTGCAACTGCTGCAGGAAATGATCGCTGAAGAACCCGGAGCGCGGGAAAGAGCGATTGAGTTTTTGCGACTGTTCGGTGATCAGCCATGAAGAAAAGTTGGTTTTTACACGAGCAGCTTTCAGAGGCTGAGGCTACAGAGCTGGTGGAGCGATACCGTAAAAATAACTGTGTGGTTGAGAAGAGCTTATCCAGAGACTTTGCATCGTGGGAGATCCGCGTGTTGTTGCCGGAATCGAAGAAGCCGCCACGGATTGACAGGACCTACATACAGAAGATGTGGAGGGACTGATGCGAGCTTTGCTTAACGTGGATATTGCACGCCATCTTGGAATTGTCCTGCTTAAACCGGGTAGTGAATTAATGCCGTTATTCGGTGCCGGCCGAGTTCTTGTTGAAATACCGCCGGCAAGCATGAAAAAGATACCCAGTGGTCGTCTTCCTGATGCCCGGCAGCCGTTGCGGGATGATATGGGGATTAGACCTTTTTTCATGAAGAAGGCAGTTATCACTGCAGCTGGTGGGGTTAGTGCCCTCGAGTCATGGTTGCGTCGGCAGGTTAAAAACTGTCAGTGGACACATTCCGATTACCATCACCATGAGCTCGTCCCGTTTCGCCATTCGACGGGTGTAATAATCGCATGCTGGCACTGTGATAATGAGCTGAAAAACCAACCGGAACAAACCCTCGATCAACTGGTAGGTGTTAATAACGCTGACTGGATAATCGACACTGCACGTATCGCGCTTTGTCTGGACGCTCAGCGATCATTGTCACTGGCGGAGCTATGCTGGTGGGCGGTAGGCGCCGGGATTGGAAATGAAATTACAGAAGAAATGGCGCGCCGATCCCTGCGTATTAAAGACGATGGCATTAAATCGGTTTACAGGGAGAGTGAGATTGTTCCGTCGGTACCGGCCACCAGCATTCTTTCTCCTCGTATCGAAAAAGCAATCAGGCCAACGGCAATAGCAACGCCGGACAAACCTCTGTTACCTGTGAACGTCGATCCTGTTGCACCGGCGACACTATTCGCCAGACCTAAGCGGATTCGATGGTTATCAGCTGACTTTATTTCATGGGTTAAAAAACAGCCGTGTATGTGCTGCGGGCAGCCGGCAGATGATGCACACCACCTTATTGGCTGGGGGCAGGGCGGCGTAGGCACCAAGGCCCACGATATTTTTACGATCCCATTATGCCGCAAGCACCATCGCTCTTTGCACCATGACCCAGCCGCTTTTGAGCGTGAATACGGCACCCAGCCGGTATTGATTATTAAATTGCTGGATCGGGCTTACTCGCTCGGCGTTCTATCCTGAGGAGCTTTAAAAATGAGAGATATGTACGAAATAATGGACCGTTGGGGAGCTTGGGCGGCATCCGATAATAGTGGTGTTGACTGGCAACCCATTGCTGCTGGGTTTAAAGGCTTGTTACCTCATGGAAAGAAAACACGCCAGCAATGTGATGACGATGAGGGGATCATGATTGACGGTTGTGTGGCGCGTTTGCGGAAGTATAAGCCAGAAGAGTATGAGTTAATTATTGCTCATTTTATTATCGGAATCTCCTTACGTAGCATCGCTAAGAAACTTAAATGCTCTGATGGTACCATCAGGAAAGAATTGCATAATGCCATGGGGTTTATTGAAGGGGTTTTAATGATGCTTTAGACTAGCTGGAGCTAGGGCTCCAGCTTAAATTTTGATAAAAACATTTCCTATTGACTCAGCCATTTTTGGCGGAACAGCATTACCTATTTGTTTCGCCTTAGATAGCATGGAGCCTTTAAAAATGTAATCTATTGGAAACGTTTGAAGCAGGGCCGCCTCCCGAACAGAAATAGCTCTGTCTTGTTCGGGATGCCCAAACCGGCCGTTTGAGTAACTAATGCATCGTGTAGTTAACCCACTTGCTGGTTTATCCCATGCCAAACGCCCATAAACGTCGCTATGACCTGTATGCTTCTTGTGGCATTCAAGCAAAAGTTCTCTTGGCCAATATTCTCGTCCTTTACCTTCAGGGGTGCATCTAATTCGTTTTAAATTCAGCTCTGAAAGTTTTGCACTAACATGGTCTTTCACCAACGGATGAGATTCCCCGGCTTCAATAGAGGGTATGTTACCAATCCAATCTCTAACCGTAGCGAATGGAATATCAGTTCCATTATGAGTGCGCTCCGGCAAATGAATTTGAGATTCAAGAGATGCCATTAAAACAAATCTTTCACGCGTTTGCGGAACACCATACCATAATGCTGGAATAACGCCATAAACAAGATTGTAATTCCTATTTTTTAGAATAGAAATAAAACCATAGAGAGGACCGTCATTTACATCCACTTTTTGTAAACCAGGCACATTTTCTATCAATACATAATCGGGTTCGTAGAATTCGACAAAGCGACCGAATTCTGATAACAAACCTCTTCTGGGATCTGAAGTGGTTTTATTCTGATTTTGCTTTGAAAAAGGTTGGCATGGAGCGCACCCGCAGAACAGAATCTTTGCATCTTTTTTTGCCGTTTCAACTAATTGAGAGATGTCAGCAACATCAACTGACCTAATGTCATCATTGATGAATACGGCATCAGGATTGTTAGCCTTAAAGGTTTCGCTTGAGTCATAATCAAAATCTAGGCCAAAAACAATCTCACAACCAGCAGTTTTTAGACCTTGGCTAGTGCCACCGCAGCCAGAGAAAAAATCGAAAACTCTGATCTTTTTGCTCATTATAAAACCCGCCATAACTTTACTTATCCCTGATCATACCATGTTCAAGAAAAAATTTCAGCATCTCTCTTGTTTCTATAAATGCAGGATGATTATCAGGTATTTTTGATAGGATTCTGATTTGCGTGGCAAATATATCATCTGATGTAATTTCATTGCTCCCAATATCATTTTTACATATTTCCACGGTTATTTCTTTGGGTGATAGGCCTGATGTATCCTTGTCTTTGATTAAATCTAAATAAAAGTCAGGTAGGTTTTCGATTAAAAAAACCTCTGGGTTTATTACCGGTAAATAACCTATGAAATTATATGAGAAATCAATAAATCCACGATGAAGAAGCTTTTTTTGCTTCTCATTAGGTTTGCCGCCATTTCCATCTGTCGGAATTTTTATTTCACACCCAAGGATGCTTTTTAATATTTCAGATAGAGCAGGATCTTGGTCTTCTGGAATTTGGGTGGACTTTATAAAGTCAGTAAGTGTTTTTTGATCTCCATCCAATAAAAATACTGCATTAGTTACATTGGATAAAAATAACGGGACAGCAATATTACCTAATAAAGTGGTTGCTCCAGCAGGACAGTAAATTATATCAAATGTATTGACTAAAGCTGAACCACCAGTTTTTAAAGCCTTTTCAACGAATTTCTGAGCGAGTTTATCTTCGACGAAAATTGTTTTTTTTGACAGTCTGTCACCGAGAGTGAAAAATGCCTCCTCTGGACTAACATTTTCAAGAATACTTACTTTGCCTGTTGTGGAATTTAATGTAAAAAGTTTTATAGACTCTTGAGGAAGATCCCTTACAATTGATGATGAATGGGTCGAAATAACAACCTGATGTTTGTTTTTAAGACAAATTTGGTTTAAAAATTCCATGAGTCTTATTTGTGCAGCAGGATGGAGCGAAACTTCTGGTTCGTCTAATAAGATTAAAGAAGCATTTGGGGCTTTTATTATCTGATTAACCAATAAAGTTACTGCAAATTCTCCACTGCCTGCAAAGGCTTCAGAATAGTTAAGACTGTTTGATTCCAGTATAACTGTAGATGCTTTATCATTAGTGAAGAGGGCATGCTCCACTAGTCTGATGCTTTTATAAGTTCGACCTAAAATATGGCTTATAATTTCAACTTTCTCTTTGGAAAGAAGTTCGTTATTATATAACCTCTCCTTTTTACCCTTGAAAGGTTTGCAGCTGGATGAATTATTTTCAATTACATCTTTTAATATGTGGCTTCTTTTACGTAAAAAAGTTTTCTTAGGATAAAGATTAAAGTCAGAGTGGTAAAAAAATTTGTCAAAAGCACTTATTGATGCCCTGAAGTCGATATAGGTAACTAATTTATCAATTTGTTTCCATCGCGACTTTTGTTGATTTGGGGAAACAATATTTTTTGGCATTTTTTTCATGCCATCACCTGCAAGTGGTCTAGATGTTTCCCAAAGATCAGGATCATCAGGGTCAACGATCCTTGTTTTAATTACTTCGACAACTTCTTTGATTGAATAATCGAAATAACCATAAATGAATCTTGATCTTCCATCATCTTTTATTTCATCAATGTCAGTGGAAAACCACAAGCTACCAAGAGAGTAGTTATTAGGAGAGCCATAGAGGGCCCTTAAAACCGAACTCTTATTTGTTCCGTTTTGTCCTACTAATGCTGTGATAGGATAATTAAAATTAATTACACTGAACTCTTCAAGATTTTTATAGAAAGGAAACCTAATGTGTCGGATGAACGGCTCTATGGTTTTTGAACTCATCAGCCCTCTTAATTTTATGATCTCGCTCACGTTTTGTACTTCCGTGTTGATTTTTCTAATATCATATAAAAACACTAACGCGTACGCAAAAACTATCGTAATCTGTTAAGAGTGGTCACTTCGACACACCGCTTAACCATTAGAACCCTGCCGCTCGGCGGGGTTTTTGCTTTCCGGCGATACGACAGGGGGTATTCGCGATATGCATTGCATCAGTACCCTTGTCACATCGTCGTATATCGCATAATTGATTTGCTTCGCCTCACCGTGGCGTAGAGGTGTTGGGCAATAGCTCCCACTGTTATTTTTATAAACAAAAATGTTTATTCTTTGCTTGATGCTATAAACAAAAATGTTTATACTTGTCTCAAGTTAAACAGACAGGAGGAGGAAGTGAAGCAAAGCGAGTTGAGGCGTTGGCTTGCAGCTCAAGGGGCAGAATTTAAAGATGGTACTAACCACTTGAAAATCTATCTCAACGGCAAGCAAACGGTAATGCCGAGACATCCGGGGAAGGAAATACCGGAACCGCTGAGGAAGGCAATTCTTAAGCAACTCGGTATCAAATAAAATCCAGCCCCTCGGGGCTGGTACTCGCGGAGGTTCACTTAATCAATATGCGATACCCGGTAATTTTTGAGCATGACGAAACCGGCTGGGCGGTATTCTTTCCGGATATCCCAGAGGCAATGACGGGAGGAGAGACCAGGGAGGAAGCGTTAGAAATGGCGCAAGATGCCCTGGTGACGGCGTTTGATTTTTACTTTGACGACCGCCGAGAGATTCCCGCTCCATCAGCAGAAGGTGATGCGTTTGTTGAGGTTCCGGCCAGCGTGGCAGCTAAAGTATTGCTGTTAAACCGTCTGGTCAGCACCAACACCAGCAATGCTGATCTCGCCCGCTTGATTAACACGCGCCCACAGGAAGTGCAGCGCATCGTGTCTCTTGGTCACAGTACCAAAATCGATACGATCCAAAAAGCGCTATCAGCGTTGGGGCAAAAGATGGAAATTGTCGTCCACTAATCTCTATATCTCCTAATCAAAGGTCGCCGTACTGGCGGCCTTTTTCATTTCAGGCTCACGGGAATCATCATCGATACGGCTTGTTGTTAAATCAGCCCGATGGGCCTGTTCCTATCAAACACACGCACAGCACCCGCACACAGCGAGGTGAGAGTATGTATCGCATGGACAAACTAACAACCGGCATTGCCTATGGCGCATCAGCTGGAAACGCCGGGTTCTGGATGCTTCAGGTGCTAGATAAAGTCAGTCCATCACAATGGGCAGCCATTGGCGTGCTTGGCAGCCTTCTTTTTGGTCTGCTTACGTACCTGACGAATCTGTATTTCAAAATTAAAGATGACCGGCGCAAAGCGGCACGGAGTGGTGATGGGAAACAGAGCGAAACTTAGTGCAGCAATGCTGGCCCTCATTGCTGCTGGTGTATCAGCTCCTACATTGATGGATCAGTTCCTTGATGAGAAAGAAGGAAACAGCCTTACAGCGTATCGCGATGGCAGTCAGGGGATCTGGACAATTTGCCGCGGGGCCACGCGTATAGATGGTAAACCTGTCACTCAGGGTATGAAACTGACTCAGGCCAAATGCGATCAGGTAAACGCGATAGAGCGCGACAAAGCGCTGGCATGGGTGGATCGGAATATCCATGTCCCTTTGACCCCGCCACAAAAAGTAGGCATTGCCTCGTTCTGCCCATACAACATCGGGCCCGGAAAATGCTTCCCGTCTGCGTTCTATCAGCGGATTAACGCCGGTGATCGTAAAGGCGCATGTGAAGCGATTCGCTGGTGGATAAAAGACGGTGGGAAGGATTGCCGGGTGCGCTCCAATAACTGCTATGGGCAGGTAACACGCCGTGATCAGGAAAGTGCGCTGACTTGCTGGGGGATTGACCAGTGAGTGCAGCCCACTTAAAGCCAGCTATCGCCGTAATGATTATTGCTGGTGCCTTTGTTGCTGGTTTAACCTGGAGCGATCGGGCATGGGAAAAGCGGTGGGCAGAACGTGATAGCGACGAATCGTCCCAGGAAGTTAACGCGCAAACCGCCGCCCGGATGATTGAACAGGGGCGTCTGATCGCCCGCGATGAGGCCGTAAAAAATGCTCAAGCGCAAACAGCTGCAGCGCGTACTGCTGCCGCTAATCTCTTTGATACTGTTAGCCAGCTGCGGCAGCAGGCAAAAAAACTTGCCACCCGCCTGGACGCCGCAAGCCACACCGCAAGTCTTGCCGCTACCGTCAGAAGCAAAACAACCGGCGCCACCGCCGGAGTGCTCGCCGACATGCTTGGCAACCTTGCAGAAGAAGCTCGACGGTATGCTGCAATCGCTGACGAACGCTACACAGCAGGAATGACCTGTGAGCGGATTTACGAATCAGTAAGAACGTCTATCCCCAGTAAGGGATAAGATGATGTTTATCCCTTTATGGGGATATCAACTGAATGGCCTCGCATCTGCGGGGCTTTTTTATTCGCAGAAGGTAACGCGATGAAGAACTTAAAAATTGCATACGTAGACGAGAAGCTGGTGGCGATTGAGTGTGACAGATTGTCATGCTCATCGCTGCCCGTTTCAGAGTTTACCATCGACAGTACCACTTTAACTCTCCCTCAACTCATGCTCGAGGATGCTTATGCCGCCACGAGCTAAACGACCTTGCCGGCACAGAGGATGCGCGACTGTGACCAATGATGTCGGAGGATACTGTGAGATGCATCGGCAGCAACACGCTGGTGATGGCTGGCGTAACTACCAGCCCGGAAAAACTCGGCAGGAACGTGGTTATGGTCGACCGTGGGAAATTAAACGGGCCCGTATCATGAAGAGGGATAAATACCTTTGTCAGAACTGCAGGCGAGACGGTATTGCCACGAAAGCCTCAAGTGTCGACCACATCATTCCTAAAGCTCATGGCGGTACCGATGATGACTTTAATCTGGAGTCATTGTGCTGGACCTGCCACAGCAAGAAAACAGCAACAGAGAGAACCCGATGAAGAGTTTCAAAATTGAATACGTTGATGGCGTTTTGACCGTTCTGGAGACGGATGGTCAGTCACGAATGAATGAAGCCGTGCATGGCATCCATTTTGAGCATGTCCAGGGCGGCCGCCCACTGCTGAAACTGACGATTGCGCATGATATTGCACCGGCACCGGCTGCTGAGTCGGCTCAGGAACCTTTAGGGGATGAGCTGGTACAGGATCAACAATCTCCGTTTCCCGGCGGTCGTCGTTCCCGCCATCGTAGGGGAGGTAAGCAATGATGTATAAACGCACGGATCTGACGCTCTCCATGTTCTATGCATCCAGCGCTGATGCAGACGGGAACAAAGTGGCTACGTTGACGATGCAGGTAATTGCAGCAGAGGTTGGAGCCGTCCAGACCAGCCAGCTGCGATGTATAACCGATAGCGCGAAGAAAAAAACGTATAGCGTAGGTGAACAATCTGTCAGTAATGGTTCCGATCCGTTGCTGGTCGCGATTGAGAATTACTGGCGTCAGAGCACGGATGTCGTCGTTAAAGGATTGATCGCCGAGGTGACCGACTTCATCGCAGGGAACATCAACTCAGTTAGCACCTGGATCGGTCAGTTTGGGATGAAGGTTTTCGAGAACCAGCCATTAGATGAACGGCTTCCAGAAAGCGTACTGCAGGCCGATGGAGGATCTGCTACAGCGACAGGATCCTGACCGCCGGTATAACAACTGGTGTTCATTGAACGTCTGGGATATGCCGGCCCACGCAGTGCGAACCGTATTCGCCGCCGGCGCAGCCGGAATGACGACCTCCACCTCGACTGAGGCAGCTGCAGCCAGGGGGGAGGGGGGATCAAATCCCTGACCCCTTTCGCGCTTCGGGACTGCCCGTTGAAGTCTATTTTTACACGCCAGAAATAAGAAACTTTTTTCCGGAAGGTTTCATCTATCAAAGGAACGTTTATGGCCGGAGGAATTCGATCGTCCGGTGGTGGCCGAAAACCTACTTTACCCACCGGGCAAAAAAGCAAATTAACACGTATTGCGCCTCCCGCTGAGTTAATGGGGGAGGCGGCAATAAGAATGTGGAAGACGCAAAGCAAAATACTCATCGACCGAGGGGTGTTTGAGCTGGAGGACGCACCTTTGTTGCTGGCTTACTGCAATGCTTTTCATCTGATGCTCGAAGCCGAAAAAATGCTGGCCAGCGGACTGACCTCAGAAAGTGAAATGGGGGGCTTGAAAAAACACCCTGCAGTTAATGTCCGGAATGACTCGGTTTCCCAGCTTGCCCGCCTCGGCTCTCTGTTGGGGTTAGATCCGCTCAGTCGTCTTCGCATGACCAGCGGACAAAAGGATCCGGACGATGACGGGAATGAATTCGATGAGTTTGACTGATGGCTACCTATCCGAACGTCAATGCGGCGAACCAGTATGCGCGGGATATCGTTGGCGGGAAGATTCTGGCGTGTCAGTTAACGGTACTTGCCTGTCAGCGACATCTGGACGACCTCGAACGAGCAAAGGATCCCCACTGGCCCTACCGCTTCGATAAAAACAAAGCAGAACGATTTCTTCGTTTTGCCCAGAAAATGCCTCATACCTCAGGGGAATGGGCCCGGCGTAAACTCCGGATTGAATTTGAAGCCTGGCAGAAGTTCGCTCTTGGCGTACCGTTTGGATGGGTACACAAGAAGACAGGCCTGCGTCGTTTCTCTGAAATCTATATCGAGGTGCCCAGGAAGAACGGGAAATCCGCTATTGCCGCTGCTGTAGGAAATTATATGTTTTGTGCAGATGGCGAGCATGGTGCAGAAGTCTATTGCGGCGCCACGACTGAAAAACAGGCATGGAAGGTATTTTCTCCGGCGCTGCAAATGGTGAAAAAGCTGCCGGCATTGCGGCAAAAATTCTCGATAAAACCTTGGGCAAAAAAAATGACGCGCCCTGACGGTTCGGTTTTTGCGCCTGTGATCGGTGACCCGGGGGATGGTGATTCGCCATCATGCGCCATCATTGATGAATATCACGAACATACTACTGATGCGCTTTACACCACCATGACCACCGGTATGGGGGCTCGTGAACAACCGATGACACTGATCATCACCACCGCCGGCTATGACATTACATCCCCTTGCTATGAAAAGCGTACTCAGGTTGTCGAGATCCTGCGGAGAACCCGTAATGGCGAGGAAAATGAAACCATATTTGGGCTGATTTATGGCCTTGATGACGATGATGACTGGACGACTCCTGAGGCATTAATCAAGGCAAACCCCAACTATGGCATTTCGGTAAAAGCAGATTTTCTGCGGGCTAAACAATTATTGGGTATGTCGACTCCCGGGCAGACAAACAAGATTCTGACCAAGCATTTCAATCGCTGGGTAAGTGCAAAATCAGCTTATTACGACCTGAGAAAATGGATGGATGCAGCCGATAAAAACCTTAAGTTGTCAGATTTTGAAGGGGAAGAATGCTGGCTGGGTATAGATCTGGCCTCGAAAGTTGACCTCAATGCCGTGGTTCCAGTTTTTCGTCGTGAAATAGACGGAATAACACATTTTTACTGTGTTTCTCCTCTGTTCTGGGCACCAGAAGAAACCATTTACTCGCAGGAGACCGCGCTGAAAAGTACCGCAGAACGTTATCAGTCCTTTGTCCGGCAGGGTAAGTTGATCCCGACCGATGGTGGCGAAGTTGATTACAGGCTGATATTTGAAACGATCCTGAAGCTGCGGAATACCGTAAAAATTGCCCAATGCCCCATTGATCCTTATGGCGCGACTTCATTACGTCACATGCTTGAGGAAGAGGGGCTTGAGCCTGTCGAGATAAGACAAAATTTTACCCATATGAGTGATCCTATGAGAGAGATTGAGGCTGCGCTCATCTCGGGGAGATTCCATCATGACGGACACCCTGTCATGAACTGGTGTATTTCCAATATCGTCGGCCAGTACCTTCCCGGAAGTGACGATATTGTGCGTCCCGGGAAAGAAGGGCGGCAGAACAAGATAGATGGTGCGGTTGGTTTAATGATGGGGCTGGGGCGCGCCATGCTTAACAGTTCAGTGATGACATCCGTATATGATGAGGAGGATATAACATGCTAATTTCAGTTCTGAGTTTTATTGTCGGCCTCACTGGTGCTGGATTGTTATCCGCAGGTGCCTGGCTTATTTCTCCATCAGTGGGATTGATAACAGGAGGGATTATTTGTCTGGGCTGGTCATATATGACAACCCGGGCCTTTTCCTCCGGCGTCAGCAATGGCGGAGGTAAATAATGTTCCTACCCCAGATGTTCAGGGGCCGACAATACTCGGGTAATAGCTTCTGGGAAGCTATGCTGGGCGGAGTTCGTTCAAGCCAGAGCAAAACTGGCATCATAATCACGCCGGAAACCGCTCTGGGACTTTCTGCGATCCGGGCCTGTGTCACCCTCCTGGCGGAGTCCGTCGCGCAGCTGCCGTGCGAACTTTACCGGCGGGATAATAATGGCGGGCGCCAGCGTGCGACGGATCACCCGGTTTATGACCTGATTCACTCCCAGCCTAACAGGAAAGACACCTCATTCGAGTATTTCGAGCAGCAGCAAGGGTTGCTGGGGCTGGAGGGAAATTGCTACTCGATCATCGAACGGGACGGAAAAGGCTACCCGAAAGAGCTGATCCCCATTAACCCGAAAAAGGTCATTGTGCTGAAAGGGCCGGACGGTATGCCGTATTACCAACTCCCGGAAGTCGGCGAAATTCTGCCGATGCGCATGATGCACCATGTGAAGGTCTTTTCTCTGGATGGCTATATCGGCAGTTCCCCCATTCAGACGAACGCCGATGTTCTGGGGCTGAATCTGGCGGTTGAGGAGCATGCGGCCGCGACATTTCGGCGCGGGACAACGATGAGCGGGGTGATAGAGCGTCCGAAAGAGGCTGCGACCATTAAAAGCCAGGATGCTATTGATCGCCTGCTGGCGAAATGGACCGAGCGCCATTCCGGTATTCACAATATGTTCTCTGTGGCATTGCTGCAGGAGGGCATGAGCTACAAACAACTGTCGCAGGATAACGAAAAGGCGCAGCTGCTACAGTCGCGGCAGTGGGGCGTGGAAGAGGTCTGCCGGCTCTATAAAATCCCGCCACATATGGTGCAGATGCTGGCGAAAGCGACCAACAACAACATCGAGCACCAGGGCCTGCAGTTCGTGATGTATACGCTGCTGGCCTGGCTGAAACGCCATGAGGGTGCGCTGCAGCGCGATCTGCTTCTGCCCAGCGAACGCCGGGATTTGTACATCGAGTTCAACGTTTCCGGGCTGCTGCGAGGCGATCAGAAATCACGCTATGAATCGTATGCGCTGGGCCGCCAGTGGGGATGGCTATCCACTAACGATATCCGGCGTATGGAGAATCTGCCGCCAATTGCTGGCGGGGACAAATACCTGACGCCGCTCAATATGGTCGACAGCGCGAAGATCCTTCCTGGCGATAAGTCGCCGACAGCAAAACAGCTGGCCGAAATCGAAACCCTTCTGGCCAGAGCCTGATTATTTCCCGCCGCGCGGGATGACCTGGAAGACAACATGACAACGAAATTAATTAACCTGCCGCACCTGGCAGATATGGTCTTTGGCGTGCCGCATTACGTGACGCGGCAAACAATGGACTCCGTGAAAGCGGTGCTCATCCCCCGTATTCAGGGGATCACCGAAGATGCCGTCATTCAGATGGCGTTGAATCCGGGTAAATCACCTGCTGCTGAGCAGGTCCAGCCCACCGGCGGGGTGGCGGTGATCCCCGTTCACGGCATTCTTGTTCCACGCCGGGGGCAGATTACGGCGATGTGCTCCGAGCTGACCAGCTACGAGCGGATCCGCGGGCAGCTGCAGGCGGCGTTAAACGACCCCTCAATCAGCGAAATCGTTCTGGATATTAACTCCGGCGGCGGCGCAGCGGTGGGGTGCAAGGAGCTGGCCGATTACATTTACCAGTCTCGCGACACGAAACCCATCACGGCGATTGTGAACTACAGCGCGTATTCCGCCGCGTATTTCATCGCATCGGCCTGCAGCAAAATCATCGTCAGCCAGACAAGTGGCGTGGGGTCGATTGGTGTGATCATGGAGCACCTCGATACGTCGAAGATGGAAGAAAAAATGGGGCTGACGTTCACCACCATTTACCGGGGAGATAACAAAAATAACGGCACCCAACATGAACCACTGAGTGAAGAGTCGCTGGGTATGTTCCAGGGCATGATCGACGAAATGTACGAGACGTTTACGGGGTCGGTCGCCGATTATCGCGGCCTGAAGCAGCAGGCCGTCATTGATACGCAGGCGGGGCTGTATTTTGGCCCTGGCGCTGTGTCTGCCGGCCTGGCGGATGAAGTCTCTGACCCCCAGGCGGCGATCAATGCTATCGCGGCAAAGTATCAGCAACCCCGTCAAAAAACTTCCATTCAGATGCAGGCAGCCGCGATGGACCTGCAAACCAAAATGTAACCCGGCGCAAACACAAACCGCGTCACCTTAAGCAGCCAGCAGGCTGCTTTTTTTATGTCTAAAAAGAGAGAAATAAAATGCCACATATTGAAGAATTGCGTCGTCAGCGTGCGGGTATCAACGAACAGGTTCAGGCCCTGGCAACCATTGACGCCAGCGGCGGCACGCTGACTGCGGAGCAGATGACGGAGTTTGCGAACCTGCAGCAGCAGTTCACTGATATCAGCGCCAAAATTGAACGCCTGGAAGCGGCCGAACGTGCTGCGGCGCTGGTCGCAAAGCCCGTGAAAGCGACTCAGCAGGCCCCCGGCATTATTATTAAGCAGGAGCCGAAACAGTACACCGGTGCTGGCATGACCCGACTGGTGATGTCTGTCGCCGCAGGCGCAGGGAATCTGCAGGACGCGGCAAAATTCGCTTCAGAAGAGCTGAATGACCAGTCCGTATCGATGGCCATTTCCACCGCTGCGGGTTCCGGTGGGGCGCTCATCCCGGAGAACATGCAAAACGAAGTCATCGAGCTGCTGAGCGACCGTACCATTGTCCGTAAGCTGGGTGCCCGCTCCGTTCCGCTGCCTAACGGCAATCTGACGTTACCGCGCTCGGCTGGCGGTGCAACGGCCAGCTACACCGGAGAAGGAAAGGATGCCAAGACGTCTGAATCAAAATTCGACGACGTAAAACTGAGTGCCAAAACCATGATCGCCCTGGTCCCGATGTCGAACCAGCTGATTGGTCGCGCCGGTTTTAACGTTGAGCAGCTGGTCCTGCAGGATATTCTGACCGCCATCGCTGTTCGTGAGGATAAAGCGTTTATGCGCGATGACGGTACCGGCGATACACCGATTGGTATGAAGTCGCGTGCGACTCAGTGGAACCGCCTGCTGCCGTGGGAAGCGGGTTCCACGATCAACCTGAACACGGTTGATGAGTACCTGGACAAGATTATTCTGATGGCGATGGATGGCAACAGCCTGATGATCCGTTGCGGCTGGGGTATGTCGAACCGTACCTATATGAAGCTGTTTGGCCTGCGTGACGGCAACGGCAACAAAGTCTACCCGGAAATGGCGCAGGGTATGCTCAAGGGCTATCCGATTCAGTATACCAGCGCGATCCCGGTTAACCTGGGCGAAAGTGGTAAGGAAACGGAAATTTATTTCGCCGACTTCAATGATGTTGTCATCGGTGAAGATGGTTCCATGAAGGTCGATTTCTCCAGAGAAGCCACCTATCTCGATGCAGAAGGTAACCCCGTTTCTGCGTTCTCGCGTAACCAGTCGCTGATCCGCGTCGTCCTCGAACACGATATCGGCTTCCGTCATCCGGAAGGTCTGGTGCTGGGTACCGGCGTCCTGTTCTAACCCACTCATCTGTTAATAAAGCCCGCATATGCGGGCTTTTCCCTTTAAGGAGAATGCTATGGCTGCGAAAAATAAAGCAGTGGAGCCGGAAGAAACGGTCGCACAGGACAACCATGCGACTGAGACCGCACAGGATAACCGTGCGACCGTGGTCGCACAGGCAGAACGTAAATCCGTTGTGTTCCTCGGTCCGCATAGCCGTTATTCCCGTGGTGATATCGCGTGGTTTGAAGGATCGCACGCCGAAGAGTTGGTTAAGCGCCGTATCGCGGTATGGCCGAAGGATGCCGAACGCGCGCTGAAACCGAAGCCGGGAGACAGCGATTTTGATACTGACATTGGATGATTTGAAAACCCAGCTACGCCTGGAGCTGGATTTCACGGAGCATGACGCCATGCTCACGCAAATGGTGAACGCCGCGCAGCGGAGCATCGAGCGTGATTATTACTGCAAGCTGGTCACCAGTGATGAAGAACTGCAGGCACTCCCGGAGACCGTCCGCGGATTTATCGCGGATGAAGATATCCGGCTGGCCATTCAGTTTCTGGTCAGCGATGCGTATCTGAATGGCCATACCGGACAGTGGCTGGAAACCGCTGCGGTTAGGCATCTTCTTTTCCCCCTGCAGGAGCATACGCTATGAGCCTGAAACCGGGTGATATGAACTGTCGCATTGCGATTAGCTACGTTCAGTCCGGTCGGGGGCCGCTGGGCGAACCGCTACCGGAAAAGCAGGTTGAATCGGGAAAAGCGTGGGCAAAACGGGAGCTGGTATCGGGGCGAAAAGTCCGCACGCTGGATCAGCAGCAGGTGGTGGAAACCTGCCTGTTTACGGTCTATCCGGGTGTGCTGGTTGATATTGACTGGAAAATCACGACGAAAAATCTGGTTTATACCGTCCGGAATATCGACCGCAAAACAGACCGGATCATTATCACGGGGGAGGCTGACGGGCGGCATGATAGAGCTGGCGATTAAGGATGCGCTGGAGCGCATCACCGGCATGAATGCGTATCCGCTTTTACTGCCGGACACGCTCCAGGAAGGTGCGACCTTTCAGCGTATCTCTGACCCGGAAATGGTCTCGGGAATGTTGCGAACGGGGATTGTCTCTGCCCGTATCCAGGTGAATCTGTACCGTCTCGATGATTACACCTCACTGCTGCAGCTGGATAAAAAAATTTGGACGGAACTGAAGTCCGTCGTTCATGGCCAGCTGGAGGGTATCCCGGTTCAGTATGTGGAGCGAGGCGGTATCCATCAGGATAAAAACCAGCTGACGAATCGTCGCATTCAGTATCGCCTGACCCGCGATTTCATCATTCACTACGTGGAGGACTCTTCGTGATCCGAATGGAAGTTAAAGGGCTGGATGAGCTGGAGCGGCAGTTAATGGCCCTGGGCGAAAAAGTGGCGACGAAGGTATTGCGGGATGCCGGGCGCGAAGCGCTAAAGGTCGTCGAGGAAGATATGAAGCAGCATGCCGGCTTTGACGAAACGTCTGCCGGGCCGCACATGCGGGACTCAATCAAAATCCGCTCTTCCACCCGCAAGGGTAAAGGGAACGCGGTTGTAACGCTCCGTGTCGGCCCCAGCAAGCAGCACCATATGAAGGCGCTGGCGCAGGAGTTTGGCACGGTTAAACAGGTTGCAGACCCCTTTATCCGACCCGCCCTGGATTACAACCTCCAGACCGTTTTGCGCGTGTTAACCGTGGAAATCCGAAACGGCATTGAAAACAGGTAGCATCCGCTGCCGTATAAAAAGAGAGAGAAATATGGCTGATAAAACTTCGCCTGAATATGCGATGTTGCCGGCGGGCACCATTGTGAAATACGGGGAGCCTGGCGCTGCCACGTCAGCGCTGAAACCGCTGATTAACTGTAAAGCGTTGGGTGCAATGGGACAGACGGGGGGCTTTGTCGACTGCACCACGTTACTGGATAAGCAGAAACAGTCCATCAGCGATCTGCCTGACGGGCCTGAAAAGTCGCTGGGCTTCATTGATGATCCGGGCAATACCGATTTTGCCGCGCTGCTGAACGCAGCAGAAGCCCGCAAGACCATCCAGTTGTACGTCGAATTACCCAACAAGCGAACAGCGACGATGCTCCTGGCGCTGTCCGGCTGGCAGATGAATGAAATCGCCGCTCCGGCGAATGAGGTCATCCAGATCACTGTTCAGGGTAAGCAGAACAAGATCTCCTGGGGAACCGTCGCTGTCTCCGGCGGCGCCTGATTAACTTAACCTGTAAACAGCCACCTTCGGGTGGCTTTTTATTTTTAAGGACTACCTGTGAAAGATAAAGATTACCTGTCCACGCTGAAATCCGCGTTGCTTAAATCGGAGCCAACCGTCATTAAAACCGAGTTGTTTGGCGCCACCGTATTCATCCGCCGCCTGACCGGGGATTACCTCATCAGCTACGAAGAGAAAATGGCTGAAACCGCAAAAGCTGGCGCAGCGCGCGAGGCATCGGAGCAAGTCATCCAGATCGTCATCGATGCACTGGTTCAGCCGGATGGAACGGCCATTCCGGATGAGTTTAAACCCACGGCAGCCGAGCTGCTGAAGGCCCATGAAAACCCCGAACTGCTGGCCGCAGTGGAAAAAGTGAAGCAACACGCAATCGGCAAGCTGGAGGAAGCGGAAAAAAACTGAGTGACTCGCCCTGGCTGGAGCTGATTTTCTGGCTGGCCGACCGCTGGGGCGAGCCTGACCCATCCAAAATTGCCGCATTGCCGGCAAACACTCTGTACCACTGGCGAGCCTACTTCCTGAAACAGGGCACTTTCCGCCGTCCTGGCGATGAAAACGCGCCACCTACCGAAACCACACCTGCGCCATCCCGGGTCGATGATGAATGCGCGGCAGTCATGAGGGCATTAATGTAATGGCAGACGTCGCATCTTTAGCGGTCGGACTGCACCTGAACGCAGCCAGTTTTAAATCCCAGCTGCTGGGAGCGTATGGCGATGCGGAGAAGCAGTCACGACGGTTTAACCGTAATGCCCAGGCGGACGCGAAAAAGACGGAGGACGCCTATAAGAAGGTCGGTCTGTCGATATCCGGGATGGCCAGCCGGCTGGCGGGGCTGGCAGGAGCCGGCCTTTCCATCGGCACGATCGTCACCACGTCCAGACAATATGGACAGGCATTATCAGACCTGCAGGCCATCACCGGTGCGACTGCAGCTGAAATGAAAGCGCTGGATCTGGCTGCGCAGGAAATGGGGCGCACGACAGAGTACAGCGCCAGCCAGGCCGCCGAAGCGTTAAAGCTGATGGCGTCGGCTAAACCGGAGCTTTTAAAAACGTCCGATGGACTGCAGAAGGCTACGAACAGCGCGCTTATCCTGGCGCAGGCCGCCGGCACAACGCTGCCCGATGCGACCAGAACGCTGGCGCTCTCCTTAAACCAGTACGGGGCGAGCGCGCAGGAAGCGGATCGTTATATCAACGTGCTGGCTGCCGGCGCGAAGTACGGATCGTCGGAGATTGTGGATACAGCGGCCGCCATTAAAAATGGTGGCGTCGCAGCCGCACAGGCCGGCGTTGGTTTTGAGCAGCTGAATGCCGCGATTCAGGTGCTGGCAGAGCGTGAAATTAAAGGCGGTGAAGCCGGCACGGCGCTGCGTAACGTCATCCTGAACCTGGAAAAGGGCACAGACAAGAGCCTCAAGCCGTCCGTGGTTGGTCTCAGCCAGGCGCTGACCATTCTTTCCGGGAAAAATCTCTCCACGGCCCAGGCCGTAAAACTGTTTGGCGTGGAGAACCTGAATGCGGCGTCTATCCTGGTCCAGAACCGTTCAAAGCTTGATGAGCTGACCGCTTCCCTGACCGGTACCAAAACGGCGCATGAGCAGGCATCCATCAGGGTTAACAACCTGAACGGCGATTTGCTGGGGCTGAGCAGTGCGTTTGAGGGGATGGTCATTAAGATCGGCCAGAGCAGTAACGGGCCACTCCGCAGCGGGATACAGGTTGCCACGGAGGCACTGAACAGCCTAGCAGACAATTTCAACACCGTCTCCAGCGTGGCGCTTTACAGCCTGATCCCCGTGCTATCCACGAAACTGACTGCAGGGCTGCGGGAGAATATCGCGGCCTGGCGGGAAAGCCAGGCGGCGGTAAAAGCGAGGGCGCAGGCTGATGCGGATATTGCCCGCAAAACGCTGGATTCGACAGCTGCCATCCTGAAACAGAACGACGCTGAGTTTGGCCATTACCGGCAGATGGAGCGGACGGCTAAACAGTACGGGATGAATATCAGTTACCAGGATGAGTTTACCCGGCTTATCCGGCAGGAAACTGAGCAAACGAACCTGGCCAGCCAGGCGAAACTGAAACTGGCGGCGGCAAACCGGCAATTGTCGATATCAGCCCGCGCGGCCTCCGTTGCGGTGGGGCTGGCAAGAGGCGCATTAAATTTAATCGGTGGTCCGTTCGGCGCCGCGATGCTGGCCGGTTCGGGCCTCCTTTACTTTCATGAGAAAGCAAAGGAGGCCAGGCAGTCAGCCATTGATTTAAAAGATGCCGTAGTCGAAACCAGTGAAGCGCTGATGCGCCTCTCGCTTAACCAGTTAAATGTGAAGCAGTTCGACCTGGAGGATCAGTACGAAAACCAGGTCGTGCAGCGTAACCAGCTGATGAAAGAGATTCAGGATGCCGACAGTCGTATCGACAGCCTGAAAGGGTTTGACCCCTTCGGCCAGCTGGAAGGGGTAACAAAAGGCCAGGCGCGTGCACGGGCGGATCTCGATAGCGTTAACGAGGGACTCCGCAAAACCGAGGAAAACATTAAGCGTGTCAGTGATGCAAAAACACTGGCTCAGCTGGGTTTATCGGGAAAAATAACCTCCCTTACGGACGATCTGAAAGGGGCGTTGAGCACGCCCCCCAAAGAGACCGGAGAGGGAAATCCCTGGGGCGGCGATGGCGGTACCGGCACGGGGAAAGGCAGTAAGTCCAAGGTCGACCAGTTCAAAACGCTGCGGCAGCAAATTGAAGAAGCCCATGCGTCCAGCCTGGCCAGAATTAACCTGCAGGAAAAGGACAGTAACAGGGAGCTGCAGGAAGCGGCGAAGAAAAATGGCGCCAGTGATGCTGACCTGCAGCGCGCGCTGTTAATGAACGCAGAGAACTACCAGAAACAGCGACTGGATCTGGCCGCGCAGTATTCCCCCGCCCGGGAAACTCTGCGAAAAGAGCAGGAAGCCAGCCGGGACCTGGCTGAGCTTTTCAAAGCCCGCCTTCTTGATGAAAAAGAGTACCAGGCCGCACGAATAACGCTGGCCAGAGATACCGCGAAAGAGCTGCTGCAGGCGCATGCCGATGAAATCGCGGCGCCGGCACTGGATATCGCCGGCGAAGTTGATCCACTGGTCTCGCTGCGCAATCAGCTTGCGCAGCGGCAGGCATTGCTGCAGGCGTACTACCAGGGCAGCGCGATCAGCAAAGAACAGTACGAAATGCTGATGCAGAAAGCGACGAAAGAATCCGCCGATGCGCAGTATCAGACGTCGCTGGAGTTATACCGCTCACAGGGAGAATTCCAGAGCCTGGCCGTCGGGTTATTTGAAACGGCCCATGAGCGCTCAAGCAACTTCCTGACGAGCATGCTAACGCGGACGAGAAGCTTTAAGGAGAACATGGCTGACCTGTTTTCCTCGCTCACGCAGTCGGTCATAAAAAACCTCGTTGATATGGCCGCTCAGGCGCTGGTCACCAGTTCTGTCATGCAAACCATTATGGGCGTGGTGGGCGTCGGGACCAGCGTTTTCACGGGCGCCGCAGGTGCTGCAGATGCAGGTTCGGGGACGGCGATCCAGAATGCCGCCAGTAACTTCCAGTTTAACGCCAAAGGCGGCGTTTACGACTCACCGTCGCTGAGTGCATACAGCAACCAGGTCTACGATTCTCCGCAGTTCTTCGCTTTCGCAAAAGGGGCCGGCGTATTTGGCGAGGCCGGGCCGGAGGCCATCATGCCACTGACGCGTGCCGGCGATGGTTCGCTGGGTGTACGCGCTGTCGGTGGTGGTCAGAACGCCGGCGCGTCGGAAGGGCCAAAAGTCTATATCACGATTGAAGGCGGAAACACCTCAACGCAGGCGCCGTCTGGTTTTGAGCAGTTTGGCCAGCAGATTGGCTCGTTTGTGGAGAAAAAATACAGGGAGCTGATGGCGCAGGATATGCGACCTGGCGGGATGGTCTGGAATGCAGTTAAAGGGCAACGTTGATGGCTATTGAGATATTCACCTGGAGTCCGCGGGTTAATCCCCAGCAGACCGTTAACTTTCGTGTCCGGAAGGCGCAATTCGGTGACGGGTATGCGCAGGTATCCGGCGATGGTATTAACACCCGATCACAGGATTGGGAGCTGAGTTTTGTCGGTACGGAGGACTATATCCGACCGATTAAGCAGTTCCTCGACCGTCATGCCGGCACCCGCGCGTTTCAGTGGACCCCGCCTCTGGAAGAGGTGGGGCTTTTCCGCTGCGAACAATATAAACCGGTGCCGCTGGGCGGCGGAAATTACTCACTTTCAGCCACTTTTATTCAGGCATTTAAACCATGAGCCTTAACGCGAATTATCAGAAGTTAGAGCCAGGCGATGAGGTTCGTCTCCTGGAGATCGATGGCCAGGCGTTTGGCCTGGACGAGGTTTTGTATTTCCACGGCTATAACGTTCCCCATACTGCAGCCGAAATCCTCGCCGCTGGCGGCGACCTGGATAAGCTGCCGGCGAAAAGCATCTGGTGGCAGGGGCGGGAGTATAAAGCCTGGCCATGTGAAATCGAAGGGATCGAGTCCTCCACCACGGGCAGCGACGCGCAGCCAACGCTGCGGGTAGGGAATATCGACGGGAAGATATCCGCGCTCTGTCTTCATTACGACGATCTGGCTCTGGCGCGGGTTGTCATCCACGACACGCAAAAACAGTATCTCGATGCGAAGAACTTTCCGGACGGGAATGCCTCAGCCGATCCGACGCAGGAGAAACGGCGGCTCTTCTTCATTGACGTAAAGCATTATGAAGACGATGAGAAGGTGGAATTTACTCTCTCCAGCCCTTTTGCCCTGCAGGGGATGGTGATCCCCACTCGCCAGCTGCATGCGATTTGTACCTGGTGTATCCGCAATCAATACCGCAGCGGTAACGGGTGCGACTATGCCGGCACCCGGTATTTTGACAGGAACAATCAGCCAGTTGATGACCCGTCGCAGGATGTCTGCAACGGAACGCTCACGGCCTGCAAATTACGTCATGGTGAGAATAGTGAGCTGCCGTTTGGCGGGTTCCCCGGCACCTCATTAATCAGGAGCTGATATGCATCAGAAAACGATTAAGGCCATCAAGGAACATGCGGCCGCAGAATATCCGCGCGAGGCCTGCGGCCTCGTCGCCCAGAGGGGGCGAGTGGAGCGTTATTTCCCCTGCCGGAACCTGGCCACAGAGTCGAAAGATAATTTTGTGCTGGCGCCGGAGGATTATGCGGAGGTTGAGGAATGGGGAACGATCACCGGTATTGTTCACAGCCATCCTGACGCCACCACCCAGCCGAGCGAACTGGATAAAGCGCAATGCGACTCGACCCTTCTCCCCTGGCATATTATCAGCTGGCCAGAAGGCGATCTCCGTACCATCCACCCGCGTGGTGAGTTGCCGCTCCTCGAGCGACCATTCGTGCTGGGCCACTACGATTGCTGGGGCCTGGTGATGAGCTATTTTCGGCAAACCCACGGCATCGAGCTGCACGATTACCGCGTCGATTATCCGTGGTGGGAAAAGGAGTATCCGGACAATTTTTATCAGGACTGCTGGTATGAATGCGGGTTCCGTGAGTTTGATGGTCCACCGCAACCGGGTGATATGGTGATCATGCAGGTGCAGGCGGATAAGTGGAACCACGCCGGGATTCTGCTGGAAGGGAACCTGCTGCTGCATCACCTGTATGGCCATCTCAGCAAGCGCGTGCCGTATGGTGGGTACTGGATGGAAAGGACAATGAAAATCGTTCGATATCATTCTCTATGTTAACCTTTTGTTGAAACAGCAAAAGGATATAGGGAATGAAAAAAGCTATCTTCGGAGCCACATTACTTCTGGCATCATCAACTTTTGCGGGAACAGTTGATGATTATTTATCACGCCATCCGCAATTAAAAGAAAGCGCCACTGTCGATATTTATGTAAAACGCATGGCATTCATGATGGCATTAATGGATGCACAACAACGATATAATAGGTCAGACGATGACTTTATATATCAACTCCTTTCAAGCAATGGTGATAAATATGCAAGGATGGGCGTAAGGAAATTTGCCCGTGATTGCAGGATAGAGAGGAGTATAGGTCAAAGTGGCGATCTTAATAAAGAAGAGTGTGATTTAATAATCAAGGTAGACAAACAAAAATAGGTTAAATAAAAAGTAGCATTGAAATGCTGCTTTTTTCTGTTAGGTGCCAAATGAAAGAAACAATGACCAAAATAATACTTTCTGGAGTATTAGGTAAAACTTTTGGGAAAATTCACTATCGTTTAATTAGCACTGTTCATGAAGCAGGGCAGGCATTATCGGCAACGATACCAGGCTTCGAAAAATTCATGATTACCAGCAAAGAGCGTGGACTAACCTATGCGGTATTTAAGGGTGAAAAAAATATTGGGAAGGATGATTTAGGATTTCCTGTTGGTGGTGAAGTCATCCGAATTGTTCCTGTTTTAATTGGTAGTAAAAAGGCGGGACTGCTTCAAACAATTCTTGGAGCAGTTATTATTGTTGCCTCTGCTGTCGGCTCTTACTTTGTTCCTGGCAACCCCGTGTCAGCATTTGGTTATAAAATGGGGGCTGCGATGATACTCGGTGGCGTCGTTCAGATGCTTTCTCCACAGCCAGCTGGCCTGGCACGAAAAGAATCCGCTGACAATAAAGCGTCGTACGCCTTTGGGGGCGTGACGAACACTGCCTCTCAGGGATACCCAGTCCCTTTGCTTTATGGCAAACGCCGAATTGGCGGCGCCATTATATCTGCCGGTATTTACGTAGAAGACCAGCAATAAGTTTTATTCAGTAAACCATCCAATTCAAGCCACCCTGCGGTGGCTTTTTTTATGGGCGTTATATGGCAAATAACATAATTAAAGGGCGCAAGGGTGGCGGCTCAAAGCAGCGTACACCGACGGAACAGCCGGATGATTTACAGTCCGTCGCGAAAGCCAAAATTCTGCTCGCATTAGGTGAAGGTGAATTTGCAGGTGGTTTAACCGGAAAAGATATTTATCTTGATGGCACCCCGCTTGAAAATGCTGATGGTTCGCAAAACTTCAGTGGCGTGTCCTGGGAATTTCGCCCCGGCACGCAGGCTCAGACTTATATTCAGGGTATTCCCGGTACTGAAAATGAAATCAGTGTAGGAACGGAAGTTTCCAGCAAGACAGCCTGGACCCATACCTTTACTAATACCCAGCTTTCTGCCGTTCGTGTTCGTCTGAAATGGCCGTCCCTGATGAAACAGGAAGATGACGGCGACGTGGTGGGCAATACCGTCAAGTATGCGATTGACCTGCAGACCGACGGCGGCGCATGGCAGACGGTGCTGGAAACCGCTGTCACGGGTAAAACCACCTCCGGTTATGAGCGGAGCCATCGTATTGATCTGCCCCATGCCGGCAGTACCTGGACGCTACGCCTGCGTAAAATCTCTCCGGATGCAAACAGTGTCAAAGTTGGCGACGTGATGACGCTGCAGAGCTATACCGAAGTGATTGACGCGAAGCTGCGTTATCCCAACACCGCGCTGCTTTATATCGAGTTCGACTCCAGCCAGTTTAATGGCTCCATTCCGCAAATTTCCTGTGAGCCGCGTGGGCGCGTGATTCGTGTGCCGGATAACTACAATCCGGAAACCCGCGAATATACCGGCGTCTGGACCGGCGGGTTTAAATGGGCTTGGACGGATAACCCGGCCTGGATCTATTACGACATTGTTATAGCTGACCGTTTTGGTCTCGGTAATCGTCTGAGCAGCGCCAATATTTCAAAATGGACGTTGTACCAGATTGCACAGTACTGCGATCAGCTGGTTCCTGACGGGCGCGGTGGTGATGGCATGGAGCCTCGCTATACCTGTAACGTCTATGTCCAGGAACGCAACGATGCTTACACTGTGCTGCGAGACTTTGCCGCCATTTTCCGGGGCATGACCTGCTGGAACGGTGAGCAGATTGTTGTGCAGGCTGATATGCCGCGTGATGTCGACTTTACCTATACGCGCGCCAATATTGTCGGCAAACCCCGTTATTCGAGCAGCAGCAGCCAGGTTCGGTACACCAACGCCCTGGTTTCCTGGTCTGATCCGGATAATGCTTATGCTGATGCAATGGAGCCGGCGTTTATCCCGGAACTGGTTTCCCGCTACAGTTTTAACCAGCTGGAACTGACCGCGATTGGCTGTACGCGCCAGAGCGAAGCCCACCGTAAGGGGCTGTGGGGCATACTGACCAACAATAAGGACCGCATGGTCGAAATTGATGTGGGGCTGGACGGTCGCATTCCTCAACCCGGCTATATCATTGCCCTGGCGGATGAGTTGCTGGCCGGACGGGTCAACGGCGGGCGAATCAGCGCGGTGAATGGCCGGGTGATTACGCTGGATCGTGATGTGGATGCCAAACCTGGCGATCGCCTCCAGCTAAACCTGCCATCCGGGATCTCGCAGAGCCGGACTATTCAGGCTGTTAACGGACGCCGGCAGATTACGGTCACAACGGCGTACAGTGAGACCCCAGAACGGGAATGCGTCTGGGCCTTTGAATCCGATGATCTCTTCCTGCAGCAGTACCGGGTTACAGGAGTAAAAGAGAACAGCGATGCCACCCTCACCATCACCGGCGTGGCTCACGACCCGGATAAATTCGCCCGCATCGATACCGGCGCTATTATCGATCAGCGCCCGGTTAGCGTATTGCCGGCGGGCAACCAGTCACCTCCTGACGATATTGTCATCACATCCCGCTCGGTCGTGAATCAGGGGATCAGCGTCGAAACGATGCAGGTCAACTGGTCAGCGGTCAGCGGTGCGATTTCCTATGAGGCGCAGTGGCGACGAAATGAGGGAAACTGGATCAGCGTGCCACGTAACTCAACCACTTCGTTCGAGGTTAGCGGTATTTATGCCGGCCGCTATCTGGTGCGTGTCCGCGCGATCAATGCGGCGGAGATTTCGAGTGGCTGGGCGTATTCCGAAGAGAAGACCCTGACCGGGAAAGTTGGTGAACCGCTGCCGCCGCTGGCGTTAACGACGGCATCACTGACCGCGGGAATTGAGATCCGCTGGGAGTTCCCTGAGGGGGCGGAGGATACCCAGCGCACTGAGCTGCAGTACAGCCCTGATCAGGACGGTAAAGGCGCGCTGCCGCTGACCGATTTAGCGTATCCCGGTAAAAAGTACCAGCAGATGGGGCTGAAGATTGCCACACAGTTCTGGTATCGCGCACGCCTGGTCGACCGCCTCGGTAATGCCTCGCCATGGACCGGCTGGGTGCATGGAATGTCCAGCGATAACGTCGATGACTATTACCAGCAACTCGATGATGCAATTAAAGACACGGATACCTACGAAGAGCTAACTGGTGGTATTAAAGAGGTTTCAGACAGCGCCCAGGCTGCTAAGGATGCCGCCCAGGCTGCACAGGTGACTGCTGACGGCGCTGTAGCAACCAACAAGCAGCAACAGCAGCAGCTGAACGACCAGCTTGCTGACATCCAGCAGAACGCTAAGGACATCACCGACGCTGCGAATGCTGGCGCCGCTAACGCCGAGGCTATTGCTCAGGAGATTCTCGACCGGCAGGCCGGAGATCTGGCAACCGCAAATAAAGCGGCAAGCGACGTGGCTGACGCTATCGCCAAGGCTGAAACCGACGACGCAGAAGTGGCGGCCCAGGCTGCGGCCAACCTGCTGGCGACAAAAAACGAAGTCGAAGCGCAGATCAGCACGACCAACACCACGATGCAAGACGGCTTCGACAGTCTGGCGCAGCAAATGGCATCCATCGCGGCAGGCACTGGCGAGCAGTTCGACAGCCTCAAGATCTGGTATTTCGATAAGGATGCCGAAGGCTGGGCGTCGGATGACAGCAACATCAACATCCTTCCGGTTGACAGCGACGGCTGGATCTACCCTGCTGGTGCGTCGTCAACCATGCGTTCGCCAAACCCGCTGGCAATTGACGGGCAGAGCTACAAATACATTAGGCTTCGCATGAAGCGCGTGGGGAATCCTGCGTGGGCTGGCCGTCTGTACTGGATTGGCGTCGATGAGAAAGGCTGGGAATCATCGCGCTCTGTAGCAATTCCGGCACCTGACTTTGACCCGGCCACCGGCATCAGCGTCGTTTCCATCCCGGATCTTCTGTGGGCCAACTCCGGCACCATCCGCCGCCTGCGCCTGGACTTCTCAAGCAATCAGGATGCGGATAATTATTTCGCCGTTGACTGGATGGCCGTCGGCCGACCGACCCCGGGCGCGTCTCAGGCTCAGATCCAGGATCTAAAGACCGCCATGACAGCGGCGGACTCCGCCGAAGCCGCAGCGCGCAACACGCTGGCCGTTCAGCTTCGCGGCAACTATGAGGGAACCGACCCGGCCAAGCTGGTGACGGGCATTATCTACAACGAACGCCAGACCCGCGTCACCGCAGAACAGGCCATCTCAAGCGACGTTAACACGCTGCGCACCGACTACAACGCCAACAAGGCCGCAGTCACCCAGCGCCTTGACACGCTGACCAGCGAGAACCAATCGCAGGCCCAGGCTCTCACGCAGTTACAATCCGGCCTGACTGACGCCAACGGCAAGATCGGCGCGAACACCACCGCGATCAATCAGCTGAAAACCGACGTTTCAAACATTGACGGACGCGTGACGGCTAACAGCAGCCTGATCACCGGCCTTGAGAGCACGATCAACAACGACGCTATCGCGCTGGTCGCTAATCCGAACAACCTGCTGACGAACACCGGCTTCGAGCGTGATAAGGCAGCATGGACTGGCTTCAACTCGTACTCGGATATCTACGCGGCTCAAGTCCCGCATTCAGGGGCCAAAATCCTGCGCGGCAAGGCTGGTGGCACTACGGCGATCTCTCAGGTAGTGGCGAGCCTGAAAAAAGGCCGCACCTACCGCTTCGGCGGATACGTTAAGCGCAGCGGCGATCTGGTCATCGGTAACGCTGGCAACAACAAGTTCAGGATCGGCAACGCTGATACCGGCGCAGGCCCGCTGTCTGAACTCCCGTTCTCTCAGAGCAACGTAGGGACTAACTGGACGCTGCTTACTAAGGACTACGTCCCAGCCAGTGACCAGAACATCACCTTCGGGATTAATTTCCTGATCAACACCGGCGAGCTTTACTTTGATGATGTTTTTTTCGTCGACGTAACAGACGAAATTAACAACGCTGCGAACGCCAGCGCGATCACCGGGCTGACTACCCGCGTCACCGCAGCAGAAGGTGCCATCAGCACTAACAGCCAGTCGATCACCCAGCTTAAAGGCGACGTAAGCACCTTGCAGGGACAGGTTGCGAACAAAGCCGATGCAAGCGCGTTGCAGCAATTGCAAACCACTGTTAGCCAGCAGGGTGACAAGCTGGCGTCGCAGGGTAGCGCCATCACCGATTTGCAGAACACGGCTCAGAACGGCAAAGCCAAATACTGGCTAACCAAGATCTTCGACATCAAGGTTAATACCGGCTACGTGCCGAAGTTAACCGATCTCGCAGGCGCGCCGCCGCTGGCAGTATCCGAGATGGCCGACGCGGCCAAGCTGGATTTTCAGTCATACGGCGACTACAAAATCGCCTACGCGAAGTCGCTGGTTTACCTCAACGCCGACAAGACCATCGAGATCGCCCCTGGGTCACGCATCGTTGACGACACCGGCCGCCTTTATGTGAACAGCGTCGAGACTGCATCACTTGGCGCGAGCACCACGAAATACTCACTTGCTCTTAAAAAGGGCTGGAACACCATCGAGTTCGTCGTGGCTCAGATGACCGGCGGCTTTTACATCAACTTCGGCCTCAAGCTGTCCGACAACGTCGATCAATTGTTCAGTGGTGCCGGTCAGATGGCTGCGGCGTCCGCTGCGCAGGTTATTTCCTCCCAGGTAGAACAGACCGCCGGGAAGGTCGACGCGAACAGCAGCGCAATCCTGACCCTCAATAACTCGGTGAAGGATATCAACACCGCGTTAAACAATAAGGCCGACGCAAGCGCGTTGCAGTCGCTTACAACTCGCGTAAGCAACGCCGAGGGCAAGATCACCTCCCAGGGCAACGCCATTACCCAGCTCACCAACGACCTGTCGACGGCGAACGGCAAGATCACGGCCAACACTGGCGCGATCAGCAGCCTGACCTCGCGTGTAACGGCGGCCGAAGGGAAGATTGACTCTCAGGCTGAATCAATCACCTCGATCAACTCATCGATCAAGGGGATTCTGACGCAGGCCGCTAACCTCATCCCGAACCCGACGGTTGACCCTGCATACCCGCAAATGGGCATGACCGTTGTCTCTACCACGTCAGAAGGTGTTCCTGCCGGATGCCCTTACGCGTGGGCGATCAAGTGTCAGTACCGCGATCACGTCCCGGTGATGAACAACATCCCTTGCCGCGAAGGGCAGGTGTTCGAGATCTCCGTACTGGCAGCGTGCGGCACCGGGACGGCACCATTCCAACACTACATCGGGACGTCAACGCAGGTATCGGGCAGCATCGGCCAGCCGCAGGCGAACGGCGGCCAGATCTCCGCAGCAACCGGCGCACAGTGGACGCGAACCACATGGCGATTCAAGCCGAACGCCACGCACGCAGCAAAAGGCTATTTCCGCCCGTTCCTGCAAATCAACCAGGCAGGCCCGGACTTCGGCACTGTATGGTACGCCACTGACTGGCAGGTGCGGGACGTCACCGCAGCCGCGAACGCAGAAGGCAAGGCCGACGCTAACGCTACGGCGATTAGCCAGCTGACCACCCGTGTGACCAACGCAGAAGGGAAGATCACATCTCAGGGCCAGGCGATTACCACGCTGACCAGCGATCTGTCGACCCTAACTGGTGTCGTGAACAGCAAGGCGGATGCAAGTGCGCTTAACGCCCTGACAACCCGCGTAACCAGCGCGGAGGGCAAAATCGCGTCTCAGGGTCAATCAATCACCCAGCTTACCAACAGCATCAGCAACACCGAGTCGGCCATGGACGCCCAAGGCAAGATCCCGGGGAACCTGCTGGCAAACGCCTCGTTTGAACGCGGACAGGTTGCTTTTGATGGGTGGTCGGATCTAGCAGATGTTATTGATGCCACTAACCCGCATTCTGGAGGGAAAATCCTTAGAATGAATGCTGGCGCTGGCGTCAAAATCGGCCAAAGCATTGAGGTTACACAAGGCCGCCGTTACCGCTTCGGGGTGTTCGCCAGACAGAACGCAGGCACCGAGATTCAAGATCCTGCTAACACTAAATTCCGCATTGCTGACGGTTCAGATAACCTGCTGGCCGGTGTCAATTACGGGCCGTTCACCAATACGTGGCAACACGTATCCATGGACTGGACAGCGTCAAAAAACACCGTCGCAAAATTCCAGCTCACTGCGTTTCTTAAAACCGGCGTGATGTACTTTGACGACGTCTATGTGGTCGATATCACCAACGAGACGAACATTAAAGGGAACGCCGACGCGATCACCTCGCTGAACACGAAGGTAACGCAGCAGGGCAACGACATTACGTCGCAGAGCAACGCGATCACTAACCTGACTAACAGCCTCAAGACTCAGCAGTATTCGAATAGCAACCCATGGGTTGACGGGTCGTTTGAGTCATACGCTGACGGCCAGACCATCGGCGGGGCGAATGCTGCCGTAACCACTGAATACGCATTCAGCGGTTCGAAGTCGCTCAAATGTCGCCGTGCTGACGGTGAAACCGGCAACTCTGACAAGCAGTTCGGCTATGAAACCACCATCCGCGAAAACGCCGTTTATCGCTATGAATGCTGGGCAATGATGCCGGAAGGCGAGACGCCACCGGATGGCTGGGGCTGTAACGTCGGGATGATCGTTCGCACCGCAGCAGGCACCGCAGCATGGCCGACAGCTTTTGCCATCAACGAGGCAGCGCTGACAGCTGGCGGCGGTCGTGGTAAATGGGTCAAGTTCTCCGGCAAGCTGGCGCTTGACGGCAAGCAGAAGACTCGCGGCCGTTTGTGGATCTCCACTCGCGGCACCGCTGGCGGCCCGGGTTATCGTCTGTATATCGACGACCTCGTTATTACCGACGTGACCGACGCGCACGCAGCGCAGACCACCGCAGACGCGAACTCTTCGGCCATCTCCGGCTTGACCAGTCGCGTGACCTCAGCGGAAGGCAAAATCACCGCACAAGCTGACTCGATCACCAAGCTAACCGGCGAAATCAACACCATTAACGGCACGTTGAGCCAGAAGGCCGACGCCAGCGCGGTAAACGCGTTGCAGTCTCGCGTCACCACCGCAGAAGGCAAGATCGAGAGCCAGGGAACAGCCATCACCCAGCTGACAAATGGTCTTGAGGCGTACCGCCGTACCGGCGAAAACCTCGTTCAGAACTTCGACTTTCTGCAAGGCGACACCGCCTTCAACGTGCAGAACGCCAGCAAGGTGACTTTCGGCGACTATGGCGACGGCAAAGTTGGCGTGCGTATGGTGCGCACAGACGGCAACTCGCCTGGCATCTTCGCCAACAACAAGAAGCCGATCCCGCAGAACGGACAGCGCCGCTACCGTTATGTTGTGCGCGCGAAGGGTGTCAGTGGGGCGATGAACCTGCTAATGCGCCGCTGGAACTATAACGGCAGTGTTGAAGGCTCTTACGTCGACAAAAACAACACCCTGACGACCAGCTGGCAGACTCTGACGTGGGAGACAGATCTGACCCCGGCCACCGGCTTCGATGGCTCGGCGTTCGGTATGTATTGCCACCCAGCAAACGCGGAAGTCTGGATCGACTCCTTCAAGGTTTACGACATTACCGAAGAAGTGACGATCAAGGCGAATAGCGACGCGTTAAGCACGCTGACCAGCACCGTGACGCAGAACGGGAAAGATATCGCAGCACAGGCGAACGCTCTCACGCAGCTGAAATCCAGCTTAACGAATGACGCGGTAGCACTGGCAACCAATCCCAACAACATGGTTGCAAACTCTGGTTTTGAGCGTGGCACTGATAACTGGAGCGGTTTTAACGCTTACGCGGATATCTACGCGGCTCAATCGCCACGAACTGGCGCATATATTATGCGCGGGCTTTCTGGCGGTAACGTGGCAGTGTCTCAGGTCATCCTCGGGATCAAGAAAGGCCGCACCTACCGTTACGGCGGCTACATGCGCCGCGATTCAAACACGACCATCGGAAACCAAGGAAATAACAAGTTCAGGATCGGCAATGCCGACACCGGCGCTGGCCCGATTCATCAGGTCGAATACTCGCAAAGTAACGTAGGAACAAGCTGGACTCTGATTACTGGCGATTGGGTGCCAGCAAGCGATCAAAACATCGCTTTCAGCATTAACGTGCTTTTGACTGCCGGTAACTTCTACTTTGACGACATTTTCTTTGTGGACGTCACCGACGAGATCAACAACGCAGCGAACGCGACGGCTATCACCAACCTGACGACCCGCGTCACGTCGGCGGAAGGTAAGATCACGTCGCAGGGCACGGCGATCACTCAGCTTACTTCCGACCTCAGCACCGCGAACGGGAAGATCACGGCGAACGCCAACGCCATCACCAGCTTGCAGTCGACAGTCACCCAGCAGGGCAACACCCTGACCACTCAGGGGCAGGCCATCACCAAGCTGAACAGCGACCTTTCCGATCTGTCCGGCGTGGTCGACACGAAGGCCAGCGCGTCAGCCGTATCTCAGCTGACTACCCGCGTTACCAACGCGGAAGGGAAGATCACCGCCAACTCAACGGCGCTGAATAGCATCACTTCCCGCGTTGATGATGCAGAGTCGGCGATTGACGGCCTGAACGAGACGACAGCGGCGAACGGTCTGGCGATGGCTAACGGCTTCCAGCAACTGCGCGCGCAAATCGGTGATAACCAGGCGGCCATCACCCAGACGAACAAGGCAGTGGTGGATCTTGAGTCTGCAACGGCGCAGCAGATCGACACGATCAACGCGTCAATGGATGGCATGAGCGCTACCGTACAGCAGACCTCAACGGCGGTTGCGGATATCAACGGCAAGCTGTCGGCGCAGTGGGGCGTCAAAGTTCAGACTGACACCGGCGGCGGCAACCCGCGCATTGCTGGTATTCAGCTTGGTATCGACGCAAGCGGCTCATCTCAGTTCCTGGTCATGGCCGACACCTTCGCCGTGTACACCGGCGGGACGAACAAAACTTACCCGTTCGTGGTTCAGAACGGCGTGGCGTACATGCAGGAAGCGCTGATCCGCGACGGTTCGATCACCAACGCGAAGATCGGCAACGAGATCAAGTCTAACAACTTCGTGGATGGCTCGCAGGGCTGGCGCATCGGCAAAGACGGTAGCTCGCAGTTCAACAACGTTGTCGTTCGTGGCGCGGTTTATGCGACTGACGGCTGGTTCAACGGTACTGTGTACGCTAACAGGATTGAGGGCGATATTGGTTCCTTCGCCATCAACATCGCGCAGCACCGCACTCGCAAAGTGCCGAAGGCGACATGGCAGTGGTTCGAGCTGGCCCGATTCCGTCGCCAGAACTTCGACCAGGTGATCAATATTCGCGGCGGACTCTTGCAAACCGATAGCATCAACATCGACGGCGGCGCGAAACTCAGGGCGGGTATGTCTTATTCGCCTGGTTCAGATGGCGGCCTCGATCCGGGCTTCCTGTCGTATGCCATGTTGCTGCGTGGCACTGGCGCGACTTCTGGCGGCGGCAGCATGGAGATCGGCGTAGAGCTGGCCTATGAGACTGGCGGAGCTACACGCCTGCTGACGGCGCAAGAGTCGATGAACGTCGACAACATGTCGTTCGTCGTCCCTGCTGGCACCGGCGATGCAATCCTGCGCTACGGCTGTTACCTTGATCGTAATGGTCAGATGGTATTAACCATCCTTTCACGATTCGACGCTTTCGCGGCGCGGAATAACAACGTAATTCGTGGATCGTCCACGCCGTAACATGGAGGCGGCCCCTAAGGGGGCCGATATTGAATGGCGACAATTAGCGACCAACTCGCGGCTGATATTCACAACGCGTTTAACAAATACTACATAGACCTTTCGAACCAGGATCAGATTTTTTTTGGCGTCGGTGACGTGACAATCACGAAGCAGGACGGCACCACCGCGACCGTGCGATCTTGGAACAAGGTGATTGGCTCTCTGGATACCGCAGCACAGCGCGGAGCAGAGAACAACTTTACCGCCGTTCAGACGTTCAGTGCAGGGATGAAGGTTAACGGGAATATTAACTGTACTGCTGACAACGCAATGATCTACCTGGGTAAGAACTCAGATCTTGCGCTGCTGAAAAAGAGTGGTCAGGGCGGGACTATTGCCGTGGGCAGCGGGACGCCGTTTAGAATCCAGCGCACGAACACAGCGACTGTTTCGCCCTCATCGACGGTAGAGGACATTCTCGTTATTGGCACGAACAAGCAGGTCACGCTGGCTGGGCCTCTTGCTGCTGGTGGCAACATTGACAATACGTCGAAGGGGAAACTTCTCACGCAGGCAATCGAGCTATCTATGTCGACGCCATATATTGACTTTCATTTCAACGGCAGCACTGCGGATTACACAACAAGGCTTATCGAAGCGACATCCGGCGAGCTTACGCTTGAAGGTGCTTTCATGTGTAAAAAGCACCTTTACACATGGGGAGAGGTAATGGCTCGTAACATTGCGCCAAGCTCACCCGGTAACGGCACGCTTGTCACTGCGGCACCGTTAAAGTCTATGCTTCAAGGACGTGGTGACAACGGAGATTCACGCGGAGCTTACGCTGGTTTCTACCTGGAGGAGTTAGTCGGGACAGAGCACCGGGCAGTTATCTACCTTGATGGTTATTCCCGGACTGACGCATGGATTTTCCGCGCTGGCGGCACCATCTCCACTGGGAAGGGTGATGTTATGACCACCGGATCAGACGTGCGGCTGAAAGAGGGTTTCACAAAAGCGCCTCAGAACGCTCTGGATCGGGTCGACCGTTTAGGTGTGTGTGAGTATCAGATGAAGGGAGAAAGTCGAAGGAGGCGGGGTTTTATCGCGCAACAGGCTGAAACCGTAGATTCATTTTATACATTCATGGGGATCGAACAAGAGATAGGCGGAGATAGGTTCAAAGTGATGAATGTGGACTATGTAGCCATCATTGCGGATCTTGTATCGTCGGTGCAGGAACTGAGAAAACAAGTCACTGATTTAATGGAGACAAACAGTCAAAAGAAATGATTTCAGTTCAGATGTGATTGAACGATAGCTATACATTAAGAACATTTCTTTAAAGAAATCCTTAATGTAAACACAGAGTTTTCGTGATGTGAAATTATGCCGCTAAACTCTTATATCAAAATAGATTGGTCTCATGCAAAAGTCATTGAGTTAAAAGGTCTTTGCACCTTGCCAAATCGCAATGCATGCGATGTCAGAAAACAGCACGAGAGTAGTTTTTTATTAGCATTTTTAAAACATAATCCAGAATTAAATGCTTTTTTTATCACAAGTTATTATTACCATGCTAATCTTATGTGCACGAATCATTTTTCTTCGACCAGGCGTGACTGTTCGCGCAAAGACTGATGGTATAATCTTTTGGAAAATGGGCTAATATTGGTTATTGCTCATTTTAAAGTTAATGTCTTCCTAACTCTAAAATCATAGAATGCTATCCTAATACAAATCAAGAAGGTGCTTATGTTTCTTGAATCATTTATTTTGAAAATAAAAAGCAGTTTATGGGCTTATTTTTTACCAAATTTCATAACGAAGAGCAAAGTTAACAATGAAACATACAACTACTATGGTGTTTACTTTTCAGATGTAAAACAAGAGAAGTATGTCCTTTCGGAAATAGTTGATCATACTGTCATACTTGCGAAATGGGATCCCGAAACCAAATCCTACTCTGATAGAACGGCATTTTCAATCGCGGAAATCGAAATGATGAATGTCGAAATATTACATTGGTTAAAAAATGGACCATTAAAGTTTGATTCTATATTTAATTACACAATAAATCATTTCACCCGAGTTGCATATGTTAAAACTAGTCTTTCGAGAGCCAAGGGTAAAATACTATCAAAATTCCATTCCAATAATGAAATGATCGGGTTGGAACGTATCAATCTATTGCAAATGTTGATCAATGAATTTGTGCATCAATCACCTGAGAAGATTTACGATGGTGTTACATGCGATGAAACTATTGATATGATTTACGGAAATCTATGGCGCGATCATATTAAAAATGAAGATTTTCGAAGGAAGACTCTTTTGCTGCTACAATCATTCATTATTACTGGAGATGTTAAATATCAGAATGGAAGATACTACGTTCAGGGGCAAGCTATTGCAACCATCCTGTCCTGGCAAGCCGAAGAAAAAAAGGAGAGACAACAATCTAAAACGCAAAAAAATATCAGCCGATTAATGTTGGTAATCACAGCTTCAACTTTCATGATAACAATTGCAATTTTAGCTCAGGCAGGGATTGTTAACCTGCATAATCTATGGGGTTATGTTAAAGAGTTAGGGCCTTTCCGTGTGTTATTTAAACTAATTTGATAGCAATTCAAGAACTGATTCTTGAATGAGGTAGTAACAAGGTTGGTTTACCTTTCGTGTAACTGCCTCAGAAAGAATTGCACCAGCATATTGAACTGACGGCATACAGCAAGTGTTTTAACTTTTTATGCAGATATCCGATCTTAGCAGAATGGTAGTGCTATGATTTTAATAAGAAAACTGTTCCATTTATGTTCACGAGGACACCTTAATTAATGAGAATGCATTTTATTTGCTTAATAAGCTAAAAGTTCTATAGTTTTTTTGTAGTGATGCATGATACCACTAATATCTTAACGCAGCTGGTACCTTAAATACATGTAAATGCAGGGAGTTTTATGAATGCAAGAATAAAAATAACTATCTTATCTGGGATTTTTGTTTCCACATTTGCTCATTCAAGTGCACTTTACTTTTATGAGATTGCAACGGAAGATTCTGCTTTGGCTGGGGCTGGCCAAGCGGCTCGCGCTCAGGATGCTTCCACACTATTAACGAATCCTGCGGGAATGACTCGCCTGCCAGATCATATGGTCACCGGAGGGTTGCAGGCCATGGGGGGCGATATCTCTTATACGCTTGATGACAAATCCGGAGGACGCCAGAGCCCAGACAACGTTATGAAACTTTTCCCTAATGCCAGCATGTTTTATACGCAGCGCCTGAGCAATACGGTTACTGCAGGTGTAGGGCTTTATGGCAATTATGGGCTAGGTATTGATTTTGGGAATTGGGCGGGTGACCGTTTAATTAAGAAAAGTACTATGGTGGCCATGACTCTCAGCCCTGGTATTGCTTGGAAACTGAGTGATAGAGTCTCAATCGGAGCAGCGACTGGCCTGAACTATGGTTTTCTGTCGTTAACGCGGAACGTTGATGATAATGACGAAAAACAAAGCGATCACGACTGGGCAATGAACTACCGCCTTGGCTTGTTGATGGAATTAACCGACCAGACCCGGGCGGGGATAACTTGGACCAGTAAAACGGATTACCATTTTAACATCGATGGCAAGGCGCGCTTCCCAAACTTACCTAACGTTGAGTATGACCTGCCTATTTCTGCACAAGTGCGTGCACCTCAGCAAGTGATGATAAGCTTGGTGCATGATATCGACAAACAATGGTCTGTAATGGGGGATCTCGGTTGGCAGGACTGGAGTCAGTTCGGCAGTCCGCAAATTTCGGTTGATGGTAAAGCAGGCGACCGCAACAATCGGCTAAAGGATACCTGGCATACAGCCCTCGGTGCGCAGTATCGGCCTGACGAACAATGGCGGATTAACGCTGGAGTTGCCTTTGATAGTACGCCATACAAATCCCAAAGCGACGTGGCGCTTTCTTTGCCAACCGGTGACGAGTGGCGATTTGCTACCGGTGCTCAGTACCAAATTACACCTGCCAGTAATATCGGATTTGCGCTTGAATACCTCCACATGCAGTCGTCCCGGGTACAATCAAAGGCTTTTGGAGGTGAATATAATAACCCATGGCTTTGGTTTGCCAGCTTGAATTACAGTTATCAGTTCTAATTTAATATAATACCGTCTGAAATTTATTGCCTTGTTAATAGTCTCTTGGTTGAACAACGGAGGGGCTATTTTTATTACACCTCTCGCCTGTAACGCTTGAAACAATTAGGTTATGTTAACTATTCGTTAGTGGCGTGTGGTTTGGATAATTTTATCATTATTTCCGAGTAATTCTCCCTTAGTCTCAGTAGCAGTAAACACCTACCTTGTCAAATCTTCGAAAAAGGAGGGCGAGGTGTTTTTTTAATACATTTCAAGTGGTTATATATTTTCATCTCGCGTATCTCAAAAAAAAATAATTTTCAAACTAAGCCATTAATTTGAATGTGTAGTATTGCCAAATGTAAAAAAATGGTTATCTTTACAAAATAGTTATCTACAGTGGATATGTAGATGTATGAATCACTTTTTATCGTCAACGCGTAACTGCCAATACGAGTCAAAGAGGGCTCCAATGAAACTAACACAAATTGCCAGAAGTCTGGCGCTCGCCGGGCTGATGTCAACGGTCATCCTTCCTGCTTATGCTGATATCGCACCAAAAGATGCTACCGACGCCACTAAATCAGCCAACGACGCGCTTTATAATCAACTGCCTTTTTCTGACAACACAGATTTTACCAATGCACATAAAGGCTTCATTGCTGCTTTGCCTACTGAGGTTATCAAAGGCGAGCAAGGAAACGTAGTCTGGAACCCTCAACAGTATGCATTCATCAAAGAGGGTGAAAAAGCACCAGCTACCGTTAACCCAAGCCTGTGGCGTCAGTCTCAGCTGATTAATATCAGTGGTCTTTTTGAAGTTACTGATGGTGTTTATCAGATCCGTAATCTTGACCTCTCCAACATGACCATCATTGAGGGTAAAGAAGGGATTACGGTTGTTGACCCTCTGGTTTCAGCCGAAACGGCTAAAGTTGGAATGGATCTCTATTACAAAAATCGCGGAAAGAAACCTGTTGTCGCGATTATTTATACTCACAGCCACGTTGACCACTATGGTGGCGTGCGCGGCGTCGTGGATGAAGCAGATGTTAAATCCGGTAAGGTGAAGGTTTACGCACCATCAGGCTTTATGGAAGCCGCTGTAGCGGAAAACATCATGGCCGGTAATGTCATGAGCCGTCGCGCCAGTTATATGTACGGCAACTTGCTGAAACCTGATGCGAAAGGCCAGGTGGGCGCGGGTCTCGGAACTACCACTTCAGCGGGTACAGTTACGCTGATCGCCCCAACGAACATCATTGAAAAAGACGGTCAGAAAGAAGTAATTGATGGGCTAACCTATGACTTTATGCTGGCGCCGGGTTCAGAAGCACCGTCAGAAATGCTGTGGTATATCGAGGAGAAAAAACTCATCGAGTCTGCAGAGGACGTAACCCATACCCTGCACAATACGTACTCCCTGCGCGGCGCGAAAATTCGTGAACCATTACCATGGTCTAAGTACATAAACGAAGCTATCGTCCGCTGGGGCGATAAAGCCGAAATTATCATGGCCCAGCACCACTGGCCGACATGGGGCAACGAAAATGTTGTTAATCTGCTGAAAAGCCAGCGTGACCTCTATCGTTATATCAACGACCAGACGCTGCGAATGGCGAACCAGGGCCTGACCCGTGATGAAATCGCTGCAAACTTCAAATTGCCCGATAGCCTTGCGCACACCTGGGCTAACCGAGGTTACTATGGCTCCGTCAGCCATGACGTGAAGGCCACCTACGTGCTGTATCTCGGCTGGTTCGATGGCAACCCGGCAACCCTCGACGAACTTCCACCGGAAGAAGCAGCGAAGAAATTCGTGGATTATATGGGTGGCCCGGACGCCATCATGAAGAAAGCAAAAGAGGATTTTGCACAGGGGAACTACCGTTGGGTCGCTCAGGTTGTTAGCAAAATCGTGTTTGCCGATCCGAAAAACCAGGAAGCGCGTAATCTGGAAGCAGATGCCCTTGAACAGCTGGGCTATCAGGCTGAATCTGGCCCATGGCGTAACTTCTACCTTACCGGTGCGCAGGAACTGCGTAACGGCGTGCTGAAAGGACCAACTCCAAACACTGCCAGCCCGGATACCGTGCGCGCCATGACGCCGGAAATGTTCTTCGACTATCTTGCCGTCCATATTAACGGTGAGAAAGCAGGCAATGCGAAGTCAGTGTTTAACATTGACCTTGGTAACGACGGCGGGAAATATAAGCTGGAGCTGGAAAACGGAGTCCTGAACCACACGGCTAACGCCGAGGCGAAAGATGCCGACGCCACGATTGCCCTCGATCGAGCAACGCTGAATAAGATTATCCTGAAAGAGGAAACTCTCAAACAGGCGAAAGATAAAGGCGAAGTTAAGGTTACTGGCAACGGTGAGAAACTCGAAGAGATGCTCGGTTACATGGACAAATTTGAATTCTGGTTCAATATCGTAACACCGTAATTTCCTCATAATAAAAAGGCTGCTTAAAGGCAGCCTTTTTAGTAAAAGCGCCATAGATACAGCTGCCTTATTATACGTTTCGATTTACTTGAACAATGATATCCAGCCCCTGAATTTTTACATTTCCTACTACACAAGATGTTAGATGCCAGTAGAAACTGGTCCGTCACAAGTAATTCCTTCACATCCATTTCCGGATACACTCTACCTATTCATTTCGGTCTCGAAAATCGGACTGTGGAGGCTGAACTGTTACATTGCAAGCAAAAAATCCTTCTGCAAAACAATTATTATTTTCAAGAAAATCAAGTTGTTAAAACAGGGCTAAAAACTCTTATTTTCACATGCAGAAACAAGGATTTTTGTTTTAAAAACATATGCTTACTCTTTTCTTTTGGGTGTGACGGTGTGGTACATGGATATCGACACCGATGTGAAATTCAAAGCCGGCGGTGTGGACCAGAAAGTCAGCACCCGCCTGGATCCGTGGGTGTTTATGTTCTCCGCAGGCTATCGGTTCTAACGCCTGCTGCAAACTGGCCAGCGGACGGCCAGTTTGTTGCCTCCTCACTCCTCCCTGCGATCCCCCTTCGCCTGCGGATCACACTTCCGTCCACTGGCGCAGCAGGTTGTGATACATATTGAGCAGGGAGAGCACCTCTTCTCCGTCGCCAAAGCGCGTTTTGAGCGACTGGATCGTGCGGTCCAGGTCGTAGAGCATCGCGCGCTGCTTATCGTCGCGGACCATCGACTGGATCCACAGGAAAGAGGCCTGGCGTACGCCGCGGGTGACCGGGGTGACGCAGTGCAGGCTGCTGGCGGGATAGAGCACCAGATGCCCGGCCGGGAGCTTCACCCGATGCTGGCCATAGGTGTCTTCAATGACCAGTTCGCCCCCCTCATAGCTTTCCGGTTCGCAGAGAAACAGCGTCGCCGATAAATCGGTCCGCATCCAGCCCGCTTCGCCGTTCTGACGCACCGCGCCATCGACATGAAAGCCGTAGGTCTCCCCCGGCCCGTAGCGATTAAACAACGGTGCGGAAATCGTCCGCGGCAGCGCGGCGGAAAAAAACTGCGGATGGCCGCGCAGCGCGTCGAGTACGGCGGCCTGCAGACGGGCGTACAGCGGCGTGCGGGTATCGATCTGCTGGTTTTGTTTGACGGTCGCCCCCTGGCTGCCGACGGTAACCCGCCCGTCAACCCATTCGGCCTGCGCCAGCAGGCGGGCATATTCAGCCACCTGGTCCGCCGTTAGCACATCAGGAATGTGATACATCATTGCGGTGTCCTCTCAAAAAGGTGGGGCGCGATGGCCCCACGTACTGACTCAGAAATGGACGTTCGCCGTCAGCATAAAGGTACGGGGTTCGCCCGGATGATAGCGATAGCCGCTCTTGTTGATCGAAGCCACGTAATCGGTATCAAACAGGTTGTACATATTGAGCTGCAGATCGAGGTTGCTGTTGACCCGATAGCCCAGTTTGGCGTCGGCGACCCAGTAGCCCTCGGTATGATCCGGGGTACCCACCGCGCCATCGCTGCCCCGGCGCAGGCTTCCAACATAGCGCACGCCGCCGCCGACGGACAAATCGCTGGTGGCCTGATACTGCGTCCACAGCGTAAAGGCATGTTTCGGGGTGTAGGCCAGCGCGGAAGAGCCATCCTGCGCCACATTCTGCCCCTCCGTCACCTTGGCATGCTGCTGGGTGTAGCCGGCGATGATCGTCCAGTCCGGGGTCAGGTTCCCGGTCGCGGAGAGCTCATACCCCTCCACGCGCTTTTTGCCGTATTGCGACCAGGTTCCGTCATCGTTAGCGGTCACTTCGTTTTCAATATCGGTACGGAATAACGCCGCGCTGAGCAGCAGGCGCTTGTCGAGGATCTGCCACTTGGTGCCCAGTTCGCTGGATTTCGCCTTCTGCGGTTTAAAGTCGGTCCGGTTGGCGCTGTTGCCGCTGCCGCTGGCGGCGAGCGCGAAGCTGCTGCCCCCCGGCGGTTGCTGCGAGATGGCATAGTTGACGTAGATATTGCCCTGCTCGGTTAAGCGATACAGCGCTCCGGCCTTCCAGTTAACCAGGTTACCGGATTTGGCGGTATCGACTGTGGTGACCGGGCTGCCGGTCGACTGTCCTGGCGGGCAGGCGACAGCCCCGCGTCCGCTGCCGCCGCAGGCGGTGGCGCTGTCATATTTGGTATGGTAACTGTCGAGACGCAGCCCACCGTTGACCTCAACCCGATCGGTCAGCGCCAGCGTATCGAAGGCATAAATGCCGAAGGTATCGGTCTGGCCGTTGGCGTTCGCCCCGTTTCTGTCCAGCCCGCCAATCGACAGGCTGCTCACCGGATGATAGAGATTCACCGCCGGGGCGGTCAGGGCGTTGACGCCATAGTTGGTCTGGTTTTCCCGGGTAAACTCCACGCCGGTGCTAACGTCATGGCCTATCGAGCCGGTATTGAAGGTCGAGGTGATATTGGTCTGGTTGGTCAGAATGCGGTTGCTGACATCTTTGGTATTAACCAGCCGTGACCAGCTCCAGGTGTTGACGTCATTGATGTCGGGGGCGGTGATATTGCTCGCGCCGCCCATCACCGCAGTCAGGAGATACTCCTGCTTCACCCGCGACCAGCGGGTGGTATTGCGCACGGTGGTATTGTCCGTCAGATCGTGTTCGAAGCGCAGGGTGCCGCTGTCGGTGGTGGATTTATCGTAATCGGAGTCGGTGCCATAGAAATTGCTGGTATTGACCTTACCGGCGGAATTGAGCGCGGCATACTTCGGCGAAGGCGCTGAATAGCCCGGCAGGCCGACGGTGGGGATCCCGCCATCCGGGGTGTTGTTCTGCCGGACATGGAGATAGTTCAGATACAGACGGGTGGGCGTATCGAGGCCGAAGGCCAGCGACGGAGCGATGCCGTAGCGCTCGTTCTCAATCTTATCCCGGCCGGCGTCGTGGGTTTTTTCGCCCATCAGGTTGAGGCGAAACGCGGCGTTGTCGCCGAAGGCCTGGTTAAGATCAAGGGTACCCCGGCGCGACCAGGCGCTGCCGATGCTGGCCGAACCGTCGATCCCGGAGTCAAGACGCGGCTGTTTGCTGATCATATTGATCGAGCCGGAGGGGGCGCTGCGTCCATAGTCCGTGCCGGCGGGCCCTTTGATGACTTCCACCTGCTGGGTATTGAAGGTATCCCGCGTCACGCTGCCGATATCGCGAATGCCGTCCACATAAATACTGTTGGAGGTGTCCACGCCGCGCATAAAGATGGCGTCCCCGGTGGTTGAGCTGCCATTCTCCCCGGCGTAAAACGCCCCGACGCCAGGGACGTTCTTGAGGGCGTCAGTCAGGTTGGTGACGCCCTGATCTTTAATGACCTGTTCGGGGATCACGGTGATGGTGCGAGTGGTATCCACCAGCGGTTTATTAAACTTGGGATCGGCGGAGGCCCCGGGAGAATAAAGCGAAGGCGGGGCGGCTTCCACCACCAGCGTCTCTTCATTATTTTTGACTGATTTTTCCGCTGCCATGCCGGTTGCCGGCGCGGCCCCCAGACACAGACCCGTAAACAATGCCAATGAGTTGAAACTGCCAAACGGCAGAGAAGCGTTTTTTTCCATGATAAATGCAGGCTTATTTTTTGTTATTCGCACATATCACGCCGCGCAAAAGCGACGTTATTCGTCGTCTGGCTTGCGCTGACCCGGCGTGACTCTATAAATGATAAAAAGAATGGTTATCATTCGCCTTAATATTTACACAGAAAAGTTGACGTTTAAACTGATTTCTTCACCACCGTTTACAAATTTCATAAATTTTGAACAAAAAAGGCGGATTAGCTCGGCAAAGGCGGCGGGACAAAGCGGTACATAGCGTGGTGACCCTGGATCAATGACGCCGGGCGGGCGCCGGAGGACGCCCGGAGGCAGGCGTCCCGGCGGGCTTACCAGGGCACCGTGCGGCCCTGGTAATTCAGATACTCCAGTCCCGGGCGCCGCTGCTTGTCGAGCAGGACGTTCACCAGGCGTGGGATGGTCTCTTCGATGGTCAGGGGGGCGTCTGCCCCGCCGAGCTCGGTGCGGATCCATCCAGGAGCCATCACTACCAGCGGGTGGGAGGCCGAGGTGGGGCGAGCGGCGAAGCTGCGCATGAACATATTCAGCGCGGCTTTACTTCCGCGGTAGAGCTCCCGCTGGCCGCCGAGATTGTTCGTCAGACTGCCCTGGCCGGAGGACATCACACCCAGCAGCCCCTGCGGCTTGACCGCCGGCTGCGGCAGCTGGTGCGTGAGGTGTGTTGTGAGTAAAAAAAAAGCCCGCACAAGTGCGGGCAAAAATACTGGAAGCAATGTGAGCAATGTCGTACTGAATACCTGAGTTATTTACTCAACTATTCAGTAATGAGAAAGATAATATTTCTCATTTAAGATATCAACCCCATCTTTTGTGCGGAAGCGATTTTTATCCAAGGGTAAAGACCGTGCGCTGCTGGATATCATCAACGTGATGAACCAGCCGGTGGGCGATGAGCAGATCCTCCAGGCGGCTGGCGTCCAGCTGGAACAGATGCTGTTTCCGCTGCTGTTGGCGGTAGGGCGCCATGGCCCGGTGGGGGGAGCTGGCGGATCATTTAGGGCGCGATAACACCACCGTCAGTCGCCAGGTGAAGAAACTGGAAGCCCAGGGGCTCGCCTGTAAGCAACCGAACTAAATTCTCGCGTGTTGCCGCCCCGGCGCAACAATCATCTTTTTCCGTCACAAATCACGGGTCAGCTCGTCGATGTTGTCGGAAAGTATCTCCAGTAGGGATCGCAAATAGATAGTGTTATTTCCCTGATGCCACATCGCGCTGAGGGGAAGGCCTTCGATATGTTTTTTGGGCGCGAGCTTAAGGTATTTCACGCCGTCCGCATTCATATCTTTATATGACGCAGGCACCAGAGCAATGCCCAGTCCAGCGGCAACAAAACTCAGGATAGTCTGCTTCTCTTCGGCATACTGCGCGATGACAGGCATGCTGCCACCCTCCTTGAAAATATTCATTGTCAGGTCATGGCTGTGACGCCGGGTGCCTCTTTCCGGCACGATAACCGGCTCGTGTCGGAAGTCATCGATACTGACTTCGTCATAACTGACCAGGCGGTGGTTAGCGGGCACGGCGAGCACGCAGGTTTCATTGGCGATAAAACGTGTTGTCAGCGTGGCATCAATATGTTCCGGCGGACGTACAAAGACCACATCCAGCCATCCTGAAATGAGTCGGGGGATAAGTTTGTGAGATTTATCTTCCGTAAGATGAATGTCTGCCTCCGGAAAACGCTTGACGAAAAGATTAAGCAGTTCAGGAAGTAATCCTTTGGCTGCGCTATCGATAGCTCCGATCCGCAACGTCCTTTTCTGCAACAGGCTATTTTTACGGAATCGCTGCCGTAGCGCATCGAAATCAGCAATGACCGTTTTGGCCTCATTTAAAAAGGCGGCACCTTCAGGCGTTAGCGACACATTGCGGGTCGATCGATTCAGTAGTCTTATCCCCAAATCATCTTCCAGCAGTTTTATGAAGCGACTCAGTGACGCAGGCATCATTTCAAGTTTACGGGCAGCACGGCCGAAGTGAAGCTCATCACCCAATACCACAAAGCAACGTAGCTGATTTATATCCATTTTTTCACCAAAACCTGATTATGCAAATTATTTATATAAAGCCATGCCGATGATAAAGCGGTTCAAAACTTCATACTGGGTTTATTACAAAACGATAACAACCCTACATCACTATGGAGCATCCGTCATGAAAAACGACCTCGAAAAGAAGGTGATGCGCAAGGTTACCCTGCGCATTATTCCTTTCATCATGCTGCTGTACTTCATTGCCTTCCTCGACCGTGTCAACATTGGCTTTGCCGCCCTGACCATGAATCAGGATCTGGGTTTTTCACCCACCGTTTTTGGGCTGGGCGCCGGCATCTTCTTCCTGGGGTACTTTCTGTTTGAGGTGCCGTCAAACTTAATTCTCCATAAAGTAGGGGCCCGCATCTGGATCGCCCGCGTCATGATCACCTGGGGCCTGGTCTCTGGCTGCATGGCTTTTGTGCAGGGTACGACGAGCTTCTACATTCTGCGTTTTCTACTCGGCGTAGCGGAAGCCGGTTTCTTCCCGGGAATTATCCTTTATCTCAGTTATTGGTTCCCGGCAGCCAGACGCGCGCAGGTTACCGCCATCTTTATGGCCGCAGCCCCGCTCTCTACAGCATTGGGATCGCCTGTTTCTGCCGCCCTGCTGGAGATGCATGGCTTTCTCGGCTATGCCGGCTGGCAGTGGATGTTTGTGCTGGAAGCCTTGCCAGCGCTGATACTCGGCGTTGTGGTTCTGTTCTTTCTTACCGATCGTCCGGCCAAAGCCAAATGGCTGACTGACGAAGAGCGTGCATGGCTGGAAAACACCATGCAGGCCGAGGAGCTGGCCCGGGCGGCAAAACAGAACCACAGCAGCGCATGGAAAGGACTGGCGGATAAGCGGGTACTGGCTCTGGCGCTGGTCTATTTCGGTACTTCTGCCGGCTTGTACACACTTGGCATCTGGTCCCCGCAAATCATCCGCAGCTTCGGTGCTACCTCACTGGAGATTGGCTTCCTCAACGCCTTCCCGGCGGTCATCGGCGTCATCGCCATGATCCTGTGGGCGCGGCATTCTGACCGCACCAGAGAGCGCAGCTGGCATGTGATTGGTGCCTGCCTGCTGGCAGCAGCCGGTCTGATTTACGCCGGTAACGTCAGCACACTGTTTACCGTGATTGTTGCCTTAACCCTGGTCACCGCAGGCATCAGCGCCTCGAAACCGCCCCTTTGGAGTATGCCTACCGTGTTCCTCAGCGGCCCGGCTGCGGCCGCGGGTATTGCCACGATTAACTCCATCGGCAATCTGGGCGGCTTTGTCGGCCCGATGATGATTGGCGTGATCCGCGAGCAGACCGGTAGCTACACCTGGGGCCTGTACTTTGTCGCCGGACTGCTGGCTATTTCGGCCCTCATTGTCCTGATCCTTTCTGCCAGGGCGGGTAAACCGCAAACGGCAGAACTCACTCATCCTCATACTCATTAACCGGAGAATTTACTATGCGTAACTATAAAATTGCCGCCATACCTGCCGACGGTATTGGTCCTGAAGTCATCTCGGCAGGTGTTGAAGTGCTGCATGCACTGACACGCCACGATCCGCAGCTGAAGTTTGATGTGGAGACCTTTGACTGGGGGTCGGACTATTACAAAAAACATGGCGTGATGATGCCGGAAGAAGGGCTGAACACACTAAAAAAATTTGATGCCATTTACTTCGGCGCGGTGGGCGCACCGGATGTCCCTGACCACATCACACTCTGGGGTCTGCGCCTGCCAATTTGCCAGGGGTTTGACCAGTACGCCAACGTGCGTCCAACCAAAATCCTGCCGGGTGTCACCTCACCGCTGCGCAACCGCGGGCCCGGCGATCTTGACTGGGTGATTGTGCGCGAAAACTCCGAAGGTGAGTATTCCGGTAACGGCGGCCGTGCACACCGTGGCTTACCGGAAGAAGTCGGCACCGAGGTGGCCATCTTCACCCGCGTCGGGGTTACTCGCATTATGCGCTATGCCTTCAGACTGGCGCAGTCTCGTCCACGTAAACTGCTGACCGTGGTGACTAAATCCAACGCCCAGCGCCACGGAATGGTGATGTGGGATGAGATTGCCGCCGAGGTGGCGCAGGAATTCCCGGATGTGCAGTGGGACAAGATGCTGGTCGATGCGATGACGCACCGCATGACGCTGCATCCCCAGACCCTGGATACCATCGTGGCCACCAATTTGCATGCCGATATCCTTTCCGATCTGGCCGGCGCGCTGGCGGGCAGTCTGGGCGTAGCGCCGACCGCCAATATTGATCCGGAACGCCGCTTCCCTTCCATGTTCGAACCTATCCATGGTTCAGCTTTTGATATCACCGGCAAAGGCATTGCTAACCCGATAGCAACCTTCTGGACTGCGGTACAGATGCTTGAACATCTGGGAGAGCGTAACGCCGCGGCGATGATTATGGAAAGTATCGAATATGTTTGTGAGAAAGGCATTCTGACGCCAGATGTCGGTGGAACGGCCAGTACCGCGGACGTCACCCGCGCTGTAGTGGAATTTATTGAAGCCAGAGCAAATATCGCCGAGACCGTATAACCATGATAAATGAACAGCCTGCAGAGATCCTGCAGGATATTTTTCAGCATGCTGTCGACAGCGCCCGAGCCGGGCCTGCGATCCTGTCTAACCTGCCGGAAAAACCGCGTGGCCGCTGCGTGGTAATCGGTGCCGGTAAAGCCTCGGCGGCAATGGCAGCGGCTGTGGATGCAGCCTGGCCGGATGTGGAAGTGTCTGGCGTGGTGGTGACGCGTTACGGTTACGCGGTGCCTGCTGGTCGCATCCGCATTATCGAGGCTGCTCATCCGGTATCGGATTCGATGAGCGAAGTTGCCGCAATGCTGATTGTGGAAGCGCTGCGCGGATTGACCTCTGATGACCTGGTGCTTGCGCTCATTTCCGGTGGCGGGTCGGCGTTGATGGCGCTGCCCGCACCAGGATTAACATTGAAAGATAAGCAGGCCATTACCCGCGCGCTACTGCACAGCGGTGCCAATATCAAAGAGATGAATCTGGTACGTCGTCATCTCTCCGCGGTGAAAGGCGGCAAGCTGGCAAGAATAGCGCAACCGGCCCGTATTGTGTCACTGATTATCAGCGATGTGCCGGGGGATAACCCGGCAGATGTGGCATCAGGTCCTACTGTCGCCGATGACAGCACGCCGCTTGATGCGCTTCGGGTACTTCAGCGCTACGGTATTCAGACCCCGGAACCTGTTCATAAACTGCTAAGCCAGCCGGCAGGCCCGGTTGAAAGCACAGCGAACAGCGAAGTAAAACTCATTGCCACGCCGCAGCTGGCTTTGCAGGCTGCCGCGCTGGCTGCGTGCAGACACGGACTGACGCCGCTTATTCTCGGCGATGCGTTAGAAGGCGAAAGTCGTGAAGTGGCCATTGTTATGGCCGGGATTGCTAAATCCGTGAAGCAATATGGTCATCCGGTTTCCGGTCCGGCAGTGCTATTGTCGGGGGGCGAAACCACCGTGACGGTAAGTCAGGGTCAGCACGGGAAAGGGGGGCGTAATACTGAATTTGCGCTCAGTCTGGCCTGTGCGTTGCAGGGAGAAAGCGGTATATGGGCAATCGCTGGCGACAGTGATGGTATCGACGGAACGGAAGATGCAGCAGGTGCGCTGGTATTCCCGGACACGCTAACACGCGGCAAAATGGGTGGTCTAAATGCGGCTAGTTATCTTGATGCACACGATAGCTATAGCTATTTTCATGCGCTCGATGACCTGGTAATGACCGGCCCAACGTTAACCAACGTCAATGATATTCGGGCAATATTGATTGCCTGACCTATCGCTCTCCTGTACCAGGGAGAGCGATATTTTTACTTTCAACATGGTGCAAATCTTCGGTATCCGCCCGCCATCAATTTCCACGTTAAAGCGCATCGCCTGGCGTCAAGGTGTCGATCATCGTTCAGTCTGATGTGCAGGCGTGCAAGATGACGTGGAAGGGGAGCTAACGCGAGGAAATCGCCGCCCGGCGCAAGGCCAGGCGGCTGACGGTCAGGCGGTTTTGGTCGCCGCCTTCAGGCTCTGGACGAAGGCTTTCAGCTCGTCGAGCATGGCCTGCGGCTCATCAAGATGGCGTTCGATGATTTTGACGATGGCGGAACCGGAGATCGCCCCGGCGGCGCCGGCGTCAATGGCGGCGCTCACCTGCTCCGGCGCGGAGATGCCAAAGCCCTGCAGCGGCGGCGCGGCGTGATATTCCGCCAGCTTCTCCACCAGATGGTGCAGCGGCAGCGCAGCGCGATTTTCCGCACCCGTCACCCCGGCGCGCGACAGCAGATAGGTGTAGCCGCGGCCATATGAGGCAATCTGGCGCAGTAAATCGTCATCCGCATTGGGCGGGCAGATGAAAATCGGCGCGATGTTATGGCGCATCGCCGCCTGGCGGAACGGGGCGGACTCTTCCACCGGCACGTCGGCGACCAGCACCGAGTCGACGCCGACGCGGGCGCACTGGGCATAGAACTCATCGATACCCGGGCTGAAGACGAGGTTGGCGTACATCAGCAGGCCGATTGGGATCGTCGGATGCTTCTGGCGGATAGCGCCCAGCATCTCAAAGCACTGCGCCGGGGTCACCCCCGCGGCGAAGGCGCGCAGGGCCGCGCCCTGGATGGTCGGGCCGTCCGCCAGCGGGTCGGAGAAGGGGATCCCCAGCTCAAGGGCATCGGCGCCGCCTTCGATCAGCGCATCGATAATTTTCAGCGACTGCTCCGGTCCCGGATCGCCAAGGGTCACAAAGGGGACGAAGGCGCCTTCCTGGCGGTTTTTTAGTTGGGCAAACAGCGTCTCATAGCGTTCCATCAGATTTCCCCTCGCGCTTTCAGGATGTCGTGTACGGTGAAAATGTCTTTATCGCCGCGGCCGGAGAGGTTAACCACCAGCAGCTGCTCTTTTTCCGGGTTTTCGCGCATCATCTTCAGCGCGTGGGCCAGGGCGTGCGAGGACTCCAGCGCCGGGATGATCCCTTCGTGGCGGGAGAGCGCTTTGAACGCGTCCAGCGCTTCGTCGTCGGTGATCGACACATAGTCGGCGCGCCCGGTGCTGTTCAGATACGCGTGCTGCGGCCCAACGGACGGGAAGTCCAGTCCGGCGGAAATGGAGTAAGATTCCTCGATCTGGCCGTCGGCGGTTTGCATCATCGGCGACTTCATGCCGAAGTAGATCCCAACGCGACCATGCTTCAGCGGCGCGCCGTGCTCCCCGCTTTCGATACCGTGCCCGGCAGGCTCCACGCCGATCAGGCCGACATGGGTTTCCTCGATAAAATCAGCGAACATGCCGATGGCGTTTGACCCGCCGCCGACGCAGGCGATCACCGCGTCCGGCAGGCGTCCCTCTTTTTCGAGGATCTGCGCTTTGGTCTCTTCGCCAATCATGCGCTGGAATTCACGCACGATGGTTGGGAACGGGTGCGGACCGGCGGCGGTGCCCAGCATATAGTGCGCCTTCTCGTAGCTGCCGGACCAGTCGCGCAGCGCCTCGTTACAGGCATCTTTCAGCGTGGCGGAACCGCTGTGCACCGGGATCACTTCGGCGCCCATCAGGCGCATACGGAAGACGTTCGGCGACTGGCGCTCGACGTCCTTAGCGCCCATGTAGATACGGCATTTCAGGCCGAGCAGGGCGCTGGCCAGCGCTGAGGCGACGCCGTGCTGGCCGGCGCCGGTCTCGGCGATAATTTCGGTTTTGCCCATCCGTTTGGCCAGCAGAGCCTGGCCCAGTACCTGGTTGGTTTTGTGCGCGCCGCCGTGCAGCAGATCTTCGCGTTTCAGGTACAGGGTGGTGCGGGTCCCTTCGGTCAGGTTCCGGCATTTGGTCAGGGCCGTCGGACGACCGGCGTAGTTTTTCAGCAGGTCGGTGAATTCCGCCTGAAAGGCCGGGTCCTTCTGCGCGCTGACAAAGGCTTCTTCCAGCTGGCGCAGGGCGGGCATCAGGATCTGCGGCACATACATGCCGCCGAATTCGCCGAAGTAGGGGTTCAGTAAAGTGCTCATTATTGCTCCTTAATATGCGCGCAGCGTCTGGAAAACGGAGGCCAGCTTGCTGGCGTCTTTAATCCCGGGTTGCGACTCTACGCCTGAATTGAAATCGAGTCCGGCACAGCCGCTTTTGGCCGCTTCCACACAGTTATCGGCGCCGAGGCCGCCGGCCAGCATAACGTTGCGCAGATCCTGGCCCTGCAGCAGGCTCCAGTCAAAACGCTGGCCGCTGCCGCCCTGGCCGTTGTCGAGCAGATACTTATCGACATGGCGGAGTGTACGGGCCGGCAACGTTTCACCAACGCTCAACGCTTTCCAGATGCGGACGTTATCCGCGAGGGCGTCGCGCAGCGCGTCGATATAAGCCTGGTCTTCATCACCGTGCAGCTGCACGGCGGCCAGCCCCAGGGCCTGGGCGCGGGCGACCACCTCGTCCAGCGGCGCATTGCGGAAGACACCGACGTACTGCAGCGGCGCGGCGGCGATCACCGCTTTGGCCTGGGCGTCATTTACCGCCCGCGGCGAGGTCGGGACGAAGATCAGGCCACCGTAAATGGCGCCGGACTCCCAGGCCACCTGGGCATCCTGTGGGCGCGTCAGGCCGCACACTTTGTTCTCGCCGAGCAGCACGCGTTTGACCGCCGCTTCCAGATCCGCCTGCTCCATCAGGGCGGAGCCGATCAGGAAGCCGTTGGCGAAGTGGCTCAGCTCACGCACTTCGGCATAGGTATGGATGCCGGATTCGCTGATCACCGTGACATCCGGGCCGAGACGCGCCGCCAGCTGACGGGTGCGGTTAAGGTCAATCGACATATCGCGCAGGTCGCGGTTGTTAATGCCCACCACCTTCGCCTTCAGAGCGATGGCGCGCTCCAGCTCCTCTTCGTTGCTGACTTCGGTCAGCACGCCCATATTCAGGCTGTGAGCCACCGCGGAGAGCTGACGATACTGTTCATCGTCGAGCACCGAGAGCATCAGCAGGCAGGCGTCGGCCTGATAGTAGCGCGCCAGGTAGATCTGGTAAGGGTCGATGGTGAAGTCCTTACACAGGATCGGCTGCGGCGCGACCTTGCTGACGATCGGCAGAAAATCGAAGCTGCCCTGGAAATATTTCTCATCACACAGCACCGAGATCGCCGAGGCGTAGTGTTTGTAGATGCTGGCGATCGCCGCCGGATCGAAATCTTCGCGAATCAACCCCTTCGACGGCGAGGCCTTTTTGCACTCGAGAATAAACGCGGTGCGGGTGCCGGCCAGCGCGTCATAGAAATTGCGCTGCGTCGGGACGACCTCATTCTGAAAACTGGCTAACGGTTGTTGTTGTTTGCGGGCTTCCACCCAAATCGCTTTGTCGGCAACGATTTTTGCTAAAACGGTCTGCATTCTTTACCCTCTTGCCGCTAAGGCGGTCACTCTGTCATAGGCCGCGCCGCTGTGCAGCACATCCAGTACCAGCTGAGCGTTAGCTTTCAGATCTTCATGCCCGTGTAAACGCATCAACATGGCGACGTTGGCGGCGACGGCGGCTTCGTGAGCGGCTTCACCTTTACCTTGTAGCAAGCGCGTCAGAATGTCACGGTTTTCTTCCGGCGTACCGCCCGCCAGCTGCGCCTGATGGTAAGGCGTCAGGCCGAAGTCGTCGGCGGTCAACTGATAGCTTTTGATTTCTCCGGCATGCAGCTCGGCGACCACCGTGGGCGCATGCAGCGAGACTTCATCCATCCCGCCGCTGTGCACCACGGCCGCGCGCTGATAACCGAGTACGCGCAGGGTTTCCGCAATCGGCAACACCAGCTCCGGGCTGTAGACGCCAATCAGCGCCAGCGGCGGATGCGCCGGGTTGATCAGCGGTCCCAGCACATTAAACAGGGTACGGGTCTTCAACTGCTGACGGACCGGCATCGCGTGGCGGAAACCGGTGTGATACTTGGGCGCGAACAGGAAGCAGACGCCCAGCTCATCGAGCGCCGCGCGGGATTTATCGGCGTTCATATCGAGATTAATGCCGAAGGCCGCCAGCAGGTCGGAAGAGCCTGATTTACTGGAGACGCTGCGGTTGCCGTGCTTCGCCACTTTCAATCCACAGGCGGCGGCGACAAACGCGCTGGCGGTGGAGATATTAATGCTGTTGCTGCCGTCGCCACCGGTGCCGACGATGTCGGCAAACAGGTAGTCCGGGCGCGGGAACGGCGCGGCGTTTTCCAGTAGCGCGGTGGCGGCGCCGGCAATTTCCTGCGGCTGCTCGCCGCGCACTTTCATGCTGACCAGCGCGGCGGCCAGCTGTTCAGGCTTCACTTCGCCGCGCACCACGGCGGAGAACAGCTGGTGGCTCTCCTGCTGGCTCAGGGTTTCCGCCTGGTACAGTTTCTCCAGGATCGGCTGGAGGGTGTTGGTATGCTCCAGCTTCTGCAGCGCCCAGGCCAGAGTCTGCTCCAGCAGTCGCGCGCCCTGGGTGGTGAGGATCGATTCCGGATGGAACTGGAAGCCGCACACCCGATCCGCATCGTGACGCACCGCCATCACCATGCCGTTGAAATTGGCGTTAATCGTCAGCCCGGCGGGAATATTGCTGCCGACCAGCGAGTGGTAGCGCGCCACCGGCAGCGGGTTAGCCAGACCGGCAAACATCGCCTGGCCGTCGTGCTCAATGCTGGAGGCTTTGCCATGGAGGATCTCGCCCGCCTGGCCGACATAGCCGCCGTAGGCTTCGACAATGGCCTGGTGGCCGAGGCAGATGCCGATGATCGGCAGCTTGCCCCGCATGCGGGTCAGCAATTCCGGCATGCAGCCGGCTTCGCTTGGCGTACCCGGGCCAGGGGAGAGCATCAGCACCGGGTTGTCCATGGTGCCCAGACGCTCAATCAGCGCCTGCGCCGGAACGGAGTTACGGTAAATGACCACGTTATGGCCGTTGGCGCGCAGCTGGTCTGCCAGGTTATAGGTGAAAGAATCGATATTATCGAGCAGCAGAATGTCAGCCATCAGAAAATCTCCTTCGCGTGATGGGCCTGGGCAATGGCGCGCAGCACCGCGCGGGCTTTATTTCGGGTCTCATCCGCTTCCGACTGGGGAACCGAGTCGAGCACAATGCCGGCTCCGGCCTGGACGGTAGCGATACCCTCCTGCACGTAGGCGGAACGGATGACGATGCAGGTGTCGAGGTCGCCGTGGGCGGTGAAATAGCCCACCGCGCCGCCGTAGCTGCCGCGTCGTTTACCTTCGGCGGCGGCAATCAACTGCATGGCGCGAACCTTCGGCGCGCCGCTGAGAGTGCCCATGTTCATGCAGGCGCGGTAGGCGTGCAGCACATCAAGATCCTGACGCAGTTCACCCACCACCCGGGAGACCAGATGCATGACAAAGGAGTAACGGTCAACCTTGGTTAAATCGGCGACATAGCGGCTGCCCGGGGTGCAGATGCGGGCCAGATCGTTGCGCGCCAGGTCCACCAGCATCAGGTGCTCGGAAAGCTCTTTGTGATCGGTGCGCATTTCCAGTTCGATACGGCTGTCGAGATCGCGATCCAGCGAACCGTCGGCGCGGCGGCCGCGCGGCCGGGTGCCGGCGATGGGGTAGATCTCAATCTGACGGCTGACGGCATCGTACTTCAGCGAGCTCTCCGGCGAGGCGCCGAACAGGGTGAAATCGTTGTCCTGCATAAAGAACATATACGGGCTGGGGTTACTCTTCTTCAGCACATCATAGGCGGCCAGCGGCGACGGGCAGGGCAGCGAGAAGCGGCGGGAAGGGACCACCTGGAAGATTTCCCCGGCGCGGATCGCGCGCTGCATTTTGCGCACCACCGCGCCGTACTCTTCATCGCTCTGGTCAACGTCGCAGCGCATTTCGGCCACGGTGGTGACCGGCAGCGGCAGCGGCGGCTCGTTCAGCTGCTGGCGCAGCTGGCTCAGGCGCTGCTCCAGGCGCTGTTTTTCACTCTCCAGCGGCGTGAACAGGCTCGCCTGGATGCGGGTATGCTTGGTCTGATGGTCGATGACCAGCAGGGTCTCCGCCAGATAGAAACAGTAGTCCGGGCAGGCAGTGTCGCTCTGCAGCGGCGGCAGATCTTCAAAGCCGGCCACCAGGTCATAGGCGAACAGGCCGCCGAAGAACATCGCTTCACGCTCGTTGGCCGGGACGGTCACCAGCTCCTGCAGGAGACGGAAGGCGTCAAACACTGACAGCGAACAGAGGCGGGCGTCTTCATCGAGCAGGGAGCTGACCGCCGGGAAGGTCAGGATGCGGCCGTTGGGCTGGCGCTGATTGGCGATCCCGGAGGGCAGCGCGCCGTCCAGCAGCTCCAGCAGCGCGGCGCCGTTGGCGGAGAGGGCCTGAATGGTGACAGTGTCACCGAGGGCAGTGATGCGCAGCGCGCTGTCGACCAGCAGAAGGCTTTTTAAGTCATCTTTGCTGTCGATGTCAGCCGATTCCAGCAACAGGGTGGCCGGACGGGCGCCGCACAGTTGGTGGAATAACGCCGTCGGGTTCTCCCGGTAGATGGCGTCGCTGGTGAGAAGCTCGAGTGCCGGTTTGGATGTTTGCATTATTGTTCTCGCCTGTTCGTATTATTTTTGTCCAATAAAAAGCCCGCTCATTGGCGGGCCGGGTATCTGTATGCTGAATGCAAAACGCGATCACGCCGCCCGTTATCAGGAGGTGCGCCACCAGCTGTGCAGAGTGATAAAGTGCATTTTCATCGTGATACCCCTTCATGTGAACTTGCGTACTAGTTAACTAGTTCGATGGAATAAAGTCAACCCTTGTTTGCAGATTTTCTCTGCCTGTCGGTATGATAATGCGCTTATTTACGTTGATGTCCAGCAGGAGTCCTTTTGAGCGACAGCCAATACGCAGTGATTTACGATCTGCACAGCCATACCACCGCCTCTGACGGGCGGCTGACTCCGCAGGAACTGGTCCATCGCGCCCATGAGATGCGCGTTGGCACGCTGGCGATCACCGACCATGACAGCGTGGCGGCTATCCCGGCGGCCCGGGAAGAGATTGCCCGCGCCGGATTACCCTTGACCCTGGTGAACGGCGTCGAGATTTCCACCCTCTGGGAGAATCACGAGATTCATATTGTGGGTCTCAATATTGATATTGCACACCCGGCGATGACCGCCCTGCTGGAGGAGCAGAAAGCGCGGCGCCAGCAGCGCGGCCAGATGATTGCCGAGCGTCTGGAGAAGGCGCGCATCCCCGGCGCCTGGGAAGGGGCGCTGCGGCTGGCGGACGGTGGCGCCGTCACCCGCGGCCATTTTGCCCGTTTTCTGGTGGAGGCCGGCCACGCGAAGAACATGGCGGAGGTCTTCAAAAAATACCTTGCCCGCGGGAAAACCGGTTACGTGCCGCCGCAGTGGTGTACAATAAAACAAGCAATTGATGTCATTCATCATTCTGGCGGCAAGGCGGTGATAGCCCATCCCGGACGTTACGATCTTTCCGCCAAGTGGCTGAAGCGGCTGTTGGCCCACTTTAGCGAGCAGGGCGGTGATGCCATGGAAGTGGCCCAGTGCCAGCAGGCGCCCCACGAACGCGCTCAACTGGCCGCCCTGGCCGTGCAGTTTGGTCTTCTGGCGTCGCAGGGATCCGATTTCCATCAGCCCTGCGCGTGGATCGAGCTTGGCCGTAAGCTCTGGCTCCCTGCCGGCGTCGAAGGCGTCTGGCACAGCTGGGAAGCGGCCGCCGAATAAAAATTGAGAGGGAAGTATGAGCCAGTTTTTTTATATCCATCCGGATAACCCGCAGGCGCGGTTGATTAACCAGGCGGTGGAGATTGTGCGTAAGGGCGGGGTGATCGTTTATCCTACTGACTCCGGCTACGCGCTGGGCTGCAAAATTGAAGACAAGGGCGCGATGGAGCGGATCTGCCGCATCCGTCAGCTGCCGGACGGACACAACTTCACCCTGATGTGCCGCGACCTGTCCGAACTGTCAACCTACGCCTTTGTGGACAACGTGGCGTTTCGCCTGATGAAAAACAATACGCCGGGCAACTACACTTTTATCCTCAAAGGAACGAAAGAGGTGCCGCGCCGGCTGCTGCAGGAGAAGCGTAAAACCATTGGTATGCGCGTCCCGTCCAATCCCATCGCTCAGGCGTTGCTTGAGACCTTAGGCGAACCGATGCTCTCCACCTCGCTGATGCTGCCCGGCAGCGACTTTACCGAATCCGACCCGGAAGAGATCAAAGATCGTCTGGAGAAAGTCGTGGACCTCATTATCCACGGCGGCTTCCTTGGACAGCAGCCGACCACGGTTATCGATCTCACTGAAGACGCTCCGGTGGTTCTGCGCGAAGGCGTCGGCGACGTGAGGCCGTTTCTGTAATCTGACGAAAAGTGGGCTGAAGCAACGCTCGAAGGTCAGGAGCCTGTCTGGCTCCTGAAAGTCTCATGGGAGAACCTGGTTATGCTTCATGAGCTGATATCGTTAATCAATGTTGTTATTTGGCCCGCTATTGTTCTGTTTTTTCTATGTCGATTTGGAACTGCAATCAACCGGTTTCTTGAAAACCTCAGCCGCCTTTCCATTAAAGGTCCCGGCTTTGAAGTCGAGACCTTCAATAAAGGGGCTGAGTCTAGTGCCAATCTTGCCGCTGCATTGGCCAGCAAAGGTACCATTGCTAAAGGCGAGGGTAATGTAGAGCAAAGCGTTCTGGATGACGTCAACGTAGTGTCTCAGGCTGTAACGCCGAGAGTATTGCGAAGAGCGGGTGATGCCGTCATCTTGTGGGTTGATGACAGACCCAATGGTAATCGCTTTGAACGTCAGTCCATGGAAGCTCTGGGCATAAGGTTTGTTAATGTAGTATCTACCGACGAGGCTCTCGAAAGACTAAAAAATCAGTCGTTTGATGTGATTATTTCCGATATGAAGAGGCCTGGGGATGATCGTGCGGGATATACTCTCCTGGATGAGCTAAGAAGAAAGGGCAAAGACATTCCATACATTATCTATGCGAGCTCCAATGCTGCTCAGCATAAGGAACAAGCAAAACAGCATGGCGCTTTAGACGCGACCAATAATCCGCCGGAATTATTTCGCCTGGTCATGGGGGCGTTAAAAAAATAATTATCCATCAAATCCAGAGGATGGCTTCTGCATTCCACCCCTTGCTAAATCCACGCTGGAGGCGGGTTATCTGTAAATTTCCTTTCCCGGATTGATAATCAATGACCCACCAGGTCTTTTCAGGTTCAGGCTGCTCGCAAATTTAAGCGTCCGCGCAAAATCTGTTCCATACTCAAGGCGCGGTGTGGCGAACAGAAGCTTTCCCGACGAAGTTAGTGTAGTATGTTCGGCCACGATTACGGGCTCGCGGTGAATGTTTTGCGCATGCCAGCGAGACTTTACGTAAAAAGTATATACGTAACAATGAGTTGTTGATAAAGGCCTCATTGTTTCATAAAGCATACCAGACGCCTGGGAAGGCGACACCTTAAGGAAGCTCAATGAGCGAGAAACTGCAAAAAGTGCTGGCCCGCGCCGGCCACGGCTCCCGCCGTGAAATTGAAGCGAAAATCGAAGCTGGCCGCGTCAGCGTCGATGGCAAAATCGCCACCCTCGGCGACCGTGTGGAAATCGTCCCCGGTTTAAAAATTCGTATCGATGGCCATCTGATCTCGGTGAAAGAGTCCGCCGAGCAGATCTGCCGCGTGCTGGCTTACTACAAGCCGGAAGGCGAACTGTGCACCCGTAACGATCCGGAAGGGCGCCCGACGGTGTTCGATCGTCTGCCTAAACTGCGCGGCGCGCGCTGGATTGCCGTTGGTCGTCTGGACGTCAACACCTGCGGCCTGCTGCTGTTCACCACCGACGGCGAACTGGCAAACCGTCTGATGCACCCGAGCCGTGAAGTCGAGCGTGAGTACGCCGTTCGCGTTTTCGGCCAGGTGGATGAAGATAAGCTGCGTCAGCTGTCTCGCGGCGTGCAGCTAGAGGATGGTCCGGCGGCGTTTAAAACCATTAAATTCACCGGCGGTGAAGGGATTAACCAGTGGTACAACGTCACCCTGACCGAAGGGCGTAACCGCGAAGTGCGTCGCCTGTGGGAAGCGGTCGGCGTGCAGGTCAGCCGCCTGATCCGCGTGCGCTACGGCGATATTTTGCTGCCGAAAGGCCTGCCGCGCGGCGGCTATACCGAGCTGGACCTGGCGCAGACCAACTACCTGCGCGAGCTGGTGGAACTCACTCCGGAAACCAGCTCTAAGGTCGCCGTTGAAAAAGATCGTCGCCGGTTGAAAGCCAATCAGATCCGCCGGGCGGTGAAGCGCCACAGCCAGAGCAGCGCTAACCCGCGCCAGGGTAATAACAGCAACCGCCGTTCCAGTACCCGCAATAAGACCAACGGTTAATGTTGCGCGTTCCGGTGGTTTTGCGCCGGAACGCGGACTTCCTTTCGCCGTATCCGGCCCTCAGTAGTCAATCCCCATCTGTGCTTTAATGCCGGCATCAAAGGCATGTTTCACCGGGCGCAGCTCGCTGACGGTATCCGCCAGTTCAATAATATCGCGATGACAGCCGCGGCCGGTGATGATCACCGACTGGTGGGCAGGACGCTCACGTAGGGCGCTCAGCACCGCCTCCAGCGGCAGGTAATCGTAGGCCACCATGTAGGTCAGTTCGTCCAGCAGCACCAGATCGAGCTGGTCGTCGGCAAGCATACGGCGGGCATGCTCCCAGACCGCCAGACAGGCGGCGGTATCGCTGTCGCGGTCCTGGGTGTTCCAGGTAAAGCCTGTCGCCATTACCTGGAATTCGACGCCGTGTGGCTCCAGCAGATTACGCTCGCCGTTAGGCCAGGTCCCCTTGATAAACTGGATCACGCCGACTTTTTTGCCGTGGCCGACGGCGCGGGTCGCGGTGCCAAAGGCGGCGGTGGTTTTGCCTTTGCCGTTGCCGGTAAAGACCATCACAATGCCGCGTTCGTCCTGGGCCGCCGCCACCCGGGCGTCAACTTTATCTTTCAGCCGCTGCTGGCGTTCGCGGTAGCGTTCATCACTCATTGGGCAATTCCTGGTTTACGCCCCGGTTGGGCGTCGAAGGTCATTCCCGTCTTGCGACGACTGTCGTCGCCCATCAGCCACAGATAGACGGGCATAATGTCAGCGGGGGTTTTCAGTTTCAGCGGATCTTCCGTCGGGAACGCGCTGGCGCGCATGCCGGTGCGGGTGCCGCCAGGGTTGATGCAGTTCACGCGCAGGTGGCGGCTTTGGTACTCGTCGGCCAGCACCTGCATCATCCCTTCGGTGGCGAATTTGGAGACGGCATAGGCGCCCCAGTTGGCGCGACCCTGACGACCGACGCTGGATGAGGTAAAGACCAGCGAACCTGATTCGGAACGGAGTAATAAAGGAAGAAGCGCCTGGGTCAGCATAAAGGTGCCATTGACGTTCACCTGCATCACCTGCTGCCAGACCTCCGGTTTCTGCTCATCCATCGGGCAGATATCGCCGAGCAGGCCAGCATTGTGCAGCACGCCGTCAAGGCGGGGATAGTGCATGCTGATCTGCTGCGCCAGCTGCTGACACGCCTGCGGCGTGCAGGTTAGCAGGTCGAGAGTAAACCAGCGGGGGGAAATACCGCCCTCGCGTTCAATCTCCTGGGCGACGGCGCGCAGTTTTTCGTCGTTGCGGCCAAGCAGAATCACGCTGGCGCTGTAGCGGGCGTAGGTCAGGGCCGCTTCACGGCCAATTCCGTCGCTGGCCCCGGTGACCAGAATGATGCGATCTTTCAGCAAGTGGCGTTGCGGTTGATAATGCACGGCGACTCCTTTGGCGATCGGCTCTCGATCGCGCTTCATCTTTGGTATCTCACTTTTGCGCTGTTATGCCTGAAAGCGCCCGCCATTGCAATCGGCGAAGCGGAAAGTATTCACAAAATTAATATCTTGCAACGATTTCAGCCTCGCTGAAAAAAAACGGAATCCGCTGCGCAGAGGACACAAAGCACAAAGACTTCTCGCCAGGGGCTGATGTACACTGTGCAGCAACGTCAGTGCTTTACACAAGGTGAAAACGTGGAATTACTTGCTCAGTATGGCTTATTTTTAGCCAAGATCGCGACCGTTGTCGTCGCTATCGCGGTGATTGCCGCTATTATCGTCAACCTGGCCCAGCGCAAGAAGCAGCGCGGCGAGCTGCGGGTGACGAATCTTAGCGAGCATTATAAAGAGATGAAGGAGTCGCTGGCGGTGGCCCTGCTGGATGGCCCGCAGCAGAAGCAGTGGCATAAGTCGCAGAAGAAAAAGCAAAAGCAAGAGGCGAAGGCGGCGAAAGCGCGGGCGAAGCTGGGTAACGTGGAGCCGGAAGGCAAGCCGCGCGCCTGGGTGCTGGATTTCAAAGGTAGTATGGATGCCCATGAGGTCACCAGCCTGCGCGAAGAGATCACCGCGGTGCTGGCCGCGGCGAAAGCGCGCGATCAGGTGGTGATTCGTCTGGAAAGCCCCGGCGGGGTGGTGCACGGCTACGGGCTGGCTGCCTCTCAGCTGCAGCGCTTGCGTGACAAACAGATCCCGCTGACGGTGGCGGTCGATAAAGTGGCGGCCAGCGGCGGCTATATGATGGCCTGCGTGGCGAACAAAATTGTCTCGGCGCCGTTTGCGATCCTCGGCTCTATTGGCGTGGTGGCGCAGATCCCAAACCTCCACCGTTTCCTGAAGAACAAAGATATTGATATCGAACTGCACACCGCCGGACAGTACAAACGAACGCTCACTATGCTGGGTGAAAACACTGAAGAAGGACGGCGCAAGTTCCGCGAGGATCTCAATGAGACGCACCATTTGTTCAAGGATTTCGTCCATCGGATGCGCCCGGGCCTTGATATTGAGCAGGTGGCCACTGGCGAACACTGGTACGGGGTACAGGCGCTGGAAAAAGGGCTGGTAGATGCGGTTGAAACCAGCGATGAGCTGCTGCTGGGATTAATGGAAAGCCACGAGGTTATCGGGGTGCGTTATCAACAGCGTAAGAAAATGCTCGATCGCTTCACCGGTAGCGCGGCGGAGAGTGCCGATCGACTGCTGCTGCGCTGGTGGCAGCGCGGACAGAAGCCGCTGATGTAGATGATAAAACGCGAGGCTCTGCCTCGCGTTCTCGTTTAGAGCGGTCTTAATCTACGCCGGTCTTAATCGACAAGGTGATATTTGTCCGACAGCTCATGGGCGAGGTACTTAAACATATTAAATACCGCTGTACTCTTTGGCGTCGGCAGACCCTGCTCATCAAGATAAAACTCACCGCTAAACACCAGGACATTGTTGCGCTGAACGACGTCGGTGGCTTCGATACCGGCTAACGTATCCTCATGTTCGCGAATAAGTTTGTTGGCTTTTTCGAGCAGCGTCTGGCGATCGATTGGTTGGGTTGTACCTTGCATAACGGACTCCTCTTTTTCTCCGGGCGTAGTTTACGCCGCGCGGCGGCGCGGGGCAAATTTTCCATGGACAAAACAGGGGTAATCGTAACCAGTGGAGAAACAGCCGTTTACTGGCGTGATTCGCTTTTGCATGCTAATAAAGTTGCGTAACGAATTTTATCAGGTACAGTGTGACGCTTTCGGCGATCTGGCAACAGATTTGCTTGACATTCGGCCAAAAATTCTTCGTGCTATGTCACCTGACGAAAAAAGGTCAGCAAACTCAAGCGCCTGGTTTTACGGAGTTGAAACAGGTGTTCTGGGTTGATATTCACCGACGGTGCCGCAACATATGAGGCAGTCGCCAGTGGAGGGTGTATGAATGTGCGATGTATTCCTGGATGAATCAAATTAGGTAAAGGTGAATATGGGTAAAGCTCTCGTTATCGTTGAGTCCCCGGCAAAAGCCAAAACGATCAATAAGTATCTGGGTAATGACTACGTGGTGAAATCCAGCGTCGGTCATATCCGCGATTTGCCGACCAGTGGATCAGCTTCCAAAAAGAGCACCGACTCTACCGCCACCAAAGGGGCTAAAAAGCCTAAAAAGGACGAACGTGGTGCTCTGGTTAACCGCATGGGCGTGGACCCATGGCATGACTGGAATGCGCATTATGAAGTACTTCCGGGTAAAGAAAAGGTAGTTTCAGAACTCAAACAGTTGGCGGAAAAAGCTGACCACATCTATCTCGCAACCGACCTTGACCGCGAAGGGGAAGCCATTGCCTGGCACCTGCGGGAAGTCATCGGCGGCGATGAGCAGCGTTACAGCCGCGTGGTGTTCAATGAGATCACCAAAAACGCCATTCGTCAGGCTTTCGAAAAGCCGGGCGAGCTGAATATCGATCGGGTTAACGCCCAGCAGGCGCGTCGCTTTATGGACCGCGTGGTGGGTTATATGGTTTCGCCGCTGCTGTGGAAAAAAATCGCCCGTGGTCTTTCTGCCGGGCGCGTGCAGTCCGTCGCGGTCCGCCTGGTGGTGGAGCGTGAGCGTGAAATCAAAGCGTTCGTCCCGGAAGAGTACTGGGAAGTTGATGCCAGTACCACCACGCCGGGCGGCGACGCGCTGCCGCTGCAGGTGACCCATAAGGATGATAAGCCATTCCGTCCGGTCAGCCGTGATGAGACGATGGCGGCGGTATCGCTGCTGGAAAAAGCCAGCTACAGCGTACTGGAGCGGGAAGACAAGCCGACCAGCAGTAAGCCGGGCGCGCCGTTCATCACCTCCACCCTGCAGCAGGCGGCCAGCACCCGTCTCGGCTTCGGCGTGAAAAAGACCATGATGATGGCTCAACGTCTCTATGAGGCGGGGCACATCACCTATATGCGTACCGACTCCACCAACCTGAGTCAGGACGCGCTGAACATGGTTCGCGGTTATATCAGCGATAAGTTTGGTAAAAAATATTTGCCGGAAAGCGCGAATCAGTACGCCAGCAAAGAAAATTCACAAGAAGCGCACGAAGCGATTCGTCCGTCTGATGTGAACGTGCTGGCGGAAACGCTGAAAGATATGGAAGCGGATGCGCAGAAACTGTATCAGCTGATCTGGCGCCAGTTTGTCGCCTGTCAGATGACGCCGGCGCAGTACGACTCCACGACGCTGACCGTGGCGGCGGGCGATTTCAAACTGAAAGCGCGCGGTCGTACCTTACGCTTCGACGGCTGGACCAAAGTGATGCCGGCCCTGCGCAAGGGCGATGAAGACCGGACCCTGCCGCTGGTCAAACAGGGCGACCAGCTGAGCCTGGTCGAGCTGACGCCTGCGCAGCACTTTACCAAGCCGCCGGCGCGCTTCAGCGAAGCCTCGCTGGTTAAAGAGCTGGAAAAACGCGGCATCGGCCGTCCGTCGACCTATGCCTCGATTATCTCCACCATTCAGGATCGTGGTTACGTGCGAGTGGAAAACCGTCGTTTCTACGCGGAGAAAATGGGCGAGATCGTCACCGACCGACTGGAAGAGAACTTCCGCGATCTGATGAACTACGACTTCACCGCGCAGATGGAAGATCGTCTCGATCAGGTGGCTAACCACCAGGCCGAGTGGAAAGAGGTGCTGAACCACTTCTTCGGCGATTTTACCACCCAGCTGGAGACGGCGGAGAAAGATCCGGAAGAGGGCGGCATGCAGCCGAACCCGATGGTGCTTACCAGCATCGACTGCCCGACCTGCGGCCGTAAAATGGGTATCCGTACCGCCAGCACCGGCGTTTTCCTCGGCTGTTCGGGCTATGCCCTGTCGCCGAAAGAGCGCTGCAAAACCACCATTAACCTGGTGCCGGAAAACGAAGTCCTCAACGTGCTGGAAGGCGATGACGCCGAAACTAACGCGCTGCGCGCCAAACGCCGCTGCCAGAAGTGCGGTACGGCGATGGACAGCTACCTTATCGATCCCAAGCGTAAACTGCACGTCTGCGGTAACAACCCGACCTGCGATGGCTATGAGATTGAAGAGGGCGAGTTCCGCATCAAGGGCTATGACGGTCCGGTAGTGGAGTGCGAGAAGTGCGGCTCCGAGATGCACCTGAAGATGGGGCGTTTTGGGAAGTACATGGCTTGTACCAACGACGAGTGTAAGAATACGCGTAAGATCCTGCGCAATGGGGAAGTGGCGCCGCCGAAGGAAGATCCGGTGCCGCTGCCGGAGCTGCCGTGTGAGAAGTCTGACGCCTATTTCGTGCTGCGTGACGGGGCCGCGGGCGTCTTCCTGGCGGCCAACACCTTCCCGAAATCACGGGAAACGCGCGCGCCGCTGGTGGAAGAGCTGTACCGCTTCCGCGATCGTCTGCCGGAAAAACTGCGTTATCTCGCCGATGCGCCGCAGCAGGATCCGGAAGGCAATAAGACGCTGGTGCGCTTTAGCCGTAAAACGAAGCAACAGTACGTAGCGTCCGAAAAAGAGGGCAAAGCGACCGGCTGGTCTGCCTTCTTTATCGACGGTAAATGGACGGAAGCTAAAAAGTAACTGACCATTATCAGGCAGGAAAAGGGCGCTTTTCCTGCTCTGGCGGCCGGCAGGGGCCATGGATGCCTCTGCCGTGTCGTTTTCCTTTCTCTCCGCGCTTTTCACCCTCTTATAACCACCTATATTATTTTTCGTTACCGTCTATACAGTGTTGATATAAATGATATAGTGGTTATAGTTAATGCCTTTTTTATTATTAAAACGTCTTATACATCATCGCTTTCAGGATGCGTTGCGGCGCCACTAGGGTCAACTGCCGGGAGGCCTGGCCTTCACCGGCGACAAGTTGCCTGAACGTAAAGTGTATTAAGCGGCTTCATTTTACGCGCAAACGGATATCAGCATGAAACTACAACAGCTTCGCTACATCGTTGAGGTGGTTAACCATAACCTGAATGTTTCATCCACCGCCGAAGGGCTTTATACCTCTCAGCCAGGCATCAGTAAGCAGGTGCGTATGCTGGAAGACGAGCTGGGCATCCAAATCTTTGCCCGCAGCGGCAAGCATTTGACTCAGGTGACGCCTGCCGGGCAGGAGATCATCCGTATTGCCCGCGAGGTGTTGTCGAAAGTCGATGCCATCAAATCTGTCGCCGGGGAGCATACCTGGCCGGACAAAGGGTCGCTATACGTGGCGACCACCCATACCCAGGCGCGCTATGCGTTGCCCGGGGTGATCAAGGGCTTTATTGAACGCTATCCGCGGGTGTCGCTCCATATGCATCAGGGTTCGCCAACCCAGATCGCCGAAGCCGTGTCGAAAGGCAACGCCGACTTCGCCATTGCTACCGAAGCGCTGCATCTGTATGACGACCTGGTGATGCTGCCATGCTATCACTGGAACCGGTCGATAGTGGTGACGCCGGAGCATCCTCTGGCCTCCAGGGGCTCGGTATCAATAGAAGAGCTGGCGCAGTACCCGCTGGTGACCTATACCTTTGGCTTCACCGGCCGCTCCGAACTGGACACCGCGTTTAACCGTGCGGGCCTGACGCCGCGCATTGTCTTTACCGCTACCGATGCCGACGTCATTAAAACCTATGTTCGCCTGGGGCTGGGGGTTGGGGTGATTGCCAGCATGGCGGTAGATCCGGTCTCCGATCCGGACCTGGTGAAGCTGGATGCCAACGGTATTTTCAGCCACAGCACCACTAAAATAGGTTTCCGCCGTAGCACCTTCTTACGAAGCTACATGTATGATTTTATTCAACGTTTTGCACCCCATCTGACCCGGGATGTCGTGGATACCGCAGTGGCGCTACGGTCGAATGAAGATATTGAAGCGATGTTTAAAGATATAAAACTTCCGGAAAAATAACCCCGTTAAAATTAATGGCATTCCGTGTAAGGAGTGCCATTAACTATCATGGCCCTTATTTAACAACTTAAACCTCGAACCAATCACAAAATTAAGAATTTCTGATAACACGTTTTTCATAATGCCCGCCGCGATCAAATAACCGGTCAAATATATTCCATCAGGCCTAAATTCACTGGATTAATCGTTTATCCATAATTAAGATTTATCTGTACCTGATGATTTGAGCAATTGGTGGTGACAATATGATAAGTAATATCGATTACATGAAACTGGCGATGTCATACGAAAATGACAAAACCGAAATCGATCCCGTTCTGCGTAGTCGCGTATGGGGCGTAGTGTTGGTAGGGCTGGCGATGTTCTGGAGCATCATCGCGCTCACCATCTGCAACATCTGGATTGTCAGCTAAAGCTGTAGGTCATCGTTGTAGATACATGTCATTTTTATGACAGTGAAAGGAAACTGTAATATAAAATCAGTGACCGGCAATACAGGGAGAATATATTTTGCCGCGGGATTCATCCAACCTGAAATCAATCACAAGAGCTAATCGGCCAGCAGGTAATGATTAGCTCTTTTTTTGTCCTCGTGTACTAATACAATATCGCTTAAAAGACCTCTCTGCACTATTTTGGTGCTATTTCCTCTGCGCGTAGATAATTCCCTTTTAACCCCTCTCCGTCACATCAGATTTAGCAATTTGGGTTGTTATCAAAGTGTTATGCCCAGCATGTGTTATCTTTAATGGAGACCCTGAGGAGAATCGGGGTATGCCATCCCTGAGATAAAGGAGGAGCTATGTCGTCAACCCTACGAGAAGCCAGTAAGGATACGCTGCAGGTTAACGCGAAAACCTGGCATTACTACAGTCTGCCGCTGGCGGAGAAGCAGCTGGGCGATCTCAGTCGACTGCCCAAGTCGCTGAAGGTGCTGATGGAGAACCTGTTGCGCTGGCAGGACGGTGACTCGGTGACTGAAGAAGATATTCGCGCCCTTGCCGGTTGGCTGCAGCAGGCCCATGCCGACAGGGAGATTGCTTATCGTCCGGCCCGCGTCCTGATGCAGGACTTTACCGGCGTACCGGCGGTGGTGGATCTGGCCGCCATGCGCGAGGCGGTGAAACGCCTGGGCGGCGATACCGCGAAGGTGAACCCGCTGTCGCCGGTCGACCTGGTGATCGACCACTCGGTGACGGTCGACCGCTTCGGCGATGACGAAGCCTTTGAAGACAACGTCCGCCTGGAAATGGAACGTAACCACGAACGCTACGCTTTTCTGCGCTGGGGGCAGCAGGCCTTCAGCCGCTTCAGCGTGGTGCCGCCGGGCACCGGGATTTGCCACCAGGTCAACCTGGAATATCTCGGACGGGCGGTGTGGAGCGAAGAGGTGAACGGGAAGTGGATGGCGTGGCCGGATACCCTGGTGGGCACCGACTCCCATACCACCATGATTAACGGGCTCGGCGTGCTGGGCTGGGGCGTGGGCGGGATTGAAGCGGAAGCCGCCATGCTTGGCCAGCCGGTGTCGATGCTGATCCCCGATGTGGTAGGCTTTAAGCTCAGCGGCAAATTGCGCGAAGGCATTACCGCTACTGACCTGGTCCTGACGGTCACCCAGATGCTGCGCCAGCACGGCGTGGTCGGAAAATTTGTTGAGTTCTACGGTGACGGTCTGGATACCTTGCCCCTGGCCGACCGCGCCACCATCGCCAATATGGCGCCAGAGTATGGCGCCACATGCGGTTTCTTCCCGATCGATGACGTGACGCTCAGCTATATGCGCCTCAGCGGACGTAGCGAAGAACAGGTGGCGCTGGTGGAAGCCTATGCCAAAGCGCAGGGCATGTGGCGCCAGCCGGGCGATGAGCCGGTCTTTACCAGTACCCTGGCGCTGGATATGGGCAGCGTTGAAGCAAGCCTCGCCGGGCCGAAGCGGCCGCAGGATCGCGTGGCGCTCGGCGATGTGCCGAAAGCCTTTGCCGCCAGCGGCGAGCTGGAGGTTAACCACCTTCAGCGTCAGCGCCAGCCGGTGGCGTATACGCTGAACGGGCATCACTATTCGCTGCCGGATGGCGCTGTGGCCATTGCGGCGATCACGTCCTGTACCAACACCTCCAACCCCAGCGTGCTGATGGCCGCCGGCCTGCTGGCGAAAAAAGCCGTCGAACGCGGACTGCAGCCGCAGCCGTGGGTGAAAGCTTCTCTGGCCCCGGGCTCGAAAGTGGTGTCGGATTATCTGGCCCATGCCGGCCTGACGCCTTACCTCGACCAGCTCGGCTTCAATCTGGTGGGGTATGGCTGTACCACCTGTATCGGTAACTCCGGCCCGCTGCCGGAACCTATTGAAGAAGCAATCAAAAAGGGCGACCTCACCGTCGGGGCGGTGCTCTCCGGTAACCGTAACTTCGAAGGGCGTATCCACCCGCTGGTGAAAACCAACTGGCTGGCCTCGCCGCCGCTGGTGGTCGCTTACGCGCTGGCCGGGAACATGAACATCGATCTTACCCGCGAGCCGCTGGGGCAGGGCAGCGACGGCGAGCCGGTCTATCTGAGAGATATCTGGCCGAGCGGGGAGGAGATTGCCCGCGCGGTGGAACAGGTCTCCACGGAGATGTTCCGCAAAGAGTACGCGGAAGTGTTTTCCGGGACAGAGGAGTGGAAGGCGATCAAGGTGGAGGCGTCAGATACCTACGACTGGCAGGAAGATTCGACCTATATTCGCCTGTCGCCGTTCTTTGACGAGATGGGCATTGAGCCGCTGCCGGTGGAGGATATTCACGGCGCGCGGATCCTCGCCATGCTGGGCGATTCAGTGACCACCGACCACATTTCGCCGGCGGGAAGCATCAAAGCCGATAGTCCGGCAGGCCGCTATCTGCAGGCGCATGGGGTTGCCCTGCGCGACTTTAACTCCTACGGCTCCCGTCGCGGTAACCATGAGGTGATGATGCGCGGCACCTTCGCCAATATCCGCATCCGCAACGAAATGGTGCCGGGGGTGGAAGGGGGCATGACCCGCCATCTGCCGGACCGCGAACCGGTGGCGATCTACGATGCAGCGATGCTATATAAAGCTGAGGGCATACCGCTGGCGGTGATTGCTGGTAAGGAGTATGGCTCAGGTTCCAGTCGCGACTGGGCGGCGAAGGGGCCGCGCCTGCTGGGGATCCGGGTGGTGATCGCTGAGTCATTCGAACGTATCCACCGCTCCAACCTGATCGGGATGGGGATTCTGCCGCTGGAGTTCCCGCAGGGCGTCACCCGTAAAACGCTACAGTTGACCGGCGAAGAGCGGATTGATGTCAGTAACCTGCAGTCGCTGCAGCCCGGCGCCACGGTGCCAGTGACCCTCACCCGCGCTGACGGCTCGCAGGAGGTGATCGCCTGCCGGTGTCGTATCGACACGGCGACCGAACTCACCTACTACCGCAACGACGGCATTTTGCACTACGTTATCCGCAATATGCTGTAAAACGAAGGGCCAGCATCGCTGGCCCTCTCTTTACGCTGCCGCCGGTATTATTCCGCCGGCTTGCTGTTCAGCAGATGGCCCATCTTGGCGGCTTTGGTGTCCAGATAGTGGGCGTTTTTCGGGTTGCGCCCGACGATCAGCGGAACGCGCTCCACAATGTTAATCCCGGCTTCGCTGAGGATTTCCACTTTTTTCGGGTTGTTGGTTAACAACCGCACTTGCTCAACGTTGAGCAGCTTGAACATATCGGCGCACAGAGTGAAGTCGCGTTCATCGGCGGCGAAGCCAAGCTGATGGTTCGCTTCGACAGTGTCATAACCCTGATCCTGCAGCGCGTAGGCGCGGATCTTATTCAATAAACCAATGTTGCGACCTTCCTGACGATGATAGAGCAGGATCCCCCGGCCTTCTTCGGCGATATGCGACAGGGCCGCCTCCAGCTGAAAGCCGCAATCACAGCGCAGGCTAAACAGGGCATCGCCCGTCAGACATTCTGAATGGACGCGGGCGAGCACCGGCGACTGCCCTGAAATATCGCCGTATACCAGCGCGACATGATCCTGTCCGGTTGCCAGTTCTTCAAAACCCACCATCAGGAAATCGCCCCAGGGGGTTGGCAGTTTGGCTTCTGCCACACGTTTAAGCTGCATGTGATTCTCCAGATTCTGTCAGCACCTGAATGTGCTTTCTGTTTACCGCTATTTTGCCACAACGCCGGGACGTTCTCCTAATCACGAACGGTTAGCCGCGCGGAAAGCGCACAAACGATCTACTTTCCGCTATGATGTTCATCTACAAGGAGAAGGAGAGAAAATGCTGTTGATTGCCCGACGAACCGCTCTCGCGGCGGCGCTGCTGCTGGTCATGCCCCTCACGGTCTGGCTGTCTGGTTGGCTGTGGCAGCCAGGACTGCCGGTGGTATGGCTGAAAAGCCTCTGGTGGGTGACGGAAACGGTGACCCAGCCGTGGGGAATTATCACCCATGTTGTGCTGTGCGCCTGGTTTCTCTGGTGCCTGCGCTTTCGTCTGCGCGCGGCGCTGATCCTGTTCCTCATTCTTGCCGCCGCCATCCTGGTGGGACAGGGGACCAAATCCTGGGTCAAGGCGCGGGTTCAGGAGCCGAGACCGTTTGTCATCTGGCTGGAAAACGCCAGGCAGGTGCCGGTGACGCAATTCTACGCGTTAAAGCGCAAAGAACGCGCTAAACTGGTGCATGAGCAGCTGGCGCAGGCGCAGGACATCCCGCCGTTTTTACGCAAACACTGGCAGAAAGAGACCGGGTTTGCATTCCCGTCAGGCCATACGATGTTCGCCGCCAGCTGGGCGCTGCTCGCTGCCGGGCTGCTGTGGCCGCGTCGGCGCTGGGGCACGATCGCGGTACTGCTGGCGTGGGCGACGGCGGTGATGGGGAGTCGCCTGGCGCTCGGTATGCACTGGCCGCTGGATCTCATCGTCGCTACGCTGATCTCCTGGCTGCTGGTCACGGTGGCCTGCTGGCTGACGCAGCGTCTTTGCGGGCCGCTTTCGCCGCCGGGGGAAGAGGCGCAGGATATTAAAAAACGGATGCCTGAAGCGGAATAATGTTGATTTTAGCGGCATCCGACCGCATATCCTGTCGAGTTGCCGTGCTTTTTCGTTCCACCGCTGCGGCGAAAATGATACTTTATAGGGCTGAAAGCGGGCTTTTTACGCGCAACCCACAGAACGGGAAGTCATGTGAAATATTTACTCATTTTCTTACTGGTGTTAGCAATCTTCGTCATTTCAGTGACGCTGGGGGCGCAGAATGACCAACAGGTCACTTTCAACTATTTGCTCGCTCAGGGTGAATTCCGCATTTCGACGCTGCTGGCGGTGCTGTTCGCTGCGGGCTTTGCCATCGGCTGGCTGATCTGCGGCCTGTTCTGGCTGCGGGTGCGCGTCTCGCTGGCGCGCGCGGAGCGGAAAATTAAGCGCCTTGAGCACCAGATTGCTCCTGTCAGCCCGGCGGCTGTCGAGGCAGGCGTGCCTGCGGTGAAGGAATAACCTCTTATGCTGGAGTTGTTGTTTCTGCTTTTACCCGTTGCCGCCGCCTACGGCTGGTACATGGGGCGCAGAAGTGCACAACAGTCCAAACAGGACGACGCGAGCCGCCTGTCACGGGATTACGTGGCGGGGGTAAACTTTCTGCTTAGCAACCAGCAGGATAAAGCCGTCGATCTGTTCCTTGATATGCTGAAAGAGGATACCGGCACCGTTGAGGCCCACCTGACCCTCGGCAACCTGTTCCGCTCGCGCGGCGAGGTCGACCGCGCGATCCGTATTCACCAGAGTCTGATGGAAAGCGCGTCGCTCACCTACGACCAGCGCCTGCTGGCGGTGCAACAGCTGGGGCGCGACTATATGGCCGCCGGGCTGTATGACCGCGCGGAAGATATGTTCAAACAGCTGGTGGATGAGACCGATTTTCGCCTCGGCGCGCTGCAGCAGCTGCTGCAGATCTACCAGGCGACCAGCGACTGGCAGTCGGCTATCGAGGTGGCTGAACGGCTGGTGAAGCTGGGGAAAGAGAAACATCGTGGCGAAATCGCCAACTTTTGGTGCGAACTGGCCCTGCAGCAGATGGCGGCCAACGATCTGGATAAGGCGATGGCGCTGTTGAAGAAAGGCGCCGCCGCGGACCGCAACAGCGCCCGGGTTTCGATCATGATGGGCCGGGTGTGGATGGAGAAGGGCGACTACGCCAAAGCGGTGGAGAGCCTCGAGCGGGTTATCGATCAGGATAAAGAGCTGGTGGGTGAGACGCTGGAGATGCTGCAGACCTGCTACCAGCAGCTCGGCAAAGCCGATGAATGGGAAGTTTTCCTGCGCCGCTGTGTGGAGGAGAACGCCGGGGCGACCGCCGAACTGATGCTGGCGCAGATCCTTGAGCAGCGGGAAGGGGTCGAAGCGGCGCAAAACTACGTGACCCGGCAGCTTGAGCGCCACCCGACCATGCGCGTATTCCATAAGCTGATGGACTACCATCTCAACGAAGCGGAAGAAGGGCGGGCGAAAGAAAGCCTTGGGGTGCTGCGAAACATGGTCGGCGAACAGGTGCGCAGCAAACCGCGCTACCGTTGTCAGAAATGCGGCTTTACCGCTCATACTCTCTACTGGCATTGTCCGTCCTGCCGCTCCTGGGCGACCATCAAACCTATTCGCGGCCTCGACGGCCAGTAAGGTCAAAAAAAAGAGGCGCTTTAGTTACAACATACTTATCATTTCTTCCCCGTCACCGCCTGCAGCCCCGGCATCGCCATCGGCCGCGCAGGGCAAAACAGCAGCCTGTTATTTTGTTAGCTTCACAGGTAGAATGCTGCCCGTTTACCTTTTTTGCGCCCTCTGGCGCCCATCAACACTAAGGTCTGGTCATGACGTCAACAGCTATCCCATCTTCCCGCGCTGTCACTTCCTCTCCCGTTGTGGTTGCGCTCGACTATGATAATCGCGATAAAGCGCTGGCATTTGTCGACCGCATCGACCCGCGCGACTGCCGCCTGAAGGTGGGCAAAGAGATGTTCACCCTGCTGGGACCGCAGTTTGTCCGCGATCTGCATCAGCGTGGGTTTGAGGTGTTCCTGGACCTTAAGTTTCACGATATTCCCAACACTACCGCCCGCGCGGTGGCGGCCGCTGCCGAGCTTGGCGTATGGATGGTGAATGTCCATGCCTCCGGCGGCGCGCGGATGATGACCGCGGCACGCGAAGCGCTGCTGCCCTTTGGTCAAGACGCGCCGCTGCTCATCGCCGTCACCGTCCTCACCAGCATGGAGTCCAGCGACCTGCAGGATCTGGGCATTACCTTATCCCCGGCTGACTACGCGGTGAAGCTGGCGGCGCTGACCCAACGCTGCGGCCTCGACGGGGTGGTGTGTTCAGCTCAGGAGGCGGTACGCTTTAAGCAAGAGCTGGGGCAGGCGTTCAAGCTGGTCACCCCGGGTATCCGTCCGCAGGGCAGCGACGCTGGCGATCAGCGGCGGATCATGACTCCCGAGCAGGCTCAGGCGGCAGGGGTGGACTATATGGTTATTGGCCGCCCGGTTACCCAGTCGACCGATCCAGCCGCGACGCTGCGGGCGATCAACGATTCTCTGCGCAAGGGGGCATAATGAGCGATTCCAACAGCCGTCTGGTCTACTCCACCGAAACCGGGCGTATCGACGAGGCGAAACCGGCGCCGGTGCGCCCGAAAGGCGACGGTATTGTGCGGATCCAGCGCCAGACCAGCGGCCGCAAGGGCAAAGGCGTCTGTCTGATTAGCGGAATTGATGCCGACGATGCGGCGCTCACTGCGCTGGCGGCAGAGCTGAAGAAGAAATGCGGCTGCGGCGGCGCGGTGAAAGATGGCGTGATCGAGATCCAGGGCGACAAACGGGATTTACTGAAGTCGCTGCTCGAGGCGAAAGGGATGAAGGTGAAGTTAGCCGGCGGCTAATTGTTATTTCAACCCTAATTAATGGCCTGGTGAAATAACAAGGCCGCGGTGAATGCCGCGGCCTTGAATGTTTTAACGTGCGTAAGTCAATTCGTGTGAATTATTCTTTTATTTCGTCAGATAAATATATTATTTGCCGACCTGGTGACCAATAATACCACCGACTGCTGCGCCACCCAGGGTACCGAGTGCGCTACCGTCAGTTAACACCGCACCGCCGATGGCGCCGGCACCTGCGCCGATAGCAGTGTTACGATCGCGTTTAGACATGTTAGAGCAAGCGCTCAGAGACATTGCTACAGTGACAGCCAGAACAACAGCAGCCATTTTTTTGCTCGTTGAAGTCATCATTTTTTTCTCCTGAATAATCTATTCATGGATTACAGCGCTCCTGTAAGCATAGCCTGATAAAGCAGCTTTAGGGCAATTCCATGAAGTTAGGGTGCGCAGGTATCACGAAAATCACGCAGGTGATAGTCACTTCCTGTTATATCGCTAATAATAATTTTACTTTTTTTAAAATTTAGCGTCAGGTAAAAAGTCTTAATTACCGGCTCGGAATACTCTCAGAGCGTTAACGCGCCCGTCCGACGCTTGGCTGGGACGGGGCGGAGACACATCAGACGTAGGGTACAATATCCACAGTCAGGCCGCTGCGCAGCAACTGCTCACGGCAGTCGTTCGGTAGACGATCGTCGGTGATAACACGATTGAAGCGGCCGGCTGGCCCAAGCGGATAGGGGTGCACCGCGCTGAATTTTGAGCTATCGCTGAGGATAATCGCTTCGCAGTGCTTCTCCAGAACGGCGTTAACCACGTCCGCACGCATCATATCGCGACCGGTAAAGCCGGTTTCCGCCTGCCAGCCATCGATCCCGATAAAGGCTTTACTGAAATGCACCTGCTGGATGAACTGGCGGGTCAGTGGGCCAACCATACTTTCACTGCGTTTCTGGTAAATCCCGCCCAGCAGGATCACCTCTCCCGGCGTCTCTTTCAGCAGATGGGCGATATAGCTGCTGACGGTGATGATGGTGATATCGCCGCGTTCGGCCAGGGTGCGCGCCAGCAGGGCGTTGCTGCTGCCGTTTTCGATAAATACCGTTTCGCCGGCATTCACCAGCGCCGCGGCGCGGCTGGCCAGTTCACGCTTAATGGCGAAATGGGTCATCATGCGGGTTTCGACATCTTCACTGTCCAGTGGGACGGCGTAGCCATGGGTGCGGCGCAGATAGCTCTGCTTCTCCAGCAGGTTCAGATCCTGACGGATGGTGACCTCTGAAACTCCGGTCATCTTCGCCAGATCGGCGACGCTCATGCGGCCTTTATCGATGACCACTTGCAAAATACTTTGTTGTCGGGCGTTCATAGCAACATCACTGTTAGGGGGCTATACGGCGAGCAACCGGTCAGCATCGCCGGTTGCGGCATGTGGGCGATAATCAGATTTCCCAGGGCGCTTTGGGTGGTTTGTTTTGCTCGGCGTCGTCTGCCGCCAGCGCCAGCAGCTCCGCTTTGAGGATCTCCAGATTATGGATCGCAGAGTGGTAATCACCGGCAACCAGAATATCCAGCACGGTATCGATACGTTGGGCGAGCAGGTGGGCATTCACATCTGACATGGCATTATCCTGGTAACAAAAACGAATGAAATCAATGATGCTAAAAATGGGTGAAAAAGAGAAGCGAAAAAAACGCACAACCTTAATCGGCGCGACGGAAATGGCGGGACAGGGAGGAAAGAAGGAGCGGTTCCCGGAGGAACCGCTGTGATGAGACGTCAGGCAGCCGGACGAGCAATGATGCTACGAGTTTCCATGCGGACTTCAGCGATAGTGACATCGATAACATCGGTCACTTTGTAGACCACTTCTCCCTTGATCTGCACGGTGCCGTTTTCCTGGCTGCAGACCAGTTCGTCGCGCACGGCGTGAAGGAACGGGGCCGGAATAAAGGCGACCGCGCCATTGTCCACCAGACGCACGCGCATCCCGCCGCGGCTGATGTCGATGATCTCCGCCGCAAAGCGGGTATCGGTGCCGGCTTTATCGTTGAGGAAACGGGCATACAGCCAGTCGGCGACATCGCGTTCGGCCATGCGGTTGAGACGACGGCGCTCCGCCATCTGCACGGTGGCTTCATCCTGCGGGCGCGCAATGGTTTCGCCTTTGATGATGGCCTTAAGCAGACGGTGGTTGATCATGTCGCCATACTTACGGATCGGCGAGGTCCAGGTGGCGTAGGCCTCAAGACCGAGACCAAAGTGCGGGCCCGGCTCGGTGCTGATTTCAGCAAACGACTGGAAACGGCGTATGCGGCTGTCGAGGAAACCGGTCGGCTGGGCGTCCAGTTCGCGGCGCAGCTTGCAGAAACCTTCCAGGGTGAGCACTTCCGTCGGATCAACGTGTACGTCGTGGGTCTTCAGCAGGGCCGCCAGCTGCTCGGTATTCGCCGGGTCGAAGCCGGTGTGGACGTTATAAACGCCGAAGCCGAGCTTGTCGCGCAGAACGCGGGCGGCACAGATATTGGCGGCGATCATCGACTCTTCGACAATACGGTTGGCAATACGACGCGGTTCCGCGACGATGTCCAGCACTTCGCCTTTTTCGCCGAGGACGAAACGGTAATCCGGGCGGTCTTTAAACACCAGCGCGTGGGTCTGACGCCATTCGCTGCGACGCTGACACACGTCCTTCAGCAGCGTAATTTGCTGCGCGATCGCCTCGCTGCCCGGCTGCCAGCTGCCGCGGCCTTCCAGCCAGTCAGAGACGTCGTCATAGGCCAGCTTGGCTTTCGATTCGATGGTGGCGGCAAAGAACTCGATGTTGTCTTCAATGGTGCCATCGGCCGCCAGGGTCATCCGACAGGCCAGCACCGGGCGCACTTCATCGGCACGCAGGGAACACAGGTCGTCTGACAGTTCGCGCGGCAGCATCGGGATGTTGAATCCCGGCAGATAGTTGGTAAAGGCGCGTACTTTTGCGGCGTTGTCCAGCTTGCTGCCTTCGGCAATCCATGCGGTCGGGTCAGCGATCGCCACCGTCAGCAACAGTTTGCCGTCGGCGCCAGATTCGACATACAGCGCATCGTCCATATCTTCGGTGCTGGCGCTGTCAATGGTGACGAAGTCGAGGGCGGTCAAATCGCGGCGTGTCAGCCCTTCGTCAAGCATCTCGGTGGCGACGCCGTCCGGTGCCTCTTTTTCCAGATTATGGCGCGCCAGCGTCACCCACCACGGGACAAAGTGGTCGTCGCTGAAGGTGATGAACTGGGTCAGCTCCGCGTAAAATCCGCGGTCGCCTTTTAACGGATGACGGCGCATTTCAGCAACGGCCCAGTCACCCTGTTTGAAATCATGCTCAACGCCACGGGCGGCGCGGCAGGGAATGGCGTCTTTCAGCAGCGGATGGTCAGGAACGATAGCGAGGCGATCGTCTTTCTTCTGGACTTTACCGACGAAACGGGTCAGGAAAGGCTCAACCAGCGACTCCGGCTCGGCGCTTTCGCGTTCTTTTTCAGAATGGATCACCGCAACGATACGGTCGCCATGCATCACTTTTTTCATCTGCGGCGGCGGAATGAAGTAGCTCTTCTGAGCGTCCACTTCGAGGAAGCCAAAGCCCTTTTCCGTGCCCTTAACGACCCCTTCCGCGCGCGGCGTCTGGGAATGCAGTTGCTGTTTAAGCTGCGCTAGCAGCGGGTTATCCTGAAACATAATTAGGTATTTTCGTGGCTAAAAGAGCGGCTGACATTTTTACGCGATTATGCCTGTCGCAGCAAGCGCTGTTTCAGCAATTTACGTCTGCTGACGCACATTGCCGAGGGCGATTTTCAGACGATTCATCCAGCCGCACAGCCCGCTCCAGGTTAACAGATCGATCGCTTGTTCCGCTGAGAGTCCATATTCGCCGAGGGGTGTTAACTGGGCGGCGCTAAACCGGTCCGGGGAGCGGGTTAACAACTGTACCGCGGTAACGAGCGCGCGCGACTGAGGATGCTGCCCAAGCCAGCGATGGAGAGCCTGATCGCCCTCCCGTAAATGGCTGACGAACGCTTCTTCACCGTGCCAGTGGGGGAGCCAGGCGTCAAAACAGGTGGCGCTGCCATTGGTGCGCGCGGTGAGTAAGGCGACCTGCGGGCCAAAGGTATCGTTGCCGCAAAGCTGGCGTAACAGCGTCTCCAGCGGCGCCATCAACTGCGGGTCGCAGGCCAGCAGCGGAGCCAGCGGGCCCAGGCCGGGCAGCGACTGCCAGCTGGCGATGCGCCGCTGGCGCTCGTCATCGGCATACTGCAGATCGGGGTCTTCAATGTCGGTTTGCCACTCTCCCGGCGGGATGGCGAACAGGCCGGCGGGCGCCTCCTCTTGCTGCGGCATGCCGGGGATCCAGCGCACCGGGAAGCCCTGCGCCGCCTGCAGCACGGCAATCGCCCGCGCTTGGAAGCCGACGAAACCGATAATCTGGTTGATTAGGATAATATCCCGGCTGGTCAGGCCCACTTCGTCCAGCTGGCTGCGGGAAAGGGCGTTAATGACGGAGGGTGAACCGGCGAGCTGACGAGCGTATTGGGTGATCTGAGCCAGACGACGGTTGCTCTCGCGCGAAGAGTCGGGCCCCGGCAGGGGCGCCAGGCGGGCGGCATAGTGGTTACACAGTCGCTGGACGCCGTAGACCTGGGCGACGGTCAGCGCAGTGCTCAGGCGATCGTAGGCGGTAAAGGTTTGCAGGCGGCTTACCGCCACCTGGTCGGGAAACAGCCGCTCGGCGAGCTGGCGCGCGGGGCGTAGCCAGCCTGTGTGGGCGTGTAGCCAGGCGTCCGGCAGCGTCAGGTCCAGCAAAAAGCGGTCTTCAACATGGGCGGCTTCAGGGACGAGCGGCAGGACATCCACCGGGCAGATTGTTGACTGGGTTTCGTGATACCAGTGGTTTTTGCCATTCACGCGGCGTGGCTCCATGGGCTTTCCTTGTTCGGTATGTGGCGAACCGCCGTTCCGCGGATCGTTTATGCAGAACTATCCTGGCGTAACCCGGAAGCAGGAGAAAATATTGATACGTGCTAACAAATAGCCGATTGGAATAACAGGGGGAGCGCAAGGCCTGGGAAGGGAAAACCCTCCTCACCGGGGCGAGGAGGGGAAGGAGCTTATTTCAGTTCCAGCTCGTTCATAGCGGCGATGCTGAACCCGCCATCAACGTGAACGACTTCACCGGAGATACCCGCAGACAGGTTGGAGCACAGGAAGGCTGCGCTGTTACCCACGTCTTCAATGGTGACGGTGCGACGGATCGGGGTGACCGCTTCGCAGTGCGCCAGCATTTTACGGAAATCTTTGATACCGGACGCGGCCAGGGTACGGATCGGACCGGCGGAGATAGCGTTGACGCGAACGCCTTCCGGACCCATCGCGTTCGCCATATAGCGCACGTTCGCTTCCAGAGAGGCTTTCGCCAGACCCATCACGTTGTAGTTCGGGATCGCGCGCTCGGCGCCCAGGTAGGAGAGCGTCAGCAGAGCAGAATCCGGGTTCAGCATCGTGCGGCAGGCTTTAGCCATCGCCACGAAGCTGTAGGCGCTGATGTCGTGCGCGATTTTGAAACCTTCGCGGGTGACCGCGTTGACGTAGTCGCCGTCTAACTGGTCAGCCGGGGCATAACCGATAGAGTGGACGAAACCATCGAATTTTGGCCAGACTTTTTCCAGCTCGGTGAAAAGCGCGGTGATGCTCTCATCTTCAGCAACGTCGCACGGCAGCACAATGTCAGAACCCAGCGCGGCAGCAAACTCTTCAACGCGACCTTTCAGTTTTTCATTCTGATAGGTGAATGCCAGTTCCGCGCCTTCGCGGTGCATTGCCTGCGCAATACCGTAGGCGATGGACAGTTTGCTGGCGACGCCAGTGATCAAAATGCGCTTACCGGAAAGAAAACCCATAGCTTTAATCCTTATCGTTATTGCTTATTTTTACTTTAACAATCATAACGTTAACATTGTTATTTCAAAATAACTCAAATTTAGCCGGGAATTATATCCCACTGACGACCCCTTGTGTCACGATATTTTTCAGCCGGCCCGCGCCGCGCGGGGTAAAAGCCGATCGCGATAGCTCAAGTATACCATTTTTCTCTGCTGACTATTTGAGCGCAATCGCCGCCAGCAGCAGACGCCCATCGGCGCTGAGAGGCCGCAACTCGCCCGGAGCGTCGCCGTGCCAGCAGAGACCGCTGCCGACGGCGCAGCGCCGTCCGGCCAGATCCCATTCACCCTGCAGCACATAAGCAACCCCGTTAGTGGCCGGTCGCTGCCGGTCGCTCACCACTTCAACCTGCGCGAGGGCTCGCCCGCGCTGGGTCATGACATTGAAGTCCAGTCCAGGCTCAACGATCCCGACGCTGGACAGCGCCCATTCGCCGGGAAACGCCCACGGCTGCCAGCGCGCCAGCGGATGGTCGATCTCCTCCCCGCGCAGCCGTAGCGGTTGCCCCGCCAGCAGGACGATCGTCCGGTCGACGCCGGGAAAAGGGGAGAATGGGCCATCGGCCTGCAGGGTGGCAATGCTCGCGCGCCAGAGAAAAGGCGCATCTACGGAAGGAACGGCGATAATTTCCCGGGTGGCGCCAGCGCCGTTCTTCCATGGCGTGACGGGCAAGGTAGCGTAATCAAAATAGGTGATCATAGTTTGCTCGGCGGAAGTCGGAAGTGGATAGTATTTGTTACACACTTGTCTCAATGTTCTTACAAATTATTTACAACGGGGCTCACAAATCCATCATTGAGCGCGTGTGCGGGTTTGTCAATGCTTGTATATACATGAGCAGTCATCTGCGAATTATCTTATCGCCTTGACCAGAGCCATCATGACAAAACGCGATCGGGAGAATGAAAATGCAACAGCGTATTACTTTCCGCCAGGCCTGCCTGGTCACCCTGTTTTCGGGGCTACTGCTGTCTGGTGGCTCAACATACGCTAAAGAGTGGAAATCGATCACCATCGCTACGGAAGGCGGCTATGAACCCTGGAATCTAACCCTTCCCGGAGGGAAACTCAGCGGTTTCGAGCCCGAGCTTATGGCGAATTTATGCCAGCGGATGCAGATCGAATGCAAACTGGTGGTGCAGAACTGGGATGGCATGATTGCCGGACTTAACGCCGGAAAATATGACGTGATCATGGATGCTATCGTCGTCACTCCAGAGCGCTCGAAGGTCGTGGCGTTTACCCAGGCATACGCAGCCACGCCGGCCTCTTTCATTGCGGTAAAAGGGTCGCTGCTACCGCCTTCGCCAGCGGTCAAGCTTCATGATAATGAGAAAGAGATTCAGGCGGCGATTGCGCCGCTGCGCGCGGCGTTGAAAGGGAAAACCATCGGCATCGCGTCCGGCACCGTGTACACCCCGTTTATTGATAAGTATTTCAAGGATATCGCTGACGTCCGGGAATATAACAACTCAGCGGATGCGATCCTCGACCTGCAGGCTGAGCGCATCGACGCGGTGTTTGATGATATTACCTTTGCCAACACCACCCTGTCTCGCCCGGAGAATAGCAATCTGGCATTGAGCGGTCCGCTGATGAGCGGCCCAATCTGGGGAGGCGGTGAGGCGATGGGCGTGCGCCTCGCCGATACCGAACTCAAAGCGAAACTGGATAGCGCCATTCAGGCGGCGCTGGCCGATGGGACGGTAAAAAAACTGAGTGAGAAATGGTTTAAAAGCGACGTGACTCCCTGAGCGAGGCAACCATGTTAAATCTTCTGAGTTTGGGTGAAAACGGGTGGGGGACGCTGATCCTCAGCGCAACGCTGACTACGTTGCTGCTGTCGCTCGCGGCGCTGGCCGTCGGTGCGGGGGTGGGCGGCGTTATCGCCGCCGCGAAGCTGTCCCGCCACGCGCCAGCGCGCTGGTTCGGCGCCGCCTGGTCGGTGGTATTCCGCGGTATCCCTGAATTACTGGTGATCTATCTGTTTTATTTTGGCGGCTCAGGGATGATTTCATGGCTGGGGCGCCTGTTTGGCGCAGACGGCTTTATTGAGGTTCCGCCATTTCTGATTGGCGCCCTGGCGATTGGCTTGATCTCCTCCTCGTATCAGGCGGAAGTCTACCGTGCTGCTCGTCTGGCGCTGATGCCCGGTGAAGTGGAGGCGGCTTCCGCCATTGGCATGCCGCGCTGGCGGATCCTGCAGCGCATCCTGTTGCCGCAGATTGTCCGTTATTCGCTGCCGGGTTTGTCCAACGTCTGGCAAATGAGCCTCAAAGACTCGGCGCTGGTATCGGTGACCGGGATGGTTGAACTGATGCGCGCCAGCCAGATTGCCGCTGGCTCTACCCGCGATTATTTCCTGTTCTATCTCATCGGCGGCGGCTGCTATTTGATCCTGACGCTGCTCTCTAACCGCGCGTTTACCCGGGCGGAGAGCCGTCTGAACCGCGCCTGGCTGCGTCGCAGCGCCGCGCAGGCGTAAGGAGCCCATATGATTATCGATTTTGCCTTTCTCGGTGAGACGTTGTTGAAGCTCGGCGCGGCGCTGCCGGTGACGCTGGGACTCTTTATCTGCTCTTTTTTGCTCGGCGGCGTGTTGGCTCTTGGCGTTCTGGCGCTGCGAATGAGCCGCTGGCCGCTGGCAAGCGGTTTCGCCAAAGGCTATATCCTGATCTTTCGCGGTTCGCCATTGCTGATCCAGTTGTTTCTCATTTATTACGGGCTGGGTCAGTTTGGGGTGATCCGCCACAGTTTCCTGTGGCCGCTGCTGCGCGAACCCTTTATCTGCGCCGTTCTGGCGCTGGCGCTCTGTACGGCGGCCTATACCGCGGAAATTCTGCGCGGCGGGTTGCTGGCGATACCGCCGGGCCAGATTGAAGCCGGCCAGGCTTGCGGTATGTCGCGCTGGCTGCTGCTGCGGCGGATCATTGCCCCGGTGATGCTGCGCTATGCGCTGCCAGCCTACTCCACGGAGGCCATTTTATTGGTCAAGTCGACGGCGCTGGCAAGCCTGGTGACCGTCTGGGACGTCACGGGGGTGGCCCAACAGATTATTCAGCGTACCTACCGGACGATGGAGGTATTCCTCTGCGCGGCGGCCATCTACCTGCTGCTCAATTTCATCATTGTGCAGCTGTACGCCCTGCTTGAACGGCGTTTAACCCCGCATACCCGGCAAAATCCGGCGACCGTGTCGCTCAAGCCGATAACCAAAGGAGAGTAAGATGCTCGATTCACGTCCGGTGACCTTATCGGTCAGCGATATTCATAAGTCCTTTGGCTCCCTGGATGTCCTGAAGGGGATCACCATCCAGGCGCAGCAGGGCGATGTCATTTCGATCCTCGGGGCCAGCGGCTCCGGTAAAAGTACGCTGCTGCGCTGCATTAACCTGCTGGAAACGCCCGATGCCGGAGTGGTCAGCGTCGGCGGCGAGACGATTGAAATGAAGCATCATGCCCGCGGGCATCGGCTGGCGGCGAACCCCCGGCAGATAGAGCGCCTGCGCTCGCGGCTGGGGATGGTCTTCCAAAGTTTTAACCTCTGGTCGCATATGACGGTTCTGCAGAATGTCATTGAGGGGCCGCATTATGTGCTCAAACGGGACAAACGAACCTGCATTGAACAGGCTGAGCAGTTGCTGGAGCGAGTGGGGATGTTGAACCGAAAGGATTTCTATCCTGCGCAACTCTCCGGCGGCCAGCAGCAGCGCGTGGCGATAGCCCGCGCGCTGGCCATGGAGCCGGACGTCATGCTCTTTGATGAACCTACCTCAGCGCTGGATCCCGAACTGGTCGGCGAGGTGCTAAAGGTGATGCGCAGCCTGGCGGAGGAGGGACGGACGATGCTGGTGGTCACCCACGAGCTGGGATTCGCCCGCCATGTTTCCAACCGGGTGGTCTTTATGCACCAGGGGACGATTGACTGCGACGGTGCGCCAGAGGCGCTGTTTGGCAGCCAGGGGTCCGCGCGCTTCAAGCAATTTATCTCCAGCCACCAACAGCCAGGACAGGTCGTATGAAAATGATCCAGTGGGGCGATGCGCCGATACGCTGGCAGGAGGTGGCTTGCGTTGCGCGGGGCGAGGCGACCTTGAGCCTCAGCGACAGCGCCTGGTCGCGTATCGCGCAAGGGCGGGCGATTGTCCAGCATATCGTTAAAGCCGGCCAGGTAGCCTATGGGATCAACACCGGGCTGGGGGCGCTGTGCAATATTACGCTGCCGGAAGCGCAGCTACACCAGCTGTCGCGCAATACGTTGCTCAGCCACGCCTGCGGGGTGGGACCGTTGCTGGAGGTCGCCCCAACCCGGGCAATTATGTGCGCCGCGGTGGCCAATTTCAGCCACGGTAAATCCGGGATCTCCGCCGGGATAGTGCAGCAGCTGTTGGCGTTTTTGCAGCATGGCGTCACCCCTCAGGTGCCCTCCCAGGGGTCAGTTGGCTATTTAACGCATATGGCGCACATTGGCCTGGCCCTGATGGGGATTGGCGATGTGCTCTGGCAGGGGCGAACGTGGTCAGCGGCAGAGGTCCTGTCGCAGCTAGATCTGCAGCCCATCGCGCCGGGAGCGAAAGAGGGGCTGAGCCTGGTTAACGGTACGCCGTGCATGACCGGTCTGGCCTGTCTGGCGTTAGACGACGCCGAGCGCTTAATGAACTGGGCCGATGTCACCGGCGCGATGAGCTTTGAAGCGCTGCGCGGCCAGCTTGTGGCATTCGATGCCGAGATCCTGGCGCTGAAAGCCAGCCCCGGGATCCAGACCAGCGGCCAGCGGCTGCGTGAGCTGCTGGCGGACAGCCGTCTGCTGGCCGAAAGTGAAGGACTTCGCACCCAGGATGCGCTAAGCCTTCGCTCGATGCCTCAGGTGCATGGCGCCTGCCGCGATCAGTTTAGCCACGCGCAGACGCAGATAAATATCGAACTCAACGCTTGTACTGATAATCCGCTGATCCTGGGAACCGTTGAGCAGTGGCGGGTGGTCTCCCAGGCGCATCCGCACGGCGAATCGGTGGCGATGGCCTGCGATTTGCTGGCCATTGCCATGGCTGAGCTGGGCGCCATCGCTGAACGACGCCTTGACCGGCTGGTGAATCCTCTGGTGAGCGGGTTGCCGGCGTTCCTGGTCGCCCGACCGGGCGTGAATTCAGGCATGATGATTGCCCAGTACGTCGCCGCGTCGTTGTGCGCGGAAAACAAGCAGCTGGCGCAGCCGGCGGTGCTGGATAATTTTGTTACCTCGGGTCTGCAGGAGGATCATATAAGCCTGGGCACCGGCGCAGCGCTGAAACTGCAGCGCCTGCTGGGCAACCTCTATCAGATCCTGGGCATCGAATATTTACTCGCCGCCCAGGGGCTCGATTTTCACGAGCCGAAGAAGCTGGCGGCGGGCACGCGCCGGGCGCGAGACCTGCTGCGCGAAAGCGTGCCTGGCTGGGAGGACGATCGCTGGCTGGCGCCGGACATCGCCAGCGCGGTGGCCATCCTTAAGCGAACCGCTGGCCACGCGCCGGCGTGAGGTCTGCGGGCGAGGTGAATGAGACGGCGCTATTTGCCGTCTTTGCGCCAGGCGTCGGCGGTGAGAGCCTCACCGAAGTGGCCGGCGATCAGGCGTCGGGTCAGGTCGTGCAACGGTGAGGCCAGCACATCGGCGGTGCTGCCGCGCTCAACCACTTCCCCGTTATGCATCACCAGCACCTGATCGCTGATGTGCTTCATCATTCCCAGGTGCTGGGTGACATAGATGTAAGAGATGCCCTGTTTCTCCTGCAGCTCCAGCATCAGGTTGATGAGCTGGGAACGCATCGACATATCCAGCGAGGCCAGCGCCTCATCGCAGACGATGACCTTCGGGCGCAGGATCAGCGCCCGGGCGAGGCCAAGACGCTGCTTCTGACCCGGGGCCAGCATATGGGGATAGTAGCTGACGTGGTCCGGCAGCAGGCCGACCATGCGCAGGGTGTCGATGATCTGTTTCTGCCGCGCTTCGGCGTCAAGGTCGGTATTCAGCCGCAGCGGAAAATCGAGGATCTGCGAGATGCGCTGGCGCGGGTTTAGCGACGTCGACGGATCCTGAAAGATCATGCGAATCTTCTGGCTGCGGTAGGAGTAATCCCCGAAGGTCAGCGGATGGTCATCGATCAGCACCTCGCCGCTGGTGGGCTCCACCATGCCGGCCAGCATCTTCGCGAGGGTGGATTTTCCGGAGCCATTCTCGCCGATAATCGCCAGCGTCTGCCGTTCGCGCAGGGTAAAGCTCAGCGGCTTAACCGCCTCCACCGTCTGGCGGTGAAACCAGCCGGTGCGATAGCGAAAGGTCTTACTGAGTTGGCGCACTTCCAGCAATGTTTCGACCATTTCACTCTTTCTCCATGTTCAGCGGGAAATGACAGGCGTACAGGTGATTGCGCGCCCCGGTAAGACGCGGGGTTTCAATACACTCGCGCTGGGCGTACGGGCAGCGCGGCCCCAGCCGACAGCCGATGGGCAGCTGCTCCAGCAGCGGTATCGCCCCCGGCAGGGTGTTGAGACGGCTTTTATGCGGCATGGCGCTGCCAAAATCCGGGATCGCGCGGATTAACGCCTGGGTGTAGGGGTGATGCGGCAGGGTGATCAGCTCTTCGCTGGGCCCGCTCTCCACCGTCTGCCCGCAGTACATGACGTTGATTTTATCCGCCCATTTGCTGAGCATCTGCAGATCGTGGCTGATCAGCAAAATGGTGGTGTTGTTGTTCTGGTTGAGCCGCGTCAGCAGGCGGATAATCTGCGCCTGCGTCGTGGGCTCCATAGCGTTAGTCGGTTCATCGGCGATCAGCAGGCGCGGCTGGTTGGCCAGGGCAATGGCAATCATCACCTTCTGGCACTCGCCTTCGGTCAGCTGATAGGGGAAGCTGCGCATGGCGTCTTTGTGATCTTTAATCCCGACGCGGTGCAACAGCTCGATGGCCCGACGTTTACGCCAGCCCAGCCGCTGCCACCAGCGGCCCTTGTAGGTCCAGCCAGGGATACTCTGGATCAGCTGCTGGCCGATGCGTTCAGAGGGGTCGAGGCACGACTGGGGCTCCTGGAATATCATCGACACGTTGTGGCCGATCAGTTTCCGGCGTTCGCGGTTCGACAGCCGCAGCAGATCGATGTCGTCGAAACGCATGCGGTCGGCCGTGACCCGCCAGTTGTCTTTTGTCACGCCGCAGATAGCTTTGGCGATCAGGCTCTTCCCGGAGCCGGATTCCCCCACCAGGCCACGGATTTCGCCTTCGGTCAGGGTCAGGCTGACGCGGTCGACGGCTTTTACCCAGCCTTCGTTGGTTTTAAATTCGATGGTCAAGTGACGAATATCGAGTAACGGCATTATTCTACCCCGGCAATGATCGCCCGGCGAATACCGTCGCCCAGCAGGTTGACCAGCAGTACGCTGAGCATAATCGCGGCCCCGGGCAGCATCACGGTCCACGGCGCAACATAGATAAGCTCCAGCGCATCGCCCAGCATCGCTCCCCATTCCGGCGAAGGCAGCTGAGCGCCGAGGTCAAGAAAGCCCAGCGCGGCGATATCCAGAATAGCCATCGACAGGGCGCGGGTGATCTCGGTCACCAGGCCGGAGGCGATATTGGGCAGGATGGCGAACAGCAGAATATTCAGCGTCGACGCGCCGTCGAGGCGTGCGGCGATAATGTACTCTTTCTCCAGCTCATCGTGGACCATGCTGTAGACGGAGCGCACCATGCGCGGCAGCAGCGCCAGCCAGACGGCAAACATCGCATGGCTGAGGTGCGGCCCGGCAAAGGCGACGACGATGATCGCCAGCAGCAGCGAGGGGATGGAGAGCAGGGTATCGAGGATATGGTTCATCACCGCAGAGCGCAGGCCGTGGGTCGATCCGGCAATGACGCCCAGCACCAGGCCAAACAGCGTGGCGCCGAGGGTGACGACAAAAGCGCCGCCGACGGTCGGCGCCGCGCCGCTCAGCAGTCGGCTGAGCACATCGCGCCCCAGGTCATCGGTTCCGAGGAAGAAAGAGACTTCCCCATAGCGCGACCACGATGGCGGCAGCAGCTGGTAGCCGAGGAACTGCTGGTCGATGCCGTAGGGGGCGAACCAGCCGCCGAAGACGCAAAGCAGCAGCAGCCCCGCGCAGCCGTACAGGCCGATCATCGCCGTGGTGTCGCCATAGAATTTACGCCATACGGTGCGCAGCGCGCCGGGCGGACGCTTTTCCAGATAAACGCTATCGTAGGGCATATGAATCCGTTTTAAGTTTGTTAGTCATGCTTTAAGTCTTTTCAAAAATCCCGCTAATACCAACACTTTGACAGCATAGAGTGCTTTAATTTTGTGTGTTTTGCATTGATTTGAAGGTTATCAATTTAAGTAAAATGTGTACACTGATGTGTATATCGTCTTCCGGAGTGTACACATTGCTTACCGACACAAAATTAAGAAAAGCTCTTGGCAAAAAGAGAGACCAGATCGAGGTCATATCGGACGCTCATGGTCTGAATGTCCGGTTGTCTACTTCCGGCAGTATAACATTCTTTTACCGCTACAGATGGAACGGGAAAGCCGCTCAGCTAACGATTGGCGATTATCCAACCACCTCCTTATCTCAAGCTCGCGAACGTAGACAGCAGTTCAGGGCCTGGTTGACAGAAGGACTCGATCCGAGACGGCAAACAGTTCTGGAGAAACAGAAAAAAGTCGAAGCACTCACCGTCAAAGAGGCTTTCGATTACTGGGAAAAGTATTACTGCATCCCTGAGGGTCTTGTGAAAATCAAGGTTAACCGGCGGGACTTCAATAACCATATAGCGCCTGTGCTGGGGAACATGATTGTAGATCAGACCACTAAAGCGCACTGGCTTAACCTTTTTGATGGCATGGGGCGAAGAGTTGTCACTGGTCAGATGCTTGGGCTGATGCAGCGTACGTTCCGTTTTTGCTCCAATCGAGGGGTCATTAATGTGAACCCAATTGAGAGCCTTAGGCGCTCTGACGTAGGTCTCACAGCATCCGTAAAAGATCGCAGATTGAGTGATGAGGAAATCAAAACAGTTTGGAACATCCTTCCTGAATTGAAGTACAGACAACAGTTGATAATGAAGTTTCTCATCATGACTGGCTGCCGGAGTACAGAGATCAGGACAGCAAGATGGGAGTGGTTCGATTTCCATGAGCAAACGTGGACCATTCCGGCAAGCGATTATAAAACCGGGAAATCGGTCAGAAGGGCACTTCCCGAGGCAGTAGTAAGAATGATGTTAGCAGAGAAGGAAACGTCAGTTGCAAAACACGTTGTGACACTGTCACGATACAGGGGGCCAGAAGATGACAGACCGCCACTACAACCAAACGTCGCTCTGTTTTCTGCTCAGATTATAGCTAAAACAGGCATGAAACCCTGGTCTCTCCATGACCTAAGGCGAACAGTGGCGACACGCCTTTCTGAATTAGGTGCGCCGCCACATGTTGTGGAAAAACTGCTTGGCCATCATATGGCAGGTGTCATGGCACGTTATAACCTGCATGATTATCTGGATGATCAGCGTCACTGGCTTGCTGTTTGGCAGGATCACCTTGAGAAGCTGGTTGGTCAGCCTCTGGTTTGATCCCCACGTTATCTTCCCAGGCCAGCAGGTCTGAAAGTCTCCACCTTTTAGGGCTGCCATTTATTTTAGGCTGCGGGAATGGCTGAGCAAAGTAAGAGGGCATCCGGGATGGGGTGCTCCAGAAATAGAGTGTGCTGCGCGAAATTTTGTATCTGGACAGAACGTCATCGGTTATCAAAATTTCATCTGATTTATGAGATGTATTAGTCATAAAAACCTCTTAGTTACATTGTCCAGGCAGATGGTGTAGCCGGCGCGCGCAGCTCATGGCTGTGGCCACATAGCTACTTTTTCTGTTTACAACTTCTACAGTGATCTTTGAGCCTTGAACCACCACCGTATAAGTTCTCTTCGTTTTCTGTCGCCCGTAGGCGCCATAAAGCTCAACATGTTTTGCCAGTGCGGCATCACAAGCCTGGCGGCCCAGCGGTGATTGCTTGCTTCGGTTAATCAGTCGCATATTCACCTCACACAAAAACATCAACTGGATCGCCAGCTGCGCGCGCGTTGTCGTTCGCTTCCCGGCGGAGGCCGAGAACATAGCCAACGGGATCCCAACTGGACAGAATTGCATTGAGCTCTTTATGGCTGTGCCAGGTAGTCAGGCGCTTTTTAAGCTCGGTGGCGCAGGCGCGCACGTTAGCCCGGGTGGGGCCGGCCATCTTCATGCACAAGCACAAAGTCAGAAGCAGATCCGAATATTCGTCGGCGGCTGCGCGCAATGCTGCCGGGTCGATGCTGGCTTCCAGTTCGGGAAGGCGGTGTTTCAGGCTCATTTGGCACCTCCCTTACGACGAAGAGCCATTCTCAATCTGTTTTTCGCCAGTCTGGCTTTGCGTTGTGCAGGCGTTTCACGTTCGCGAGCGCGCGCATTAGATTCACGATTACGGCGGCGCCTGGCGTTGAGTGATTCGTCTTCGCTTCGTAAATGCATCCGAGGTTCCCCGTCCTTTGGCACGGGCCACTGGCGCGCCTTATTTACCGCGAGCTTAACGATCATCGCCTGGGTAATCTGCTCGTCAGTGATTCCCGCTCTGCGCTGGGCATCCCACATCAGGAACTGCATATCAGCCCATTCGCTGTGGTCGTTAGGTTCCGCGGCAGCTTCAAGCGCTTCTATGCTGAGGTGTTTCAGTGGGCCAGCCGGACCAACATTGCCGAAGGTGGCATGTGACCATTCAGCGTGCTCGCGGCGTACCTGGTTGCGAGCAAATGAGAACTCCCCCATCAGCGCAGCCAATGCGATTTCAGTAATACGCAAATACATGGCTGCGCGGGACGGATTGCTGAATTCACCCTCTTTTAAAAACTTCGACATTTCCGCCACGTCAGCACGGCACACGGCGATTAATTGCTCATTAGTGAAGGTGGCGATATCAGTCATTCCAGGCCTCCAGCTCGTTCTGAATTTCTTCATCAATAGCTTCGTTGCAGGCAAACGCATCAAGAATGAGCTTTGCGTCTTTGCGATAGTGCTCCCGACGTTCGTCGTACCAGGCTGAGAAATCCGACGACCAACCCTTGATACCAAAATCAGCTCGGGCGTTATCTTCAGCCATTCGTTCAACCATGCAGTAAGCGGTGGTGAGTGCAGCTTCGCGGATATACCCGCGCAGATCGCGTTTACGCCAGTAGGGGTTAACTTTTGAATCGCAGAAAGGTTTGAATTCCACTTCCCAGCGACGTATGCATCGTGCATTCAGTGATTTGCTCATATCGTTACCGGGAGGGCGAACCCTCCCGCCTCCCTTAGCCCACGTATTCCGGTTTCATGTCGTCCAGGGTGATGCGGAACTGGTCATACAGTTCATCACCGAGGTGGCGGCGCGATGAGGTCAAGGTGCTTTCTGCCTTCGCGAATAATGCTTCTGCTTCCGGATCCCCCGGGTTAGGGAGTGAATTTATGGCGGCCTCAACTTTGTTCTTCGCATCAACAAGGTAGTAGCGTTTCACCGCCTTACTCTTCAGTTCGGTATACAAAGCAGTACCCAGCAGAGCTTTCTGTGATTCGATGTCTACACGAATGGCTTTGGCCTGGTCCACTGAGTCAGCTGTATCAATCCGGCCTCGGAGTTCGTCAGCAACAGAGTCAACGTTAGATGCAGGCTCTTGCGTGCTGGTGGAATCGCCAACGGAGTGTGTTATCTCATTCAGCGTGACCTTTTCTGTCTGCGCCGGGTTGATAACCCTTTCTTCGCGTTCGTCAATTTCATCGGCGGTATAGACCCCGAGGATCACATCCGGGCAGTACAGTCGCGCCCAACGTTTAACGGCGAGATAGGCCAGTTGCTGACGGGGGTCGCTCGCCCACAGTGTAGAGTTGCGGACTTGTGCCTGCGAAAGCATCAGCACAAGCTCGCGAGGTTCTGATTCTCCTTTGAGGGTTGCCCAAGCGCGGACGCCCACGCCAGCTTCATCTTGCAAATCCCAGCCCGGCGCGATGTAGTCGTTACCTTTGCCGCTGGTTTTTTTAATAAAGCGACCAACGATATTTTCCCATGCACCAAACCATTCAAAATGGATCCGGTCTTTGGTTGGAGCCATGGTGTTAATTACCGCATTCACCAGTTGAGCCTCATAGCCAAGCACACCTGAGTTACCCACGATGAAGGTTTTCTGTGCCACTGCAAACGGATCCATACCCCAACGCGCTGCCTGCATCACTACAGCCATGCACGCATCTGGTTTCCCACGATAATGCTCAGGCACGAAGTTTCCACTATTGGCCATTACTTCCGAGAGCGTGCGCAGGCGGTTGAACAATTCACCGTTCGTCAGGATAGAAACGTTGTCGATCTTCTGGGTCTGGTTTTCAGTAGTTGCGACTAAATTGGACATTGTTATTCCCCCTTATGCCTGTACGCGCAGCGCTTCGAGGCGGCGCACATCAAAATCGTTAAGCTCTTCGGTGTAGTCTTCGGTAATCGGCGCAGGCCAGTCGCCAGTGTCGAAACCGTTCGCAATGGCGCGCATAGCTTTGCGGTATTCCAGCATGCCGAGTTCCAGTAGTTCTTCGGATGCCTCGATGATGGCGATCCAGTGATAGTTCTCGTCTTTGTTAACGAATATCCAGAAGAACTGGTCAAGGGCTGCGGTTTCGCAGTACATAGCCGCGCTCAGGTGGTAATCGCGCTCGATGATTTCCCGGTGCAGTTTGGCGCGCAGGCCTTCCTGCTTGATGTTCCACATGCTGATGGTTTTCAGGTCCGCACCGATGCGAAGGCCGCCCATGTCTATCTCAAGGTCAGGACGCACACGAACTTCCAGCCCGGTTTCCTCATCAATGCCGAAATAACTCACCTCGACGGCTCGGCTCGGGTGCGTCAACAACTTGCCGGCGGTCGGGTGATTCAACAGTGCTTTCTGAATGGCCAGTGCCGTAGCCAGCTGCTGGCGGGTAACCAGCACTTTTCCTTCAGGGTTCTCGCGCCATGCATCCAGCAGCTCATCGGCAAATACTGCATCCGGCTTAACCGATTTCACGGCCTGAATCAGATCCGCCTTAGTACCTGATACTTTCAGCGGCTGCGCCTTCTGCGCTTCCTGAGCAACCATGTCAGGGTTAATGATTGCCAGCTGTTCCAGTAAGGCATCGCGGCCACCGCTGGTTTTAACTGGTGAGGGCTTCTGCATTTCCTGAGCAACCAGATCCGGATTGATGATTGCCAGAGTTTCCATCAGCGCTTCCCGGCTGCCACTGGTTTTGAGCTGTGGCGGCAGGGTGGCGTTGAATTCCTTGATACAGGCTTTCATTGCAGCCGCGGTCTGTTTCTGGCCTTCTTCAATGCGCTGGAAATCAACTGGCAGAGACATGTAGCTCTGTCCTGTTTCGTTGATATCGTTCCCCAGAGCGGTCTGCGCTGGCAGACTAGCGTTGTGTTCTTCAATGAGTGCTTTGATCTCATCGGTGCTGAGGGGGGCGATCAGGCTGGCGTTGTGCGCCTCCAGCAGCGCCTTGATGTCGTCAGCACTCAACAGCGGAGGAAGCCCATTGTTGTATTCGTCGATAAATGCGCGGATCGTCGCCGTCGTGGTGAAGGCGCCTTCCGGGATTTCCGGCTCGATACTGAATTCTTTTTCCAGCTGATCAGGCTGCAGCGCCAGTGCATGCACCAGATTGCCCATATCCAGAACAGGGGAGCGTACCTTCTGGATGGTTTTAGATACGTGGCGCGCCTCGAAATACATCAGCGATACCCGGGCATCTTTAACCATCGTGGAGCTGATGCCGTTAGCGGCGTGGTAGACCTCATTTGGCACGCCTTCATATCGACCAGGCTCGAAATACTCCGGCCATGCTGGCGCTGCTTGTTCAGCCTCTTCCTCTTCATCGCTATGAGCACTCTCGGAAACCTGGCTTTTCAGCACTTCGGCGGTAAGATCCGGGCAGCGTTCAGCCAGTATTTTGCTCATGTTCACGGCATCTGCTTGCGGAGCAGTTGCATCAGCGCCTTCGCCTGCTGATACCGCATTATCATTTTCGTCTTCGACCGGCTGAGCCGTTTCCATCTGCACATTGCTGGTGGTTTCCCCGGAATTAGCTGGATGTAATTTTTCTTCTGCAGCGCGCTGGCGCGCCTGGTCCACGATAGAAAGTGCTGGTGCTGGTGATGTCTGGCTATCCACCAGACCATCAATTGAAAAAACACCATTGCCCATGTTTGAAACTTCAGGCTGTTTGGGCTTGGTCAGGTCTTCGGTTATCCACTTCGGATCCGTGAGGTCACTGATACCTTCGACATATTCGCCACGTTCGGCGGCCAGAACCTGATTAGCGTCAGGACGTTTCTTTTGAGCTTCTTTCACCAGTTCGGGGCCAATTACCTGAAAGTCAGTTGGGAGAATTTCCAGTTCAGGAACACCTTCATCTCCATCGATAGCCTTTTTCACAGCGTCCAAAGTGACGGCGGCAGATGAAACATGACCAGCTTTTTCAAGCGTCTCAGCAGAAGGGGCGTCATGCTTATGTTCGGTCAGGTTCGCATTGATATAGGTCTGCAGACTTACCGGGAAATGGTGAATATCGCTGGTGGCGCCACGAATAAGAGCAAAAATGGCGGCGCGGGAATAATCCAGGATGCCTGCAACCTTGCGCAGCGCTGCAGACCATTCCTTGAACGGACTTTCTTTCTTCTGGACAATCTCTTTGGCCCGGCGGTGAATTGATGCGGGGAAATTGTAGATATTGAAATCCATCGGCATTGTGGCCAGGGCTATTTCTACATCGAGCGTATCAAGGGTATGGGTGTAGTCAGGATTGCGATCAGTTTTATTACCGCCGCCAGCATTCGTACCTGCATCAGTTTTCATAACTGAAGAAATACAGTTACCGGCAGCCCATTCCCTGGTGAGAATGCCGCGGTCGATCGCGTTCGTGGCGAACCACAGCTTAGCAAACTGGATACGCTTACCGAGCTCATGCCGTTTCCCTTCCGGGAAGACTTTTTTATTGGCGCTGGTGAATTTCCAGAGCGCCGGCATATCGTATTTTTTGATTTCAGGGACATTCTCGGCGGCCAGGATCAGGTCCTGGACGGCCGCATTATCAGTGTCCATTTCAAGAGCTGACAGCTCCTGCCGGTGAGGCATGCTGATATGATAAACGTGACGTTCTTCGGCCATGTACTGCGCCAGCAGCTGCGCGCGAAAGGGGAGTTCGGCCACGTTAAAAAGCGCGCTGGAATCGTCCTGGTATTCATCACTACCGAAAGCTTCCACGGTCTCATCTTGTACCGCGTCGACAGTGGTATTGGCATCAACCGGCTCGCCACTAACGGGCTCAGCGGGTACTCCGGCATCATCGATGTGATGATCCGCTGGCGACTGACCTGGCTTCAGAGCCCAGGTGCGACCATCATCACCGAGCTGGTAGCGTTCGCACCATGAGTAATCGAGAACACCTTCCGCCGGCAGGTCATTGAATACCGGGAAATCGGTGCGAATTGGTTTTTGATAGTCTTTGCCGCGGCCTGTTTCGATCCCAGCGTCTTCCAGATCGACGTCCAGCTGCAGAAGGGCGCGCGCCTCTGATTTATTAGTGCGCCAGATTACGGCATCAGCTTTACCCGATTTTTGAGTCGCTTTTATCAGATAAAAATATTCCATGTGATGGCCTCTATTTTGGATGTAGAATCCCCCGGGCCATTGGTAGCGCCCATTCAGGGTGGTCATTGGTTTTGGTAATTTCCGGTGTAACTTTGGTCGGTGGCACCGGACGTACAGCCCGCTTCGGCGGGTTTACGTTAGCCCTCGTGCGCCATCTGGTCGTAAGAGGCGCAACGTTCAGAGCAGTACTCTTTTTCTTTCCGTGCGAGCTGGTTCCCCTGGAGATATAACAGGGTATTTACTACTGGTTTTCCCTCGATTGCTTTACGGCAGTAACCGCATTTCTTCTGCATTCTTCCCCCTACATTTGCACCGTGAACCCGGCCGGATGCTCGTCCAGTACACCTTTCAGCGGATAACATTCAGCTTTCACGTGTTGCTCTTCTGCAGCTGCCCTGCAGTCATTCTCACTGTCGTAAACACCGAGCAGGACATCCTGATTACCGCCCGTCAGCATGCTGACGGTGAGAACTAGGGCAAACATCGTGCTCATGAAGGGTCTCCTTTTTGCGCGAGTATGTAGCACACCCGGCGGATGAAAGCTGACAGCGGACTTAAGCGAACAGCCTGCTGACGAGCTGGTTTGCGTGCTAAATCAATCATGTAAATAACTCCCTCAGTGCGCAGAAAAGCGCGATCCAGATGAAGAGCCCAATTACTGCTGAAATGACCATGGCTCTGATGCCTTGCTTACTCATTTCAACCTCAGCCATTACGTGGCCAGCGGAACATTTATCGGAGCAACGCAGCGCGTTGTTGATACAAGGAGTTTAATCATTACTAAACTATCCTGTAAAGCAAAAAGTAAACTTTTGTGCGTAAAAAATTTAAGCCTTCAGATCCAGAGACCCAAATTAAGGAAGGGGATGTGAAAAAACCAAAGCCCGCCTTTGACGAGATTTGGTTTGGGAGGCGTGAGCGTTAGCTGCGTGAAGCCAGTAACTCTTTGAAAAGTTCGTTGTATTTATTGAACTTAGATTCAAATTCAATTAGCGCTTCTTTCTTTGCGGAGTCAGGGAATCCACGAAAAAAAGTAATGAGCTTAAGTTCTTCTTCACTCAACACAAGACTTGGCGGTGTGCTTTGGGAGCCAGAGGTGTCTGAGTCAAGGAAGCCTGAGGGCATTCCGTAATCTCTTTCTAACCTTCTTGCCGCTCTTTCGCCAAAGGAACTGCGGCCATTTATCAATTGAGATAAATAGCTTTTCTCTTTCTCTGGAAGCGACTTTTCTGAGAACCATTCCTTAAGTCGCCTGCGTCTAATTTCCTGTGTCGTCATAGAAAGCATTTTGATTAGTAATTTATAAACAAGCAAATACTTGACGTTTTGGTTTAGTATTTTATAAACTCACTGTAATCACACGAGGGAGCCACTATGCAACTTAAAGATTATCTAAACATGAAACGAGGCAGCTCCAAGGCCTTGGCTACAAAGCTCGAAGTATCGACCTCTTATCTTTCACAAATGGCATCTGGGATTGCTGCCATATCCCCATCTCGTGCCATACAAATAGAACAGCTTACGGAAGGCGCTGTTACCAGAGCAGATTGTTTCCCAGATGATTGGGAAACAATCTGGCCTGAGTTTATACCTCCTGCAACTCCCCTAACTAACAGCTCCGAGCTTAATGGGGATTAACCATGCAAACACTTTCCTTTCAACAAAATACCGGATTCAACACCGGTGCCTTGATAAAGCGAAATCAGCTGAGAGAGTTAGATCACGACGGTATTCGCTCTGCCGTTCGCGCCTGGGCAGCAGCTGAAGGGCAGGATGTTGTCTCGGCATACATCATCGATGAGTGGCGACAGCAGGGCGGCGAGGAGATCGCGTTTCCTGATGACATCAGCCGTGCCCGGCAGAAGCTTTTTCGCTACCTGGACAACCCGGCCGAGTCTGAGCGCTATCGCGAGTATGTTCGCCTTCTTACCCCGGCAATCATGGCCGTTCTTCCGCTGGAGTTCCGCCATCGCCTGATGCCTCAGGACGATATTTTGTCGCGCCTGTCTTCGGCCATGAAGGAATGCGCTGAAGCCAAGCAGGCTGTGATGTTGAACGCACCGGAGCACCAGAAACTGAAGGAGGTAAGCGAGGGAATAGCGTCGCTTTTCAGGCTAATGCCTGAGCAGACAGGGGCGCTGATGACGATCGTGAGCTCAATGCTTGGCGTGATGTAAGCGGGGTATCCATGAATCACATCGAATTTATTGAGAAGAACGTCCGCGAGGAACTTCTTCGCTAGGGCTTCACGCAAGCAGTGGCTCAGGGGGGGGGGCATATCAGGCGGTCGATATGTACAAGCGGATGTCACAGGCAAGCCGCAAAGGGGGAATGTTTGACGATGTTATGCGACACGCAAAGTTATGGGCTGAGAAGCAGACCAGCGCAGCTGAACGCCGGGAAGCAAAGCGCAAAGTGCGAAAGGGCGGCGACCGGGCTGGGTTGTTCTGAAAGGGTGAAGACTGTTGTGCGCCAACACAGCCAGTCTTCGGGTGAATTAATTGGGTCAATTCACGGGATGAAGTATGTCAAATACCGCTGAAGTTATCAATTTTCCAATCAAAACCGAACTAACGGGAGGTCGCATGGCCGACCTGTCCAATGGCTACACCAGAATCGCCAATGAGATACAGAAACTCAAGCCGCGGCTGCGTATGTCCGGGCGCGAGTGGCAGTGTCTTGAGGCTGTTATCTGGCTTACCTACGGATGGAACAAAAAACAGGATCGGGTGACAAATACCGTCATTTCTGAGTTAACCGGGTTGAGTGATTCTCATGTTTCAGATGCGATAAAGCTACTCGCAGCACGGGGAATTATTTTTAGTCACAAGCATGGTGTGATGAAAACTGTCGGTATAAATACTGAGCTATCCGCCTGGATTTTGGACAAACCGAAAACGGGAAAACTCTTCCCGAAAACGGGAATTTCCTTCCCGGAATCGGGAAAAACCTTCCCGGAAACGGTAGACACCCAAGACTATAACAAAAACAATATTAAAAGATCTTCGTCTCGGAATTCTGAAGAATCCCGAAACAAGAAAACTCATGAGTTTCTCTCTCGTCATCCAGAAGCGGCCGATGGGATTTATACCCCTGCAGGTAAATCCTGGGGAACAGCTGACGACCTCAAAGCCGCGCGATGGATTTTCGATAAAGCCCTTACCGTGAATGCCTCCCTCTCTGAGCCGAACTGGGTTGAATGGGCGAACACCATCCGCCTGATGCGCCTGCAGGACAAGCGCACTCACTATGAAATCTGCGAACTGTTCAAGTGGGCGAATGAAAATGATTTCTGGCAAGAAAACATTCTCTGTCCATCAAAACTACGCAAACAGTGGGATCAACTCACGACAAAACGACTTCGTAGCCATGGCCCATCAAAAAACAAATCAGGCGCCAGTACTCTGGACAACACCGACTGGATCGACGGGGTACTCGAATGAAATCTATCGCAGAAAGCATGCATAACTTCGACCGGGACAACTTCCAGCGAGTAGCTGCCGGGCTTCCTGAAATGCAAGACCAGCAGGCAGTAAAGCGCCAGGCGGAAAAGACTGCGGAGATCTTCAACGAGCTGTTCCGCCAGTTACTCGCCGTATTCCCGGTGCTGGCCAACAAATCTGTGGAAGACCTCAACGAGATGCGTCGCCAGTGGTTGTTGGCGTTCAAGGAGAATGGGATCACCACGATGGAGCAGATTAACGCCGGAATGCGTGTTGCCCGCAAACAGGAAAAACCCTTCATGCCGTCGCCGGGGCAGTTCGTAGCCTGGTGTCGTTCTGAGGAGGCGGTAACTGTAGGCCTGCCAGACGCGAGTGAGCTGGTTGATATGGTTTACCAGTATTGCCGGACTCGCGGTCAGTATCCAGACGCTGAGTCTTACCCATGGCCTGAGCATGAAATCGAACCGTTAACGCTGAAACATAAAGCCTGCTATTGGCTGGTTACGGGGCTATATACCGACATGCGCGCAAATGCACTGAGTGATTCCGAACTGCGTCGTAAAGCCTCTGAAGAGTTGCTGCGTATGGTTCGTCGAATCAAGACCGGTGAAGCTATCCCCGAGCCTGTTAAGCAAATCCCAAAGTTGGGCGGACGTCCGCTGAGTAACGAGCAGGGCTTAAACAAAATCGCGGAAATCCGCGCGAAATTCGGTTTAGGCAGGGGGCGGGATCATGGCTAGAGCATTATCAGCAGTTGAGCGCAGAGAGTACGTCCGCGCAGTGATTCGGATCACCAGGCATCAGGGGCGCCTTACGACCACTGAGGCAATGAAAAAACTGGGGCTGAGCCGCGCTACTGTCCAGCGGTATTTTTCCGAAGCAGAAGCGACTGGCGAGGTTGTCCGGCATGGTCGTTTGGGGCTGTTCCGCGATCAGCGGGCCGTCATCGACTTTGACATGAAGCGTTTTGGCCTGGTGCCGAAAGTTGCTGTTGGGATGAATTACAGCCTGCTTGGCAGTCCTGTTTTTCAGCGAGTTTTAGATGTTCAGGAGGCTATTCATGGGTAACGAAATCGAAAAAATTGCACAGCAAAACGAGATGAGCATTGAGTTTGTTACCTGGTTCTTTAACGAGAAGAAAGTGGGCAGCGGGAATGTCTGGCTCATTATGATGGCTGCAATGTGGGAGGGCTGGAAAGGTCGTAGCATCGAAATGGATAAGCTGGCTGCGGAGAATGTGGCGTTAGCTCTGGAAAATGTAGCGATGAAACAGATCGTTGACTCCGTAACCAACCTGGATAACGAACCTCAGTACCACGCCGAAGGCATGGGGTGCGGACTGGAAGACCGTGGCATTACTGACCGGTACGATGCCTGCCGCTATGGATGGGATGAAGCTATGGAGCGGATATACGGCGAAGTTATCCCATGCGCCGATGAGCTGGACTTTTCCGCCACCGATGCCTACCTAGCCGGGATTAAGGCTGATGGGGTGGAGATGGCAATAGATCACATTGCTCAGACAATTTGCCCAAATCACGAAACAGTACTCAAAGAATTCGCCCAGCAGCTGCGCGAGGGGGCCAAATGATCCCCGACATTAGTTCGTTAATCACTGCTGGCGCGCTGTTTGTCTCCAACCATTCTGGCGGCAAAGACAGCCAGGCGATGCTCATCAATCTACTTGAGGTCATCCCGCCTAAGCAGCTCGTTGTCGTGCATGCGTCCCTTGACGCGATGGAATGGCCGGGAGCACTGGATCTGGCAGAAAAACAGGCGGGAGACGCTGGGCTGACGTTCATTGTAGCGCGGGCCAGCAAGACCTTTTTCGAGATGGTCGAGCGTCGCTTTGAGAACCGTCCAGAAGTACCGAGCTGGCCATCAGCCAGCACCAGGCAATGCACCAGTGATCTGAAACGCGGACCTATCCAGCGCGAAGTTCGCCGGTATGCAAAGGCTAACGGGTTTAAAACCATCGTTAACTGCCTCGGGCTTCGCGCACAGGAATCACCAGGCCGAGCTAAACGCCAGGCATTCAGCAAGATGGGGATCAGCAACTCGGTTAACACCTGGTACGAATGGCTGCCGGTCCATGATCTGCTTGCCGAAGAAGTTTTCGCCACCATTCGACAGGCTGGGCAAGAACCGCATTACGCCTACGCGCTGGGTAATGAGCGCCTGAGTTGTGTTTTCTGCATCATGGCTAGCCGTAACGACATGATCAACGGTGCTCGGCATAACCAGCCTCTGCTTGAGGAATACGCCGACCTGGAGCTTAAGACCGGGTACACCATGCATATGAGCCGGATCCCCATACGGGTGCTGGCGGCTGATGATGAGAAACAGGAGCGTGCCGCATGAGCAAATCATTCATCGTAATTATCCGGCGCGCCTGGTGTAACGAAGGCGGACACGGTATCGAATATTCATCTGACCTTATTCACTACGAGACCCGCAATGGAGCCATATCACACGGTTTTCGGGCTGTGGATAGCGACGATTTCAATGTCGGCGTAATCGAGGGCGGCAAGTTGATTTCATTTGACTGGATGGACAAGCCGGTTGGAGAAAGCGAAGACACGCTGGCGCAGATTGCCGAGCTAATCGGTCTGGAGGATGCAGCATGACTGATATCACCGAACTGGCGCAGAGCCTGAGACGGCGAGCTGCTTCAGCAAATGAGTTTGGCGAAGGCCTATACGTAAAAGGCGATGAGATCATCGAGCTGGTAGATGTGCTGGATAAGGCGCAGCAGAGGATTTATGAACTGGAGTACGATGAAGTTGTCAACGGCTGGCTAACGCAGAGCACCAACTCGACATGGCTGTACTGGCTAAGCATAACCACAAATTCAGCCGCAAAGCTCAGTTGCATATAGTAAAGACCCATCTATGTTTGGTATGGGGATACAAAGAAAAAAAGTGTGTAAAAAGCTATGCGCTTTCTCGAAAAGTGTGTAAAAATGAATGCAAGAGAAACCCGAGGGAAGAAAAATGAGTAACGATCTTGTATTCGTTTTGGCTAGAGTGCAGTTTGGTAGCGTTACAAATACAAAATTTGCGCAAGTTAGAGATGCTATCCAGGAGCAGCTTAGAGAGGCTTATCCATTCTTAGACCAAAGGGGGGACACTACTACCTTTGAGGTACAATTTGGACCTGAAGGGCAAAAAGTAAACAAAGTTGAAATACCTAGCATCACTTTGATCTCTGCTGAACGGAATTGGGGTGTTAGAGTTACTACTAGTGATGTCTACTTGTATACTAATTCATATGTGAACTTTGAGAGTTTTGGGCCTAGGTTGTCAGTCATACTGGAAAGACTTACACCCATTTTTCCAATATATTATACCGGTTTTATTGGTATGCGCTTTTTAAATAAGTTCTCCAATACCGGTGAACGAGCATTTCCTGTCGCATTTAAGAGATATGAGTTCTTGCAGCCAATGTTAGAATCATATAAAGGAGCTGGTTCAAATTTATCTGCAAAATATCAAACTGACGCAGGCTGGATGAATCTTAATAGTGGTGTAACTGTTAATGGTCCTTTGCTGCCACCAGACTTGGAGCAGTTTGCTGTTACACTCAATAGTAAAAGCGATGTATGTGAGGGGCCTTGGGCTCATCTTGATCTTGATTCACATAAACCTGATAAATCGTTAGTGAAGTTTGATAAGGATAGAGTGATTAGCATATTGTCATCCTTGAAAGATTGTGCTAATAAATTTTACAATGGAATTGTGAATACATAAGGAGCCACTATGGAATTTGTTGATTATAATGAATTTGGACAAACCGATAAATCCTACTTTTCTTTTTCGGAGGTGGATGAGAAAACGGGATGGAGTGGCATAGGCTTCATGAAAGTCATTATGCTCTTGGCCATTGCTAGCTTTTCATTTAATAGTGAAGCGACATCAACATTTGATCAATTTAATATTGGGAGTAAGCTTAACGAACGAGTTAGGTCAAACAACATTGTATACTCAGAAAAGGACCTTAAAGGCGTTAAGTCACCAATTCTTATTTTAAGCTCTAAATTACAACATGAGTTTGGCTTTAAAAAAGCTCAATGGGCAAGCATATTAAATGTTGAAAGGAAAACATTATATAACTGGGAAGAAAAACCTGATTCAACTCCTCATGCAAAAGTCATGATAAACTTAGAAGTTCTAAAGCATTTTAGTGAGGAGATTGATAACGGACATGCTCCTTTTATCTCTAAAATGACTTTTGGAAAAGGGAGAAAAGATGAATTCACTCAAGCGTTTACGAGGCAACCTCTGTCTATTGAGTCAATGGTTTCTGCTTATGAAAAATATTATACTGAAATAGACGGGTTTTATAAAAGACAACTTCTTTCTTAATGTTTAGTTAAGTGAGTTTTCAATGGAACAAAGTAGAGAAGAACTTATAAAAGCTGGTTGGGAAAGAGGGGCCTTTGTTTGCTTATCCCATAATATGAGATTGCTTGATTATATTCCCTTAGAACTCAAAGAGTTTCTGATGTCTGTTGATGATGTCAGTAAGGTCTATTTTGTTCCTGTTTTATACGATTGCGCATTGATTTCAGATAATTTCTCCCATGAACCTTGGGTTAATTTAGTGGTATGTTGGAAATGTAGCAATAAAGATGGCGATGGTAATTTTAAGTATTGCAAAAATCCGCGGAAGTACCATTTTCCTCTAATGGTTGAAGATGAGTTGTTCTATTTTGAAACAAACGCCTTGGCGATAATTCATATGAAGAGAGATGTTTTTCTTCAATCGTCAATCATTGCTGATGTCAAATGGCCGGTTTTTGGCCTTGAAACTATGTTAAATTGGTTGACAGAAAGAATTAGACAACCAGTTTTTCCGGACGAATGGAACGAAAGACTGAAGAGTAAGAAAAAACTGCTAGAAAAATTCTACTCAGATCAAACGCTTGTCGAGAAATGTGCTGGTGTGTTTTTTCATATATCACCATTTGCGCAAATAGCTAAATCTGAACGCTATACTGTATCAGCAATTATTGTTACGCCATCTTTAGAAAATGGTTCTGAACATAGAATGTTTAATAAGGCAATGCAAACAAAACTAGATGCACTTAAGGAACAATTACGCTTGATTTTGCAAAGTATAGAAAATGTCGAAGTTAAGAGTGTGATTGATTTGCAAGAGGATCAATTTACTCGTAAAGAAGAACGTTTGTTTAAGCGTTATCAGCTTGAATTCATGACATATAAATCAGGTAATAGCGAAGAGACGATGGTGTTGCCTGCAAACTTACAATTTTCCTTTGTCCAGCCGGAGTAAAAAGTTGTAAGTCAACAGCTTGATTTAAAGTTATTAAATGTTGAATTGAAAGCCCTGCGCTAACAGGGCTCTCGAGGGCGGAAAGTGCGCTAACACATTCCGGTGAGTATGGAGGTAATCCAACCTCAACACTCTTCTTTGACAGGTGAAGTGTAGTGGTTCTCCGAACAAAGTGCAATCTGTATGGGTTTACAGGTATGCAGGGAAACAGAAGCCATGGCTATGGGAACCTGTCGCAAATGTGGAAGTTCTTGCGAGATCATTTTTCGCTACACTGTATGTGGTGTAGATGGGGTGGTGCGTCGCGCGAAGAAGGGGAGACCTTTTCCTATTCCACTTTGCAACTGCTCTTCCAAGAAAGCAGCGTAAGAAAATTAAAACCCGCTTCGGCGGGTTTTTTCGTAACAGAATTAATCATTAGGATTTCCAGACTGGTACATCATCGACCAGGATTACCGAGGTGTGAAGTATGCGAAGGATAAGCAGGTTGCGCGTTGTGGTAATGCCGTTCCGCCACCTTTTGCTGAGGTGCTGGTGAGAGCTAACTTGTCGGAGATATGCTACAAAAAAGAGGCAGCTTAGTATCAACTTTTGAATAGACCTAGCACTGAGCCTTTATGGCAAAATTAAATTTACTTTAAGGGGATTTTTTATGAAAGTTCAAGTGAAGGTTCACGGATCCAATACAGACTACTTCTTTGCCTTCATTGAAGTATCTGATAGGAAGACAAAAGGGGACTTGGTGGTTGTAAGAGATGTCATAATCCCCATCATAAGCTCTGCCGGTCGACTTTCAAACTACTATTCGCAAGGGCAAGTATTAACACTTGAACAAAAAAATGGAGACATCTTAGATGTGTATTTCATTGAAAAAGATAAATCAAATTACGTTTTCTCCACCCACCCATAGGGATCTGTACTCCTTCGGTAGATTGATTTAGTCATATAACTCCCTCAACCAATAGAGGTTTTAATGTCGAGTGAAGCATTGCAGTCAAACTGAAAGATGAGCCGGGTAAGGTTAACGTCGCCCTTGCGGCAGCAGACATTGCCTGCAAAGCTCGGCTGAGCATGCCGGTGTTCGCCGAGGTTGTGATGCGTGAGCAGGTCGGACATCTCCGGGATTATTTTGTGGAGCGCGTACGCTACTAAAGGGAAAACGTTGAACTACCTAAAGCCGCAGACCCGCGCTACATTAATATGGCTGAGCAGAACTCTAAGAAGTGATTAAACAAGGAGAAAAAATGGTTCAGGTCTTGCTTATCGGCGGCAATCGTGACGGTGAAATAGAAGAGCGAGAGTTCCAACGTGATGGTGTTATTGTAGATTATACTCCCACCATTGTAAGTTCTCGTTCACCGCATACAGAAGTTCGCAGTGCTCCTCGATACATAATGGATTCAATGAGAATTGATGGAAAATACTATGCTTTTGCAAGCTGTAAAAGCATAGAAGGTTTTGAGATAGAACGTTTAATAAAGGCATCAAATCTTAAACCAATGTAATTATAATCATCGATCGTATATAACCCGCCTGGTGCGGGGTTTTCTCGCCTATGCTTATTTTGCATTTATCCCCGGGACGGGCGTTGATTACCTCGTCAGCCTGAGTAACTGACACTAATGACCGGCGTCAAGTGGGGACACATCGCGCAAAAGCCTTACAGCAATTCCTATCACCGATGGCAAAAGGCTCCGGCGACTTTCTGTATTCAGCGTTTGACCTCTCCGGAGGTGAAGCGTGAACTTCCCGCAGGAAAGCATCAAACCCCATAACGGTAGCTTCTCGGCTATAGGTAAGCACCTGCAGCCATATCTAGCTATCGCGATAGCTTCATACTGATACTCAAACCGTGACGTGAAAGATGCAAAGGACATGCAAGAGGCGCGCTGTGGCCATGCGGTGCCTCCGCCATTCGCTGAGGCGCTGGTGAGGGCTAATTTGCCGGAGATGTGCCTGAAAAAAGACATTGCAGCATGATAAAGCCCGCTTCGGCGGGTTTTATCTTTTATGGCGAAAAATTAATCCAACAGGAGAATGGGGGGGCGAAAAGTGAACTTAAGCCCACAAAAGGACAAATCGGAAAAATTATTTGTAATACAATTATACGCTCATTAGTTATGAGGTTTTTGTATGAAGATTTACCAGGCTCAACCACATGATGTGGATACTATCCTTCCCCTGTATCTCGGGTACCGTCGTTTCTACGAGGTCGAAGAAAATGCCTCGCAGGCCAGAGATTTTATTCTCAAGCGCCTTCAGCTTAATGAGTCCGTGATCTTTTACGCCGAGGTTGATGGGAAAGCGGTAGGCTTTACGCAGCTCTATCCTTTATTTTGCTCTCTTGAGATGAAACGTATTTGGTTGCTTTATGACCTTTTCGTTGATGAGTCAGCTCGTAAGCATGGTGTGGCACACAAACTAATCTCACGTGCTGAGCAACTGGCGAAGGAGAGCGATTCGGCATTTATTATGCTTAGTACCGCTACAGATAACATCCGTGCACAGGCGTTGTATGAGCGTAATGGATTTGTGCGAGATACTGAGTTCTTCGTGTATAACAAGTTTCTGAAATAAATGTTCGATGTAGCCATAATAAAGTGGTTAGTTAATGCCTGGCGGGTTAGCTCACTACTTGAGTATGGCGTCAATGCAACTTACCCAGTGGTAGTCGTCTCATCTAAACTGGCAGACTACACAATTGGAGAGCCTTCTACTTTCAATTTTGCCAAAGTTGACAGAGAGAAATGGTATGGCAGCATGAGAAAACCCGCTTCGGCGGGTTTTTTATTGTGGAAAAACCTCAATCTAAACATAAGCATGGTGTTGGCAAAAAGTGCTGCAGAGGGGTTGAACATTTCACGCAACCGGTATACTGTTTATTTATACAGTATCTGTGTGGGGTGCTAACCATGAAAGTTGAAGTCACAATTGATAAACATAAAAAACTCCCTGATGGCGCCATACTTGCTCTTGAGCAAGAATTGCTGCGCCGTTTGTCCCAGTCTTATGATGACTGCAAATTAACCATTCGACGCACAAGCAACGATGGCCTTAGCGTTTTGGGCGGCGCTGATGGCGATAAGAAACGCGTAGAGCAAATCCTGCAAGAGACGTGGGAAAGCGCGGACGACTGGTTTTACTGATTCACCTTTTGGTGGCTGGCATTTCCCAAAGCATCGCAATAAGCGTGTCCCTTTGATGCTGTCGCCGGACTATATTTTTTGCGTCTGTATGTCGCTCAGGGGGATGAAGTGGAGCTCGATATCGCCGAAGTGGTGGACATTATCAGGCAGGGCGGGAAGTTTTTAATTTCGAGTGATGGAGGGAAAATAACCGGACTCGAAAAGGTAAGAAAAAGTCAGTTTTTGCTAACGATTGAAGAGTTTAAAGAGCTAGCTAAAGAAGCTGGCTGCATTGACGAAACCGAGAGTAAGCTGCAATAATTTACCTGCCGCCTGAACAACGGCAACGGAGCATCTCAGCGCCACGGAGTGAAACCCATGGCGCAACAATTACACCTGATAAAACAGACCCAAGGAATACTGATCCCTGCCACGCAGGAGACCAGTGATTTCTTGCAATCAAAATGCAAGCTCGGCTCCGTTCTGGAGGCCGACTTTAAGCTTGTCCGCAATCCGGCGTTTCACCGCCGTTACTTTGCTTTACTCAATCTCGGCTTTGAATATTGGGAACCTACCGGCGGGGCGATTTCGTCTAACGAGCGCAGGCTTATCACAGGTTACGCCAAATACCTTGCTGCATATGGCGGGAGTGAATCGGCGTTGCTTGATGCCGCCGGGCAATATCTCGACCGGATAGCTGAGAAGCGATCCGGCTATATCAGTATTTGCAAATCCTTCGATGCTTACCGGGCGTGGGTCATCGTTGAAGCCGGCCACTATGACGCCATACAGCTGCCGGACGGCACGCTGAAAAAACACCCTCGCAGCATTTCTTTCGCAAGCATGGACGAATGCGAGTTCCAGGAACTGTACAAAGCATCGCTGGATGTTCTCTGGCGGTGGATCCTCTCTCGTTCATTCAACAGCCTGCAGGAAGCTGAGAACGCCGCCAACCAGCTTTTAAGCTTCGCGGGGTGATGCCGATGAAACACTCATGGTTTCACCATCTCAAATGCACAACGCAGCAGGCCGAAGAATTGGTAGCGAGATATCGTCAGCAGGGCGTAAAGGTCGAACGAAGCTTAAACCCTGACTTTATGACATGGACCGTCAGCGCGCAGCTGGTGGAGGACAAAAAACCGCCGCGGCCAGACTCCCGCTGGCGCAACAGGATGTGGGGGTGAGTATGGCGAATCTTCGCAAAGCGGCCCGAGGCCGAGAATGCACAGTACGGATCCCCGGGTATTGCAATGGCAATCCTGAAACCAGCGTACTGGCGCATTACCGCCTGGCGGGTACCTGCGGAACTGGATGCAAGCCGGACGATACACAGGGCGCTATATCCTGCAGTGCTTGCCACGATCTCATTGATGGCAGAACGAAAACCACCGATTACACCCGCGACGAACTGCGTCTGATGCATGCCGAAGGCGTGCTCAGAACTTTGGCTATATGGAAACAAGAGGGGTTACTGAAAGCATGAAACTCGAAGCATCCTTAAAACATTTCAGCCCTCAGGGTATGCACATCAGCGACGATGTGAGAAGCACATCACCTGATCGTCTCAACGGTACGGATGTTATGGCTGGTATTGGGGTGACAAGCAGCAGGGCAAGGTTCGGACTGGCAGCGTTCTTTGGAAAGACTGGCATCAGCAAGACAGATGAGCAGTTGGCCGTCCAGGCGCTAGCGCGGCATGCGATTGAAAACGCACCGAAGAACGTACGCAAAACCGCGGGTAAAGAGCTGGGGCACTGCTGCCTGATTTTGGCGCAGTTTGCTTTTGCGGATTATTCCCGGTCCGCGGAAACAACGGGAGTCTGCAGGGTATGCAATGGCACCGGAAAGATTGAAACCACTACCACGGAACGCAAAGTTTCTAATCCGTGGGGCAAAGCACCATATTGGGCTAAAAAATCCCGTGCTGTCCGTCCTTCCGACTGGGATAAGTGGACTGAAGTAACAGCCAGCATAAGCGCTAAATGTGAAGCCTGTGACGGTAAGGGGAAAATAAATGCTCGCTGCCGCTGTGGTGGTTCTGGCCGGGTTCTGGACCGCAAAGCGACAAAAGAGCAGGGAGCACCGGTATATGAAATCTGTGAACGCTGTTCGGGGAATGGCTTTTCAGCGATGCCGTCTACTGCTGCTTATAAAGCGATTCTGACGCTTATCCCAGACCTGCACATCAGAACATGGACGCGCAACTGGAAACCTTTCTGCGATGCGCTGGTGGACCTATGCTGGAGGGAAGAGAAGAGGGCAGATGAAGAGTTTCAACGAGCAACAGCTGATTGAGTAAATTGTCGCATTATTTTGCATTTTAAGCGCACAATGCTTGATTTTGTCCGAAGTTGTCGTGTATATTTTAAATCGTGGAATAAAACGCCTGAACGAAAACATTCATATAAACCCTGCTCCTGCAGGGTTTTATGTTTTTGAAAACAAATGCCTGAAATCGGCTATAAAGTGTGATCTGAATCAAAATGTCATGCGCCAAACTTAAGGAATATTAAGGAACTGTAAATATTCTTTATAAGTGATGGCTTTATGGCGTTAAAAGATATTTTTGTGCGAACCGAACCTCGCAGACGGCATTATGGTGTTGCATTGTTTATCGGGCTTATTTCTGGGGTGGTTTCAGCATTTGTTAAATGGGGTGCTGAAGTACCATTACCACCGCGTAGTCCTGTCGATATGTTTACCAGTGCCTGTGGACCAGAGTCATTAATTCGAGCTGCCGGGCAGATTGATTGCTCCAGAAACTTCCTTAACCCTCCTTATATTTTTCTGCGTGATTGGTTAGGGCTGGCCGATCCAAATGCGGCTGTCTATACCTTCGCCGGACATGTGTTTAACTGGGTAGGCGTAACACATATCATATTCTCCATCGTGTTCGCGGTTGGGTATTGTGTAGTTGCCGAGGTGTTTCCAAAAATTAAGCTGTGGCAGGGTTTGCTTGCTGGTGCACTCGCACAACTGTTTGTCCATATGATTTCGTTTCCGCTTATGGGCCTAACCCCACCGTTGTTCGAACTACCATGGTATGAAAACGTTTCTGAAATATTTGGACACCTGGTGTGGTTCTGGTCCATTGAGATAATTCGCCGGGATCTGAGAAACAGAATTACGCACGAACCGGATGCTGAAGTTTCTCTGAATTCAGCATTCAGATAATCTAAGCTGCGAAGTCATAAACCCGCATAAACTGCGGGTTTTTTATGCCTGTGATTAGTCGCTCTTCGATAGCAATGTATGCAGAGTGTATTGACGCTAGCTACGTTTGCAACATAACGTATTGATGTGGTGAATCCCCCTATGCGGAGGGGCGGCCAGTCAGTTACAGAAACCTGTAAATGCAGCGCGGGCCATGCCGACTGGGGCATGCTCACCGGGAGGCACCCGGCACCACACTGCCACTAAACATATTTAAGATTCATGTTGGGTTTACTGTTTACAGTTACCCTTCTATGTTTAAAGAACGTAACGGTAAAAACAAATGCATCCTGGTAAATCGGTAGCTCGGACAATCAGGCGCGCTCTTACCGTTGCTCCTTGAAATGCCAACTTCAGCCCGCCTCTCTCAGCGGGCTTCTTTTTTTCCTCGTAACAGCTAAAAGAAAAAATCAAAAAAAGCTATACCTTCATCTGGCTGGCGAAGGGGTAAACACTAAGATGTGAATCCTCAGCGCGAGCCATGATGACTGACCGAAGAATTACCTGTCGTTATCTGGCACCCCACATGCAGCATAACCCCTTATGGCCTTCCATTACGGTAGGCCTGCTGTCTTCTGGGGCCCTGCACGTCAAAAGTTCAGTCTGTAGGCCTATACCAGTCTTGGCGGAATTTAGCTAACGGACTCACTTTTCTAATCAAGACGGGCACAACAGTGGATGCTTTACCGATACTATGATTACGTAAAGCCTAAGCTAGAGGGAGTTTGTCTTGAGTGAAAATCTTACTGCAGTGGGGGCACATCAGCGCAGAACCTTTTTGGACTCGGGTGTAACTATGTTCTGATTGGTTGATGCAGTTAGGGCAGGTACATTTGATGAGGTAGTTGCGATTGTTTTTTGAGTTTTTGCGTTGTTGCATATGACATTTCCTGATGAATGGTCCGCAACCATACACTATCCACTGATACATAGCTCGTATTGAATTTCCCAACCACCTCGCACAGGTGGTTTTTTTCTTTCAGGTACCCGGAATCACCATTGATGAGTATTCCTCCCGCCGGTCCTGATCCTTATCAAACTCACAGCACCCCGTTAACCCGGAGGTGAACCTATGGCAAAGCATATGCAAGACAAAGAGAGCATGGCCGGAATCACCTGGCTGGCTCTGCTGATCATTGCTGGTTGGGGCGGCCTTGTCCGATTCCTGATGGATGTAAAGCAGGGCAAAGCAAAATGGAGCTGGATAAATGCTTTTGCGCAGATTGTGGTTTCGGCTTTTACCGGGGTTATTGGTGGGCTCATCAGCATTGAAGGTGGCCTGAGTATTTACATGATATTGGCCACTGCCGGTATCAGTGGTGCTATGGGTTCCGTAGCGCTCACGTATTTCTGGGAACGAATCACCGGAGTGAAAGCACAATGACAGCAGACAAGACTATCGAGGGGATCCTCGGCAAAGAGGGTGGTTATGTCGATCATCCGTCGGATAAAGGCGGGCCGACCCGCTGGGGCATCACGCAGACCACAGCTCGAGCACATGGTTACACCGGTGATATGAGAAACCTGCCCAGGGAAACAGCAAAGCAAATTCTGCTCAGCGATTACTGGACCGGCCCCCGATTCGATCAGGTGGCAAGTTTATCTACGTTACTGGCAGATGAGCTTTGCGACACTGGCGTGAACATGGGGCCATCGGTTGCAAGTAAGTTTTTCCAGCGCTGGCTCACTGCCCTTAACATGCGTGGGAAGTTGTATCCCGATCTGATCCCGGATGGCGCAATTGGCCCCCGAACCATCACTGCGCTTAAGGGATATCTTTCAGCCCGCGGGAAAGAGGGGGAACAGGTTCTGTTACGTGCGCTGAACTGCAGCCAGGGCGCCAGATACCTCGAACTGGCGGAGGGCCGCGAAGCCAACGAGGATTTCCTCTACGGCTGGGTTAAGGAGCGCGTGCTATGAATATGATCATCTTCGCTTTGCTCGTGGTGGTGGCTGTGCTCGTTCTGTTACTGCTGCGCAAATATACCCGGCTGGAGTTCGTTGCCCATGCCAGCCTGCTGCTGAAAACGTGGTCTGTAAAGCTGGGGGCTATCGGTGCGCTGGTTGGCATGTGGGCGCAGTCGTTCCCGGATGCTGCGCTGCACGCCTGGGCGATGCTGCCGCCGGATATCAAAAACATTCTGCCTCCAAACATTGTTGCGTTGATTAGCCCTGCGCTGGTGGTGCTGGCGGTGCTTTCGCAATACGTACGCCAGCCAGCATTGAAAGCTAAGGCCGAAGAACTGAAGGAGCCGCAGCAGTGAGCTTCGAAATTATTGCTGGGCTGGTGGTCGTCATCCTGGGCGCTATAGCTGGCGCGTTCGGTATTGGTCATGCTCGCGGTACCAGTAAGGCAGAAGCCAAAGCCGATCTGCAGCGTACCGAAGAGAATGCCGCCGCCACCGTCGCCTCGGCAGAACGTAAGGCGGAAGTTGTGAAAGGGGCCATTGATGTACAGCAGACTGTTAGCTATATGCCTGATAACAATGTTGATCGGGAGCTGCGCGAGCACTTCACCCGCCCCGGTAGTCGTTGATACGGCGTGCAACTGGGTGAGGGTCATCTACTTGACCGACCACGATATCGACGTGCTGGATATGCAGACCAAGCGCGACATTCTGGCGCACAACAAAGCAGTGCAAGCCAACTGCCGTAGCATTACCCCTGCTCATTGAGTTAAATAAATGGCCTCATCCTTGAGGTCCACGGGTAAGTAAACGCAAGGTCTTTTATGTAATTTATCAGAGATAACACGGTTGGGCGCACTATTTATGGGGTTAGGAGCTCACCTGTGGAAATGGTGATTCCGGTAAATCCTCTCCTGTGTTTTGCTCATTGTGCGAGGGGCAGATACTCATAATCGAATGCCAAAAGGCTTTTATAAGAAAACCATTAAGGCTTGATGAACTCACCTTTGAATAGAACTACTTACGATACATTCCTCATATGTTCGAAGGATATAACATCTCTCAGGTATCCTGCTTCTGGATGCCGGGAATGTGTACCGCTGGTGGGCTGGATTCTTGGAGCCTTTGCCCAGCAGCTTCAGGTGATAAAAAAACCCGTGGAGTAAATCCGACAAATTGACGGGGCGCTGCAGGGGCAGCCAATGTCGGAGTTTAGTCAGATTTCGAGGTGTTTTTCTACTGGTTTTGAGAAAAAATGGATGGTCTGACACTATAGGAAGTGGCTCATCCCTGAGCTCACGGGTAGAACAGTGGACTTTGTCATGGCAGAGCAAAGTCATAAGTTAGTTTAGATAACATTTCGGATATAACAAGCGTAGCGAGTGTATGCTTCATGGATTGTACGTCTCTAACTTTCATAATATTTCTACCATTTCAAAATTAAGATATTAGGTAAAACCTTAGGGAATTTAGAGGGTAAGAGAAGCTGTGAACAAAAAATTCTCCTCGCGAAGCAATGTTTTTCACTTTAACGAAATATATTGTTTGCAATGTGGGTTTTTTAGTTCATCATGTATGCTACATTGAGTTCTTATAAAATGAGCTGCTAATTATGACTGAGTGCAAACTTCCACAACTTCCAGAGTATTATCGATATGGTACTGAACAAATTAACAAGTTGCCTGGGAGTGGGGATGTTTTTCCTCCTGCGGGTAGTATAATAAAGTCAGTAAGTTTAAATGAAGGTGTATTTGTTTGTGTTCCGGTGCAGCGTTATATACACGGGTTGAATATTTGGGTTGTAGTTGAATCTTCTTGATAATGATTTTTGTTTGGTTAAAGTGATTTTTCGTTGGTTTGGTGGTTTCTATTTATTATAAATTCGCTGTTGGAATTTAAAATTAGCATCATTGCAATGCTTTCAAACACCGTAGAAGGATTATGATGCTAGTGCAAAATAATATTTATAATAATTCAGAGTCATATGCTATTCTTTTGTTTAGTATGTGGCCTGTCCTTATTGTACTTCTTGTCGTGATATCTTGCGCCTTTTACGGTGTATTGATGCATAAAACTGCAATTTGTTGTTTTCTGTCAGCTATGTTCCTTGGTGTCGCAGGCTGGTTTTATGGATGATCACCATAAGCTCTAATATGAGTCACTTTTTAGTATAAAGTCAGGGTGTCATTGCTTTACCTGGCTTGTAGCGTTGGTTCCCTAAAGTTTGACGATAAAAGGCCCTGTTAATACAGGGCCTTTCTGTATGTATTATTTATCAAAGAGGTAAGACATGTCAGAGATCACCGCATCTGAGCAAATCCGCCTGGATATTATCAAGAAAGTGAATTACGACACTGCAGCGGCGAAGTTAGCCATTGACTGGGTAGGCGACAGCTATCTGAAGTCTGAGCTATTCGCTGACTCTTTCGATCGTGTTTTCACGGAAAGTGAGATTGTCTCGAAGACCCGTAAGGCAATCCAGGAAGCGACCGAAGCGCTGGCGCTGTTTGATACTGCCGCTGAGCAGGTCAGCTAAGGCATTACAGCAGGCGTTCATAGAGTGCCTGTGATAATGACCATCAGACAAATCGTCTGAGCTGACAGTTCAATCAATCACCAATTACCAGTTACACGGGGTAACTGACATCATTGTCTGTTTATCCCGGTGAATTTTGAAATACTTACTACTCTCATAACGTCTCTGCCTGCCAACACCAGAACGGCAGAGGTCAGTTAGCCGTATAGATGAACCTCTCCCGGGTGGCTCCTGAGAGATTCTTTATACGCTAGCTGGTAGTAACTAAAGGCCGCATATTTTTGCGGCCTTTTTCATCATTTGTAAAATGAAAGCCCTCAGGCGATTAACGATGCTCAGGACCATGGAAGTGATCTCCACCATGTCCGCCTCCATGGGGACCAGGGGGAAGGATACATCCTGAAAGTGACAGCGCACCACAGATCACAAAAACAGCAAGCATAATTCTTTTCATAATAACTCCTGAACTAAAGAGCCTTAATTCCAAAACATAAAAGTGAATATTTTATGGAGAATCAGTAATTCCTTTTTCTCCCTCACGTTAAATAGGAATAATCCATGGCAAAACCGGACTGGGGCGAGCTTCAGCAACGGTTCCTGTCCGATCATGCCGCAACCGGCGTATCACCGAAGGATTGGTGTGAAGCGCAGGGACTGAATTACGCTACTGCCCGCCGATACATCAAGAAACCCACTGCGCAAAAACCTGCGCAGAAGAAATTGCGCACTGCGCAAAAGGAAAAGTGCGCAGAAGAGCTGGTGGATGATGATGGCCTCACCGATCAACAACGTTTATTTGTCGCGGAATACCTGAAGGACAACAACGCCACGCAGGCCGCCATTCGAGCCGGGTATAGCAAGAAGACTGCTGAACAAATTGGCTATCAGCTGCTTCAGAAAACTTCAGTTGCGCAGGCTATTGCGCAGCAGCAGAAAGCATCCATTGTGCGCACGCTCGGCAGCGCTGATGAAGTGCTTGAGCAGATGTGGCGCCTGGCCACCTTCGATGCCAACCAGCTTTCACAATATCGCCGCGGGAGCTGCCGTTACTGCTGGGGCTTCGGTCACCAGTATCAATGGCGCGATGCTGTTGAGTACGAAGAGAAGCGGCTCGAAGCGCTTGAGCGAAAACGTCGCGAGCCCGTCGATGTTGGTGGCTACGGTTACGACCACACCAGCGCACCTAACCCCGAATGCCCTCGCTGTAATGGAGATGGCGTCGGCCAGCCTTTCTTCGCTGATACGCGCAAGCTGGCGCCTGATGCTGCGCTTGCCTATTCCGGTGTGAAGCTTGGGAAGAATGGCGTGGAGATTACCGCTATTAGCCGTGAGCGAATGTACGAGGCGGTGATGAAACGGCTCGGCCTGGCTGATAGCGAGTTCGCCCAGCGTCTGCAGCTGATTGAAATTGAGCGCCGGCAGCTGGAGGTCGAAAAATTACGCAAAGAGCTGGCTGCTGATCCGGAGGATGACGAACTAACACCAGTTGCAATCAATATCAACGTAGTCGATGCACGAGTGAGGGAAGAGGATGGCGATAGCACCGACGCTTAACATCCCTCAGGCCAAATTTCTTGCGATGCAGTACAAGTTTAAGGCCTACGTCGCCGGCTTCGGTTCTGGCAAGACATGGGTCGGCTGCGGTGGTATCTGCAAAGGGATGTGGGAACACCCTAAAATCAACCAGGGTTACTTTGCGCCAACGTATCCGCAGATCCGTGACATCTTTTATCCCACTGTTGAGGAGGTGGCCCACGACTGGGGGCTGAATGTCAAAATCAACGAGGGAAACAAAGAGGTTCACTTCTACGCCGGGCGCCAGTATCGCGGAACGACGATCTGCCGCTCAATGGAAAAACCGCAAACCATCGTTGGTTTTAAAATCGGTAATGCGCTGATTGATGAGCTGGACGTAATGCCCGCCAAAAAGGCGCAGTTAGCCTGGCGAAAAATCATTGCTCGTATGCGTTACAACGTGGCCGGTCTTCGTAACGGGATCGACGTCACCACGACGCCGGAAGGGTTTAAATTCGTTTATCAGCAATTCGCAAAGGCTGTACGCGATAAGCCTTCGCTCTCAACGCTGTACGGCCTGGTGCAGGCCTCGACGTTCGACAATGAAAAGAATCTGCCGCCGGACTATATCCCGTCGCTGATGGAGTCATACCCGCCGGAGCTGATCAAGGCTTATCTCCGTGGCCAGTTCACCAACCTTACCAGCGGGACGATTTACCATCAGTTTGACCGTAAGCAGAATAACTGCCGGGAAGAAGAGCAACCCGGTGAGCCCCTGTATATCGGTATGGATTTCAACGTCGGGAAGATGGCTGGGATTGTTCATGTATTACGTCTGGGGCTTCCATTTGCGGTTAATGAAATCGTGAAGGCTTACGACACCCCTGACATGATCCGCATCATCAAAGAACGGTTCTGGCTGTACGACGGCAACGATTATCGCAAGGTGCGGGAAATCTATATTTATCCGGACGCTTCCGGCGATTCCCGCAAATCCAGCAATGCCAGCGCCACGGATATCGCTCAGCTTAAGCAGGCTGGCTTCAATGTGGTTGTTAATGCATCAAACCCGCCAGTGAAAGACCGCATCAACGCGATGAATGCCATGTTCTGCAATGGTAACGGTGAACGTCGCTACAAAGTGAATGTAAAGCGATGCCCGGTGTACACCGAATCGCTTGAGCAACAGGTTTGGGGCGAAAACGGTGAGCCGGATAAAACGGCGGATAACGATCACCCCAACGATGCCGGTGGGTATTTCATTGTGAAGCAATTCCCGATCATCAAACCGACTGGAAAAGTCACCCAACTGCGGATGTAAAACCATGCCTGATATTTCAACGCCCAACCTCGACTATAACGACATGGTTGAGGCATGGGATATTAATGATGCGCTGATGGGCGGCACGCTGGAAATGCGCCGGCAGGGCAAGAAGTATCTCCCGAAATGGCCGAACGAAGATCCTGAAAGTTATAAGGAGCGTTTGGCTTCGGCAACGTTACTCCCTGCCTATGAAGAGGCCATTAAACAAAACATCGGGCGAGTGTTTGCTGAGCCGACGGTATTGAGTGAGGATTCTCCTGAACAAATACGGGAGCTGTCGCCAGATATTGATATGGAAGGAAACCGGCTCGATGTCTGGGCACAGCAATTTTTCAGCATCGGATTCCAGTATGGTCTGGTACATGCGCTGGTGGATTTCCCGAAAATTGACCCGAAGGCAGTAAAAACTAAAGCCGACGAAAAAGCCGCGGGATCCCGCCCATATGCCACGATGCTTAATCCTCGCCAGGTCATCGGCTGGAAATCGAAAGTGGTTAAAGGGAAAGTGGTGTTGACCGATCTGCGTATCAGAGAGGTCATCGTTATTGATGGCGATGATTACGGGCAAACGAAAGTTGAGCAAATACGCCATATCATGCCGGGCAAGGTTGAAATTTATCGCCGAAATAAAGGTGATAACGGCGAAAGCCAGTGGCAGATGCACGACGAGTGGGAAACCAGTCGCGATGATATTCCCCTGGTGACGCTTTACACAAAACGCACAGGCTTTATGCGCGGTTCACCGCCACTGCTTAATCTCGCCTTACTGAATATCAAGCACTGGCAGAGTCAGAGTGAACAGGACAACATCCTTCATGTCGCTCGCGTGCCGTTGCTGGTGGCTTACGGTCTGGCTGATGGCGAAACGTTGACGATAGGTTCTTCCTCTACGACTCGTTTCGATGACCGCCAGCGGCAGGGACTGGAATATGTCGAGCATACCGGGGCTGCGATTGAAGCCGGTAAGATTTCCCTTGAAGATCTGGAAAACCAGATGCGTCAGGCCGGCGCAAAACTGCTGCGCGCGGAAAACACATCGACTAAATCCCTAGACCAGACTCACGAAGAGCGGATGCAGGAGAATTCACCTCTCTACACCATGGCAAGCTCGCTTGAGGATGCGCTCGATAATATCCTGCAGATTATGGCGGAATGGCTGGGTGAGAAAGAAGGCGGCAATGTCGATGTACGCACCGAACTGGATGTTTCAGCCCAGACGTTTGATGCCGCAGCTGCAACAGCTGTTCAGTCGCTCCGTCAGGGTGGTGATATACGTCAGGTCGATGCTGTTCGCGTTTTGCAGGCCCTCAAATTTATCGATCCGGACGCGAAGCCCGAAGAGGTAATCGACGAGTTGCGGAATCAGCAGGTCACGCTGGCCGGCGGACTGAGTAACCCGGGTGGTGCAAATGGCGACGGCGAATGACAAGCTTCAGGATGAATCGATAGCGCATGCGATATGGATAGCGCGGTACAGCACCAGCGTTGCAAACAGGATGATAAAAATCCTGAATGACAGCGACGCTGAGCTGACAGCCAGATTGCTGGTGGCGATGGATAGCCTGAATGCTGACAGCTTTACCGTCTCGCGACTGGAAGCGCTGCTCGTTAGTGTCAGAGCTCTCAATCGCGAGGCTGTGCAGTCAATGTACGCGGGACTATCTGAAGAGCTGCAGCTGCTCGCTCAGCACGAAGCTGGCTTTCAGCTGAGCCTGTTTCAGTTTGCGATTCCTGATGATGTTCTATTGCTTCATCCACTGGTGGGTATTTCACCGGATGCCGTTTACGCAGCTGCGATGGCACAGCCGTTTCAGGGGCGCCTGCTTTCGGAGTGGGCAGATAACCTTGAAGCTGACAGGATGGCAAGAATATCCAATACAGTGCGGCAGGGTTTTCTCCTGGGCGATACGCATGAGCAAATCGCCAGAAAGGTTCGTGGTCATGCTAACCGTGGTTATCAGGATGGCGCGTTGCAGATGAGCCGCACCAATGCCGGCAGTATTGCAAAAACGGCTGTGGGCCATCTTGCTTCGACGGCCAGGAAAAGCTTCGCAGATGCGAACGATGACATTTTGAAGGGTAAGCAGTGGTTATCTACATTGGATAACCGGACATCAAAAGACTGTCGAATTCGCGACCGCCTCAAGTACACCCTGGATAACAAGCCGATCGGCCATAAGGTGCCGTATCTGCAGGGACCCGGGAAAATCCATTTCTGCTGTCGCAGCGTCGAAACCTACATCCTGAAATCGTCTGATGAGCTGGGTATTGCTGTTGGGCAAATATCAGATAGCTCACGTGCCAGCATGGACGGGCAGGTGCCTTCGGATACCGATTATCAGGGCTGGTTCTCGCGCCAGTCGTTCACGCGACAGTCCCAGATCGTTGGCGTAACCCGGGCCCGGCTGATTCGTGACGGCGGCATGTCGCCCGATGACTTCTACAACGACAAGGGCGAATGGCTGACTCTGGAGCAACTTCGTAACCTGGATGCTCAGGCGTTCAGCAACGCCAGACTTTAAAGCTTTTTAAGTCTTCAATCAGGCTGCCTCCGGGCGGCCTTTTTTATTGCCGTGATCCGGATGGTGAGCGGTGCAACGGTCGGATGACCACCGAAAAGGTAACCACATGAAACTGAAAACAGTCGAAGTTAACGGCAAAAGCTATGCAGAAGTCGATTCCAGCGGTTTACCCGTCTACGTCCACGATGACGGCCAGGAAGTTGGTTTTGATGCTGTGCAGGCCGTTGGGAAAATCTCCTCTCTGAATGGCGAGGCGAAATCTCATCGTGAAGCCAAAGAAGCCGCTGAAGCCAGTCTGGCTAAGTTTGCCAAAATCGGCGATCCGGCAAAGGCACTCGAAGCGCTGGAGATGATGACTAAGATCGACCAGAAAAAACTGATCGACGCAGGCGCCGTTGATCAGGTTAAAGCGGATATCACCAAATCCTTCCAGGCGCAGCTTGATGAAGCTACTCAGCGTGCGACGACCCTTGAAGGCCAGCTTTATCAGGAAATGATCGGCGGCCGGTTCTCTGGCTCGAAATTCATCGCAGATAAAGTAGCAATTCCGGCAGATATGCTTCAGGCGCGCTTCGGTCAGTCCTTCAAAGTCGAGGACGGCAAAGTCGTTGCCTATGATGGCTCTGGCAACAAAATTTATTCCCGCTCTAAACCGGGCGAGCTGGCGGCCTTTGATGAGGCGCTGGAGTTCCTGGTGGAGCAGTACCCACAGAAAGACCACATTCTGAAGGCCAGCGGCAACCAGGGAGGCGGCTCACGGCAGTCTCAGCATTCACTCGGGCAGAAAACGATGAAACGCGATGCGTTTACCAGTTTGAGTCCGACAGATCAGCAATCAACTCTCAAAGACGGTATCACCATCGTCGATTAATTTTTTGCCAGCCGCCGGATGGCTGCTGGTGCCGGAGCTGGATAGCTCAACCAACCCTATATTTTAATCTCCAAGGAATCTATACATATGGCTAATACGCTTACCGGGTTGATCCCGACTATCTTCACGGCTCTGGATACCGTATCTCGCGAACAGGTCGGTTTTATACCGGCTGTATCGCGCAATGCTAAAGCTGATGCGGCGGCGAAGGACCAGACTGTTACTGCGCCGGTTGCGCCACCGGCAACCACTGTTGATATTACCCCGGGGGCTACTGCGCCAAATGACGGCGACCAGACGATCGGCACCGTTGATGTCAAAATCACCAAATCCAAAATGGCCCCGGTCAAATGGAACGGTGAGGAACAACTGGCACTGGGGCCCGCAGGGACATACAACACCATCCTTGCTGATCAGTTTAAGCAGGCTTTTCGCGCGCTGGCTAATGAGATGGATGCAGATCTCGCGGCTCTGTATTTCGCATCCTCTCGTGCTGTTGGTACGGCCGGCACCGCTCCTTTCGGTATTGCAGGTGATTTGTCGGATGCGGCGAATGCGCGCCAGGTTCTCTCTGACAACGGTTCGCCGACTACTGATCTGCAGATGGTTCTCGGTTCTTCGGCTATCGCTAACCTCCGCGGTAAACAGTCTGTTCTGTTCAAAGTAAACGAATCAGGTACTGATGCGCTTCTGCGCGAAGGTATCGTGGGGCGACTGGAAGGTTTCAACATCCACGAATCCGCGCATGTTAAGAAACGCGCTGCATCTCCGGCTGCCGGATACCTGGTGAATGGAGCAAAAGCTGAAGGCGATATTCTGATTGCCATTGATACCGGCACAGGTGCTTTTGCAGCAGGTGACATCGTGACGTTTGACGGGGACAGCAATAAATACCTTGTTGCTGCTGCGACGGCCACAGCAATCACCCTGGCTGCTCCTGGCTTACGTCAGGCACTGGCCGACAACACCGCTATTACCGCTGGTGGCGCCTACACCGCAAACATGGCGTTTGATCGCAATGCATTCCTGCTTGCATCCCGAACTCCGGCAATGCCGCAGGGCGGCGATACCGCGGATGATGTGATGAACGTTACTGACCCGGTATCTGGTATCACTTATCAGGTTGCTCTGTACCGCCAGTATCGCCAGGTGCGTTACGAAGTCGGTTTGTCCTGGGGCGTAGCGGCGGTTAAGTCCGCGCACTCTGCGTTGTTGCTGGGCTGATAAACAGGGGCTTCGGCCCCTTTTTTTTAGTGGAGGGCTAATGGCCGGATTAACAAAAGAGCAGCGCGCCCAACGAGCTGCTGAGCAAACTGCGTCTACGAAGGTGGATAACAACGTACCTGTAACGACCACATCGCTGCTGGTGGCGATGTTTACCGATTTCCCGGCATTCCCGGGTGCGCCCAATACCGCCAACGTTCACCCTGATGAAGTGGAGAACTGGAAGGCGCACGGCTGGAAAGAAATGGAGTGATGCATGATCACTTTCATCACCGTTGAAGACGTCAATTCGATTCTCGGTGCCACCTGGACAGATGAAAGCAAAAAAGCCAAATCTGTGCTGATGGCTAATACCTGGATGAATGGACTTAACCTGAAAATGCCGTGCGATAAGGCAACTCACGAAATCATCATTCCTGACGATGTGAAACAAGCTGGCGCCTATGCGGCGCTGTCGGCGGCAAATGACGGGCTGTATCAGCAGAAAACTGATTCGGGGGTATTGCTTAGTAAGGCGGTTGACGCTGACGACGTTTCTGTTTCAAAGACCTTCGCAGAACTTGGTACCAACAGTTCGGCATTGCTTGATTCGGACCTGCAGCTGGCGCTGGCCATGCTTAAGCCCTATGGCGTTAGTCAGTCACAGGTGCGGCTGGTGAGGGGGTGATATGGGCATTCGTGACGAGTTGCAGACCGATGTCGCCGCAGCCTTCGATACAGACCTGCAGGATGCCGTTAAGGATTTCACTGGGTCATACACCGTTCGAGGTGCCTGGGATCCGGTAACGGAAACCGGCACTGAAACGCAGGTGACTTACTCGGGGCGTGGAGTGCTGGCGCGCTATAAACTGCGCCGTATCGATGGCGCTAACATTCTGCATGGTGATGTGAAGCTAACCGCCCTGGTTAACGAGGTGACTGATAAGCCGGCCGTCGGGCATATCATCACTGCACCGGATCCGATTACGGGTGAGCTTCAGCGCTACGAGGTCATCACCGCTTCTGCCGACTCTGCTGGCGCTGCGTACTCCATTCAACTGCGGAGGGCGTGATATGGCTAAGGGCTGGAACATTGACCCGGCGTCATTCGCCGGGCTGGTGGAGGACGATGTTAGGTTGCGGCAGAGAACCATCGCCATTCAGCTGCTGAATGAAATCGTTCAGCGATCGCCTGTAGGTAACCCGGAGTTATGGGCCATCAACGCCACCGCGGTTCAGTACAACAAAGCAGTAGGTGAGTGGAACGAATCTCTTTATGCCGATCCTGCCAACCTGACAAAGACTGGCCGTCTCAGAAAAAAAGTCCGTGTTAATGACAGCATGGATATCAGGCGTCCGGTTGAGTATCGCGCAGGAACCTTCAGGGCATCGCATTTTGTCAGTATCGGCGAACCTATTCATTCCGTCCCCACCGAACCGGATCCGCGCGGGACAATGACGTTTCTTAATGGCAAAAATATCATTGACCAGGCGCCAGCCTACTCGGTGATTTACATCCAGTCGAATCTGCCTTACTCCGTGCCCCTGGAGAATGGTCACTCAACGCAGGCGCCGACAGGCGTCTATGCCGTCTCGTTTAATGGCGTGATTCAGGCCTACAAATGACCTTTACAGAAATCAGAAACGCTGTCATTTCCCGAATGGCGGCACAGACCGCTATTGCCTCTGATGCGGTGGATTATCCCAATGGCCCGGTATTTGACCCCAGTAACCGCGATATCTGGGCCCGCCTAACCAACATTGCTGGGCAGGCTGGCGCAACCGAGATCGGGGACGGGCCGGTAGTCCATAGGACGGGCTTACTCATCATTCAGCTGTTTGTTCCGGTCGGTTCCGGGACGTTGCTTATCTCCCGAACGGCCGATCAGCTAACGGAGCTATTCGAGTTTAAGGACGACGGAAAGCTGAGTTATTTCGCCGTTTCTGCTGTGCCGGCAGGTGAGACCGATGGCTGGTTACAGCTCAATCTTCAAATTCCTTATCGCGCTCTGTAGCGCACAAAAAACAGGAGGCTCCTGTGAGCTCAGGTGCAAAAGTAGTAGCCGCGTTTATTCGCGAGACAACGCCAGGAATCACGCCAACAGCAGGGGCGTGGAACCTGCTGCGTCGTTCTTCATTTGGTCTGAAACCAACGCAGAACACCAATGACAATGACGAAATCGCTGGTGACCGCATGGCGCAGGGTGTTTCACGCGGCACAGTGGATGTCGGCGGCGATGTCGGCACGCGGTTTCGCTGGAACCAGCATGATGATTTTCTTGCCAGCTGCTTCGGTTCCGAATGGGTAAATAACGTGCTGACGATGGGTAATGGTCGCATTACGTTCTCCGTGGCGACTTTTGCCAGTGATGTGGGGATCGCCCAGATTGCCCGCGGTTGCCAGGTTGGCACCTTCCAGATGGAAATCCCGGCCGATGGTGATATCACTGCAACCATTACGTTTGCAGGGCTGGACTGGGAGACGAAGGGGGACGATACCAGCTATTTCACCGCGCCGGTGGATTTAGCGGGGGCGCTGCGTTACTCCTTCAAAGAGGTCACGAACATCCGGCTAAATGGTGTTGATGGCGGGACAGGCTTCTGCGTCGACACCTTTAACATTCAGTTCAACAACAATATGCAGACTCAGCGCTGCATCGGTACCGGTTCGGCGTTCGCCGGCGCAAACATTCCGACAACCTTTACCCCGTCAGGTCAAATCACGCTGTCATGGTCAAAGGCTGCCTGGGAGGTTTACAAAAAAACGTTCACCGGCGAAACGGTGCCGTTTAGCTTCACGCTGGAGAATGCTGAAGGCGCCTATACCTTCGATTTCCCGGAAGTGCAGATCTCCGGCGACTGGCCGGATGCGGGGAGCACTGACATTGTTCAGGTTCAGCTGGATATCACCGCGGCCAATACGCCGCCAACTATTACCCGCGTTCCTGCCACTTCTGGCGGTGGTGATTAACATTGGCCCTCTTTGGAGGGTTTTTTATGGAGTTTTTATGCTGATTGTTACCCCGAAAATTGATTTAAATGGCGAGCGCTGGTTTTATCCCTACAAAAAGCCAGAAGGCAGCAAAAAGGAATTCTCGCCGGAAGAAGAATCGCTGTTCAAACTTCGCCTGCTGGTGGCCAGCAGCGAGAATCCGCAATATCGCTCTCGTAACGCGCTGGTGCGTCGCCACATCGATAAGATGGACGCAGGTTATAAGGTGGGGACAACGGATTTTAATCTCGCCAGCGTGGACGATATCGACTCTGTTGATGACCTGCTGATCGATAACGCCGCTCGGTTCCTGCTGAAAGGCTGGGAGGGAGTAGGTCAGTTAGTCGACGGCATAGAGGTTGCTCTCGACTACACCCCAGAACTTGGGGCCGCCATGCTGAAACAGCACCCGGCGCTATACTGGCTGATACTGGCTGAGGCGGCAAACATTGCTCAGGGTAAGGAGCAGCAGACTCAGGAAACCGTAAAAAAGCTATAGAGGCCCAAAAGTGGCTAAAGGAATTCGCCGGCGAACAGGGCGAGAAAGCAAAGTGGCGCAGGGAGAAGCTAAATCTCCCGCCCATTCCAGAGCCTGAAATCGATGCAGTCACTGGAGAGATCCTCAACGCTTACGCCATGATATCGCGCGGCAGAAAGTATGCCGGCATGGCCGGAGTGCCGCTCCCTCTATCCCTGAACGATATTGAGCTTTACCTGGCATCGCGCGCCATCCTGATCGACCGCATTGAGTTTGATGCAGCAATACTGGCCCTTGATGATGTCTGGAGGGCTGAGTGGGCGGAAGAGCAAAAAAGGCGGGCGATAGTGAAATAGCCTTATCATTGTTTAGCTGTCTCTATATGTTAGGATGTTTCTGATTGTAATCACAGGAAACATAAAATGAAGAAATTATTGATAGTGGCACTGGGGGCAGTGCTTTTAACTGGGTGTACAACGCCGGCTCGTAACTATGTGCCTCAAACAAAGCAAATCAGTATTCCGCCGCTAAATACAGTAACAACAACCTACGTTGGCGAGGATATGGTTAGGCAGGGAATTGATGCTAGCATTGATGCCATTCATTTCAATCAGGCTGTGGTTATAGGCTCAATCGGTGTCTATACGATCCCGGCAGGAGACTACGTAAAAATTGGAGAGGATTCAAAATCAGAGTTTTACTCTAATGTAGAAAGAACATCAGGTGCAGTTGTTCCTAACCGCTTCATGGTTAATGATCCCACACAAAGCATACAGCTCATGAAGAACGGCGAAATTTGTATTGTCACGATTTATGGTGGAACCAAGTGTGATACAGGCAAGCCATTTACGAAAGTAAAATTCCAGACCGAGCAACAATCTTCCTTCCAGCAAACTCTTATCTACAATGGGAAGGTCGGCAACAAAATTAATATTGGTTATAGAGAATTTCAAGGAGGTATGGCTCGGGCCGCTTTTTCTAATGAGGTAGAGTACGACCTTTCTGAGTCCAAAACGATACGTTATAAAGGGGCTGTGCTGGATATCATGGATGCAAATAATCAGTCAATAACCTTTAAATTGACTAGGAATTTTAATACAAATTAATAACTCCGGCCCATAATTTGGGCTGTTTTTTCATGAGGTGGGAGTGTGAGGATTCTTGGTTATCTAGCCATCTTAATAGGTGTGATCTTCGCTGTTTTTGCGCTATTTATGGATGTAACAGTATCAACAGATGATGGCTACAGAGTTAACAACCTTGGTTTAATGTCTTCACGACAAAATTACATGATATTTGGCGGATTCGTAGCGATTGCAGGAATCATCATCGTTTTGGTCGGTGAGAAGTTCAAACCATCCGCAAACTCAGTCAAATGTCCATACTGCGCAGAATTAATAAGCGCTGAAGCGGTGAAGTGCAAACATTGCGGGAGCGACGTCACCCCTTCGAAGACAATAGTTAGCGCTGACGATGCTGAGGCCAGTGATAGGTTGGCTGACGTCAATGTAAAGTTGATCGCAGGGGTTGTGCTGGCGGTCTTTGCGGCGATTATCGGCGCAATAATTTTTCACCGTCAATGAATTAAAAGCGTAACAGTTTCAAAAGCTCTAACCTCGCTTCGGCGGGGTTTTTTATTGCCCGGAGAAAGGTAAATGACTGAACAAACATCCCGCCTTGCGATCGTTCTTGATAGCTCCGGAGCAGAGAAACAGGCCGATAATCTCGCAACTGCACTGGTAAAAATGACGCAGGCAGGTGAACGTGCTGCCACCAGCGCTGTGAAGGTGACAAAGGCCACTGATGAAGAAAAACAGTCTCTTTCTGAACTCTTAGATCGCATCGACCCGGTAAACGCCGCCCTGAACAAACTGGATAAACAGCAGCAAGATCTTGCGAAATTCAAATCAAAGGGGATGGTAGATGCCGATACATTCGATCTTTATTCAAAGAAAATCGAGGAAACACGAAACAGGTTAACTGGATTTCGTGACGACCTTGGAAAAACCGGCCAATCAGCCGCACAGACTGCCTTTGCCATACGCATGATCCCAGCGCAGATGACCGACATTATTGTCGGCTTATCTACAGGTCAGTCACCGTTTATGGTGCTTATGCAGCAGGGCGGGCAGTTAAAAGATATGTTTGGTGGTATTGGTCCGGCAATTAAGGGGGTGGGCACCTATGTTATGGGGTTGGTTAACCCTTTCACTCTTGCAGCTGCGGCGGTCGGTTTTCTTGGTCTGGCCTATTACAAAGGCACTCAGGAGCAGGACGAATTTTATAAGTCTCTCGTTCTCACTGGTAATCTGGTAGGCAAAACTTCCGGTCAACTTGCCGATATAGCTGCCAGCGCAGGCATTGCTGCGGATTCAACCACTGGCAAAGCCGCATCAACCCTTAACCAATTGGTATCATCAGGCAAAGTTGCTGGAGATTCTCTGGAACGCGTGACAATCGCTATTGTTAAGATCAGTGATGCGACGGGTATTGCTACAGAAAAGTTGGTGAGCGACTTTAACGATCTAGCTGCTGATCCAGTAGCGGCTATAACCAAACTTAACGACCAATTCCACTTTCTGACACTGGCAACCTACAACCAGATTAAAGCGCTACAGGATGAAGGTAATCAGCAGGATGCTGCACGGGTGGCTACTGATGCTTACGCCAATGCCATGCAGCAGCGTGCGAATGATATTCATCAGAACCTTGGTCTTCTTGAAAGTGCATGGGACTCGCTGGGTAAAACGGCCAAAGGCGCCTGGGATGCGATGCTCAATATTGGGCGTGAACAAACACTAACGGATAAACTTGCCACCTTAAACGAAAATATTGCTGAAGCCCAAAAAGGGCAAAAAGATGGTGGATTCTGGAACAGTTTTAGCGCGAGGTTTACCAACCTCCCGGAGATGATAAAACAGAGAGATTTGCTCGAATCAGTTGCCAATCTTCAGGGGGATGTAACCAAAGGACAGGCGAAGGCTAAGGAAGCCGAACAGCAAAGAATTAAAACGCAGCAGGAAGCAGATCGCGTTAACCAGCAATATTTGAGCAATGCGGATAAGCGCAATAAATCTATTAAGCAGCAAAGCGAATTCCTGAAGGCTGGTGCAATTACTGCAGAGCAATATGCAAAAAACGTCTCACGTATTAACGAGATGTATAAGGACCCAAAGGCACCTAAGCAAAAGGCCTATACAGAGGACGCAGCAACCCGGCTGCTTGATCAGATAAACCAGCAGACTGCTGCCATGCAGTCCCAGTTGGATGCTAGTGACAAGCTTAACAGCGCAACCCAGGCGCGGGTAAAGTTCGAACAGCAAATTGCTGACCTCAAGTCTAAAACGCAGCTCACAGCCGACCAGAAATCGATTCTTTCCCGTTCAGATGAAATCCTCCAGGCGTATAAGCAGCAGGAGGCACTGCAAAACTCCGTAAAAACCCTGGATGATTACCGGAAAATGCAGGAACAGGTAAAGACGAAGGATGAGCGGACCAACGATCTGCTTAAAACCCGTCTTGAACTGCTGGAGAAAGCCAAAGCAACCGGGCAACTAAAACCCGGTGAATATGAAAAAACACGGGCAGACATTTATCAAAACACCGATATGCAACTGCCCTCGACGGTTCGTAATGTTGTAGGAAACCTGACACCCACAGGAGGGCGACTCTCTGGAACTTTTGAGGGGATGCAGGGGCAAATCAATGAATATGACCAGGCGCAGCAGGAGCTCCAGCGCTGGCTGGCAGCTCAGGAGGAAGCTTATGCGAAGGCCGGCGAAATAACTGCCGAGGGTGAGGCCAGAATGACGTCGATTCGTCAGCGTGCAGCGGATGCAAATCAGGTCATCGAGGCTCAGAAAAACACCATCATATCTGCGGCCACGCAGTCCTTGTTTGACAGTACCGCCGACATAATGCGAACGGGTTTTGGTGAGCAATCGGCAATCTACAAGGTTGCTTTTGCTGCGAGCAAGGCATTCGCTATCGCTGACTCTATGGTGAAAATCCAGCAGGCTATAGCAAGTGGGGCAGTAAGCGCGCCTTATCCGGCCAATATCATCGCTATGGCCTCAATCGCTGCGCAGACTGCCAGTATCGTCTCAAATATCCAGGCTGTTTCAGGAGTTGGCTTCGCCTCCGGCGGTTACACTGGCCCCGGTGGTAAGTATCAGCCCGCGGGTATTGTTCACAAAGGAGAGTACGTCTTCGACCAGGCGTCAACGAACCGGATCGGCGTGTCTCAGCTTGAGGCACTTCGAAATGGCCAACCGCTTGATGCAACTCTGGGGCGTACAGGGTTTGGTACTGGTGTTCAGAACGTTAACAGCGACAACAGCAGCAAGACCACCATCCATGCTCCCATTGAGCAGCATTTCCATACGCCGCCCGGTGTGACACTTGATCAGATGGCTCTCTCCATGGCTCAAACGCAGAAGCGGGCGACAACGGAAGCCCTGGATCAGGTTGCTGCGCAATTGTTGAGAGGAGATGGGAAAGTTGGTAAGGCAATGCGCAGAAAATATCCAGGCAGAGGGTTAGAGTGATGACTGATATCTACTACCCGCATGACAGTCTTCCGATGCCATTACAGGAAGGATACGGATTCCAGCCTGTAAGCCCGTTAAAACGTACCCAGTTAATCACCGGCCGCCCGCGGCAAAGGCGAGCTTATACGTCCACGCCGACGCAGGCCAGCATCACTTGGTTTATGGAAACCGATGCGCAGGGACTGGCGTTTGAGTCCTGGTTCCGTGATGCGTTATCTGACGGGGCTGCATGGTTCATGATGAAGCTGCAGACGCCGGCAGGCATTAAGTTTTACAAATGCCGCTTCACAGATATTTATCAGGGACCGGTGTTGGTGGCCCCGATTTACTGGAAGTACACGGCGACGCTTGAATTATGGGAACGCCCCCTTGCTCCTGCCCCATGGGGTAATTACCCGGAATGGATCGTCGGCAGCTCACTGCTGGATATTGCGCTGAATAAGGAGTGGCCGAAGCATGACGCAGATTAAACGCCTCTACGCCAGCAGCGGCCCGGAGGTGATCATTGAAACGCTGCAGATCACCATTGGTTCTGACGGCCATTATCTGTGCCAGGGTTACGAGAACATCACGGCAACGACGGAGAACGGCGATACCGTAACGTTTACCGCCTGTGCGATAGACATTGCGCTGCCGGCGCGTAATGCGGACGGTACGCAGGACCTCAAATTTGCCCTGTGCAATATCGATGGTGTTGTGTCCACGGCGATCCGCTATGCGCTGGCTAACCGTCTGTCTGCATTGCTGACGTACCGGCGTTATATCTCCACGGATTTAGCGGCCCCTGCGGAAGTGCCGTATACGCTGAAAATCAAGTCTGGTTACTGGACGGCGACAGAGGCGCAGATTACCGCGGGTTATATGAATATCCTTGATACAGCCTGGCCACGTTACCGCTACACGCTACCTGTATTCCCCGGACTGCGTTATATCAGCTAAGGAATCCCAATGTTCAACCCTGATAAATACCGTTCAGTCACCTGGCTGAAGGGCGGGCGCGTATACCCGCAACTCGACTGTTTCGGCATTGTGAACGAGATACGCCGCGATCTGAATTTACCCGTCTGGCCCGATTTTGCAGGGGTCACCAAAGACGACGGCGGCCTCGACCGGGAAGCGCGCAGGATGATGCTTACCCTTGAGCGCTGCGAACCCTGCGGAGGGGCCGGGGTGGCCTGTTATTCCGGATCAACCGTCACCCATGTGGGGATCGTAGTCAGTATCGAGGGTTTGCTGCACGTGGCGGAATGCAATCCGGGAACGAACGTCACCTTTCTGCCGTTGCCGCGGTTTAAGCGGCGATTTGTCAAAGTGGAGTTCTGGCAATGACCATTCGGTTTTATCCTTCTCGGCTTCCCGGAGAACCACTTGAAACGCATGAGCATGGTGTTACGAGCATTCGCAGCTGGCTGGTTGCCAATGTCGAAAACTATACCGACCGGGATGTCCCTCCGCTGACCGTTGAGGTTGAGGGGCAGTCAATTCCGCCAGGCGAATGGGCTAAGTGTGTGATTCGCCCTGATAGTGATGTCAGGCTTTATCCGGTTCCCTTCGGGCTGGAGGCCGCCACAATCGCGTGGATCGGCGTCGGTATCTCCGTTGCCGCTGCAGCCTATTCGCTGTTTATGATGAGCAACATCGATACGGGTGGCTATACCTCATCCACAGGGCGGAGTCTCGACCTGAACCCGGCAAAGGCGAATACCGCAAAACTCGGTGATGCCATTCGTGAGGTGTTTGGCCGGGTGCGTATCTACCCTGATTATGTGGTGCAGCCGGTTACCCGATTTGATGCCGCCGATCCGACGAAAATGCGCGTCCAGATGCTGCTGTGTCTAGGTGTCGGTGATCTGATTTATACCAATGGCGATATCCGGGTTGGCAGTACGCCAGCTTCAACGCTACCGGGATTCAGCAGCACCCATTACCCGCCAGGCGCGGACGTTTCCGGTGATGAGCGCAGCGAAAACTGGGTCAATTCCACCGAAGTGGGCGGGACGTCATCCGGCACCGGGCTGGATATGGCCCAGACGTCGCCGGACGCAGACGACATTATCGCAGACAGCATGACCGTCTCCGGATCGAGCGTGACGTTTACCGGGCTGGATACGGATGATGATGACGATAATGACGAGAACGATAACGCGCTGCCGCCCAGCTGGGTCGCTGGCGCCGTGGTCGAACTGAAAGCCCCGGCTAACTACCAGATCACTTCGGCGGCTGGATATAGCGTTATCGCCAGCCCGCTGCTGACGGAGATCGCGCCGGTGGTTGGTATGCCGGTGACGCTGGGGTTTAACTCTGTCGATTACGATCTGTTTATCGCGTCATATACTCCCGGTCAGGCTGCAGTGCCCGGCGCCGGGGGGAGTGCGGCAAAACTCCAGGCCAGTGCGGCCCCGACCACCTACGATTTTTCGACCAGCTCCAGCACGTTCACGATCACCTGGCAGGGGATTACCTACCCGGTGTCGCTGGTGGCTAACTACGTCTCGATGTCGGGACTGCTGGCGGCCATCACCGAGGGACTCACCGGCTCCGGCCTGGTTGCGCAGGACAATGGCGGAACTGTACTGATAACCGAGTCGGCCAGTCCGTTCGCGGGTGGGGCGATCACGTCCTCTTCGCTGCCTGCAGCTGTTTTCGGTGATGCCCCGGCTTACACCTCCGGCACGGCATCAACCGGCGGCAGCCCGGCGGTAACGGCGAATGTGACGCTTGCCTATAACAGCGCCACGGGAACGGCCTTTTCCGGCATGCCGGAGGGGGTGCAACGGCTTTCACTTGCTCACCGCGGGAATGAGTACCGGATTGTCTCGGCCGACGGCACAACGGCGACGGTGGCGCGCCTGGTTAATGGTGCCGTTGATGAGTCATGGCCGGGATTCACCGCCCGGACGATGATCGACTATGAGGCTTCTGGCCTTAACGACACGCTGAGCTGGCTGGGGCCTTTCCTCGTATGCCCTGAGAATGAAGTGGTGGATGCATTCGAGGTGAATTTCTCCTTCCCGAACGGCATCTGCGGCTTTGACAGTAAGGGCAAAAAACGGATCCGCCACGTTGAGTGGGAGATTCAGTATCGCGTCTACGGTTCCGGTTCGGGGTGGGTGAGTCACCAGGGCGAGTATGCGCTGAAAAACGTCAACGGATTAGGTTTCACTGAGCGGATCACTCTCAGCTCACCAGGGCTGGTAGAGGTTCGCTGCCGTCGGCGCAATGAGCAGGGCTCAAACAACGCCAGGGATTCGATGTACTGGCAGGCACTGCGCGGGCGACTGTTGACGCGCCCTTCATCCTATCCCGGCGTGTCGCTGATGGCAGTGACCGTTGAGACGGGCGGGAAGCTGGCGGCCCAGTCGGACCGCCGCGTAAACGTTGTGTCCACGCGGGCCTACGACTCAGGAACGGCCAGAACCATTTCTGGGGCGCTGCTGCATGTCGGGAACTCGCTGGGGCTGGAGATGGACGTCGACACCATCAACGCGCTGGAATCCGCGTACTGGACGCCACGGGGCGAAAATTTCGATTTCGCCACGGGCGACAGTATCTCAGCGCTGGAAATGCTGCAGAAGATAGCCAATGCCGGGAAGTCCCGCTTCCTGTTGAGCGATGGCCTGGCGACGGTAAACAGGGAAGGGATTAAGCCCTGGACTGGCGTGATCACTCCGCATGAGATGGTGGAGGAGCTGCAGAGCGGATTTACCGTACCGTCCGACGATGATTTTGATGGTGTCGACGTGACGTACATCAACGGGACTACCTGGGCAGAGGAGACCGTTAAATGCCGGACGCCGGACAATCCCACGCCGGTGAAAATCGAGAACTACAAACTCGATGGGGTACTCAATCAGGATCACGCCTACCAAATCGGGATGCGCCGCCTGATGAAATACCTGCAGCAGCGGGTGACGTTCCAGACCACTACCGAGCTGGACGCGCTGTGCTACAACACGGGCGATCGCATCGTGCTCACGGATGATATTCCGGGTAACAACACGATTTCCTGTCTGGTGGAGGCGATGACAACGGCTGGTGGCGTGACAACGTTCACCGTTACGGAGCCGCTGGACTGGTCTTTCGAAAATCCCCGAGCGCTGATCCGCTATCAGGATGGATCTGCATCCGGGCTGATGGTGGCGAGCAGGGTGGGTGATTTTCAGCTGTCAGTCCCGCACCTGAGCGAGTTTGATGACCCGATGAAGGTTGACCTGTCGTCGGCAACCATCGAGCCGATCCGCCTGGTGTTCTGCGGCTCAACGCGCCACGTCTACGACGCCCTTGTAGAGGAGATCGCCCCGCAGTCTGACGGAACATGCCAGGTCACCGCTAAAGAGTACCTCGAATCGTTCTATGCCTACGACGACGCTACATACCCCGGCGACGTCGCGTAATACCCCATAACAACCCCTAATTAACTCTTTTCGCTCAAACCCTCGTTTGGGCGAATATCGTTTTGGAGCAAAAAAACATGGCCTTTGATCCGCCTCTTGGGAGCACTTCGCCCGCGGTGCTGCTCGATAACGCCACTCGCCTGGATAATCTGCTGAATAGCCTGGCGCTGGTCTTCCCTGACCGCGCAGGCGAATTGCTTTACACCTGGCGTGGCATCCATCAAAATCTGATCCCGCTCAGCAAGCAATACATGACGTTAGCAGCTGCGCAGGCAGATATCGTGAATATCCCTGAGGGGAGCACCACGTATTACCGCAGCCCGGATGTTAGTGCTCTTGCCGTCGAAGTGATCAATAACGGCGGTACACTTGAGGAAACTGGAAGGAAAATGCCTTCAGGTGCGGGGGTTGATGCAAAAGTAAGTGCTTTATATGAATACATAAATGATAAAATTGGCACCATTAATGTTTTGCTTAGCGAAATCTCCTCACTTCCGCTAACTAAGTTTACCAGTATCTCAATGCCTGGTGACACTGTAGTCAATGTCGGGAAAGAATCTGTTTTACGCATTAACTCCCTGTCAGCTGCTGAAACTTCTGACGCCCGCAACCAGAAAAACACACTAAAAGTAACCAATCTGCAAAGCGGTGTCACAACAGTAATTGCAGAACTACTTCCGGCTGAATACTTTGCTGATAATGTACTTAACTCTCCCTATCACTCTGTCCAGCTGGCAAAATTAAAACCGTCAACAGTTTTTTATGATGCCACTAACTCAGTAGCCAGAGCAATATTTGACAACATTCCACTTGTCAATACTTTTAAGTCAATTACTGCCTACGCTGTGATTGACAAGTCAGGCGATTTTATTTCCGGTAACACCGGTGCGTATGGCTCAGATGGTAAATATTGCACGCTGTACTCTAACCCTGACGGATCAACCTCAATCCAGCTAACATTCCCCTATTCTGATATTACGGGGGCAGGGTTTAGCATTACTGATGATGGTGTTAAAAACTATTTCTATGCCTCATTTGATGATGTGCATCTTTATTACAGAAGTACCGATGTATCAGTATATAAAACGGCTTACCTTGCCAAATTAAGCGCCGAACCTGCGACAATTTCTGTAAACGATTATCTGACCATTGACGCAGATATTCTTTATTACAACGGAATTTCCAGGCAGAACACTGACAATAACCCTTTTACCCGTTTTGTTGCTGATGTAGTAAATGACATGGCTACCAACTACAGTGGTCCTGTCGAGTTAAAAGTGAGTTTCCCTGCAGGAATGGTGTTTGGTCACAACTGCATTAAGGTATCTGACGCTGAAGGAAACGTGTTTGATGCGCAATTTTCTGCAGATGATTTCGTGAACCTTCGCTTTCAGTCAACTGAAGGTTATCACCCTGATGGCTCATTCAAAACGGGGGCCGTGTGGATCGTCGATTCCGTATCGGCGGGACAAAAAAAATATTATAACGTGGATGTTTTTGGTTATCGCTATGATGACACGATCTATTCCGAAGGCCTGGAGTACTACGCGCCTTCTGATGCCCTGAAGCGTTATAACATTAAAGTGGGTGATTTGTATTACCGCTTTGGTTTTGCCGGTGGAGCCTATGGCCTCACATCCATTGATGCTGCTAAAAATGATGATATCAACCGTATCAGATGCACGCTAAGCCCGCAGCATCGCTACGTGACTGCAGGCGCTCAGGTTATCGAATATTTCACCTACAACGTTACGCTGAAGGTCATCAATACCGGCCCACTTTTTACCGAGATTGAGCGCACAGGCTACAATGCCGCCAGTGCCGTTTATGCGGCAGGCATTATTAAGGCCACCACTCGCTTCCGCATTTTTAAAAACGGAATTGTCGTTGTGAAAAATATGGTGACTGCCCTGGAGGATATTCCTGTTGGTAAGATGTGTGGAGCAACTATTAGCTCTAATGTTATTTATAAAAACGGGACGACTCCAGCCTATTCCGGTACCGCTGCTGCAGCAATCACAACCGGAAATACAGCCGGTAACGGCAGGTTTTCCTGGGTGCCGACCATTGTAAACGGGGATATTCACAGGGATGGAACCTCTGCGGGCCCAACCAGACCGACAGGCATCACGATGACGAATGCCGCGTCAGAGTTTACGCTGGGCGTAACCACAGGCTGGCAATATTCATCCCTGTCGGATTATTCATTTCTTAACTGGCCGGTTGAGAAAAACTGGACATGGACCATTGAAGCCTGGCTGAATGCCAGTGAAACTGAAACAGACCCGTTAACGCTTGCGAAGAAAGTTTACAATCGGCCTGTGGGTTTTGCGCGTGGCGGGAGACTTCCTAACTTTGCAGTAAAAGAAGCTGAGAATAAGCTGAGAGTATTGCTTGATGGGGTTGCTGACTTCTGGATGAATGGAGACTCAGCTGGAATAGGCGGTATGGTTTCGAATGCCGGGCCATATGATATTAATACCCCGTGGGGATACCTTGCATATCGTGAACTGCAAAAGCCCTCACCTAATATTGCGGCAGTATGGGCCAGGTTTAAACGGTGCTGGGATGATAACTGGCGAAGCACAAATATCGGAACCCGCTATCTTGAGGGGGTTATTAATGTTGCTGATTTGGTCACTCCGGTACTCAAACCATGTGTTTCTGTATATCGTGCGGCTGAGTTTTTGGGTGACACCGCAACAATGGCGGCAATGCAGCCTTATATTAAGTCCTGGGCTGACGCAATGGTTACAGCAGTCGCAGCAAAAGGAGGTGTGCCGAACACCTATACGCCATCTTCAGTCAGTGCCGCCGTGAATATTAATATCTACGGCATGCTGCTTGTCGCGCTGGCAATCCACGCCGGGATGGATACTGGCGGAGCTTACCAGTCATGCTATAACACGGCGCTGACGAATCTGACCAATAGCAGCACCATTGGTCGATATCTGCCAAACATGCTGGATTCGATGCCAGTCAGCACCTCCCTGGCAAGGAGCCGGTGGTACAACTACGATATGGACCTGGCGCCTGACTACCTCATGATGACGGAGTTACTCGGCGGAACGCCCCTGTTTAACAACGTCAACTATGGACTTCAGGGACTGTGCGGTGATGGCAGGCTGAGGGGGATTGATTTCATTATCTCTGAAAGCCGAAGGGGGATCATTTCGACTCCGGTTAGCGTTGCATTGACAATGATGCTGGTTCGACGGGTATCAACCGGGAATGCTCTGCTGGCTTGTGTTCAGGCCTATGAAAAAGACTATCTTACCAATCCGTATTCGTCCGGACGTTTCTATGGTTTCTCCCCACGCCTGGCGTCTGGCATACCAACGACCATCTCAAGTCATAACAAAGTGATGATTGAGATGCTGTCATCTTATTTTGTACACCAGATTGCAAAAGGTAAGGCGTCAGGAACGTAACTCTACTCGCCCCGAAGCCTGAAGCTAAAGGGCGCAAAACATACTCATACATCCATGCAGATTTAATGCCATTCATCGGCTTCCCCCGGGTGGCACCGGGGGATAGTTTTAACTAAACCTTCCTGCCACCGCGGCGATCTCCTCCGCGATGACCTGCAGCGCTGTTTTGCTGACCAGTGTAAGATCGTCAATTCGCGCACGGTAAAACCGACCGGCAAAAGGTGTGGTGTCCGCCAGGTTTGATCCGATGCCATTCAGGTTAACAGCCGCCGCCGGATAAGCGATTTTCCCCGTCCAGATGCCCTCATAAGCAAGAACCCCATCCAGATAAACCAGCCCCTTTTGCTGCGTGCCATCAGCCGACTCCTGATAGCGGACGCCCAGGCAGTGCAGATTGCCGTCGGCCAGACTGCCGATGTAATCCTTAATGCTGTAGTTAATGCCACGCACGCATACCGTCAGCGCCGTGATCACCCCTGCCGTGATGGTCGGATAGACCTGAATCAACCGGTTAGCGGTAGTGGCGTAACTGGTTGCCCCAATCCCCACCCAGACATTACTGAAACCATCAGCGCCAGCATTCGCCGGATCGATTTTCAGCCAGAACGTATGCATGTAGTCTTTCATGGCCGCTGTCGGAATAAACCCCGCCGGCAGGCGCAGGTACTGGCGCGACGTTTTATCGAAAATCAGCCCACCGGTAGTGCTGTCAAAGTTCAGGGCTACCGAACCCACGCTGGCCGGGTCATCCAGAAAGCACAGATTTTTGAGCTGGGCGCCGGGTGCCAGGTTTTTCGCCCCTCCCGCCCAGTTATGTTTCACATCGATCATCCCCAGCGTACCGGCATTGATGGACGGGAAATAATATAATTTTGACCCGGTGTCATTCACCCAGTCGGTGCTCTGTTCGACCTTACCCATTATTTAACCCATCCTTTATGTTTGAGAAACTGGCAAACGAAATTTGCGTTAACTTCTGCCCCGACGTACAGCGCGCCACTCATCAGCGTCTGTGACGGATGCAGCGTGTCGTATTTCAGGGAAGCAGGTGTGGTGTCGTCGGCGATATTCTGCACATCGGTTGCATTCGCCGGGTTGTAGTGGTGTTTGAAGTTCTGCAGCAGGTCAACACCATCAATTTCACAGTAGAACTCCGGCAAGGCCGCTTTGAGCCCTGCGTTAATGGCATGAATACGCTGATAGCCAGCAGAGCCTCGTGTTTCATCACCGCGTGTAAACTGAGGGCAGACACAGGGCAATTTCCCGATCGGCTTGAGATAATTGACGGTATTAATTACGTTATTTACCACTTCGCTGACGCTGGTTGTGTTGTTACGCCCGCAGGTCAGGATCAGAATGGCCTCATCGTGATCAGGATACAGCACGCCAGCAGGCATCGAGCCCAGCACGTCAGAGGTGGTATAAGGGTAAACAAAGAGCGGTGTCAGCACGCTGACAGTCTTTGCACTGCCCGCCGTATCACGGGTAAAGCTGGCCTGCACGCCATCCCAGTTAAACGTTCCGTCTACGCCAGCCAGCTGGCATTTTATGGCCGCCATTGCCCCGTTTGATGCAGAGGCATGGGGTCCCGGTACGTTCGGTATCAGGTTGACCGTCCCACTGGCCGGAATTACTCCATCCACCGGCATACAGTAAAAGGGATCGCCCCCCTGGCGGGCAGCAACAGCAGTGCTTCTGAGCCCTGATTTGCCAAAGTTGTAGGCGGGTAAACCTGTCAGAGCATGGAGGGTATTCATAAAAACGGGGTTTTCCATGAACGAATCGCCCCAGCCCGCCAGGACGCGCCGGGAAATGACAGGATGAATTTTGCCACTTTCCGCCAGATAAAATTTCCCGCCGGGTACGCTGCTGTCCCTGTCCGAAGTCCAGGAAAGCACACCGCCGCCATCAACTACCGGGTCCGTTTCATTTGCGGTGCCATCAGTCACCTGCGACAGCTGGCCGGTCTGGTTATTCAGCAGCATGATCTGGCTTTTCCCGTCCACCATTTCTGTGAACGGGAGCCGTGTTTCCGTGCGTTTGGCGATCACGTCCCGCAGGTCTTCACCGTCGAGACGGATTTTTTTTGCACTGAGTTCAGGCACTGACAGAGGCAACAGCAAATAGCTGGTACCTTCACGGGTATAGCCCTGAATATTTCCTGATTTATCCAGCCAGATATTGTCGTAGCCTTCCCAGCCCTCATACGCGCCGCCGGGTTGAAATGCCTCCGGGTCCAGGAACTTGCTGGACTGAGCCAGGCCAAGCAGGTTTGTGGCGAGGACAGCCGGGGGAATAGCTACCGGATCAACGGCGATACCGTCAACAAGAACGGTGTCCGCCTCCAGTGTCGGGACCCGAACCGGCAGGAAGTACTGCCGCACGCCATCCTTTATCCAGTACTGCAGGTTATTCTCAGCATCGATAAAGATATCTTCAGCGTTGATCGCTTCGTAGGCTGTGCCTGTTACCCCGGCCTTAAAAAAACGTGTGGTGTCAGCCAGGGGAAGCAGAAAACCGAGCGACTCAGTCAGCTGGTTTAGCAAATCCTGAGACGGCATTTTGCGTCCGGTAGGCTGAGCAGTACCAGAAACATTCCTGTATTCAACAGCGAGCGCGCTGTTGTCAGTGCTCCTGACGTAAAAATATGAACCAGCGGGGATTGTTCCGTTATTAATCGCCGCCTGCGCATCGGCCTCTGTGGCGTATTGTTCACCGAGGGGGATCAGCGTCAAACGAATGGTTTCCATCGCTGCTGCAGAACTTTCCAGGATTGCGGCGATGATTTTTCGCCATGAGTCCAGCGGTTGCCCGGCACGGTCGGGAACGGTAGCCGCGGGCCCGTTAACGAGTTCGTCCAGGCGAGTGGCGTTATCGAGCAGCACCGCGGGCGAAGTGCTCCCAAGAGGCGGATCAAAGGCCATGTTTTTTTGCTCCAAAACGATATTCGCCCAAACGAGGGTTTGAGCGAATGGCCGCGGCTTTTTACAATCAACTATTTCAAGGAGTTAGATAGTGCTGATTGGCTATGCGAGGGTATCAACCGGGGATCAAAACCTCGATTTACAGAAAAACGCGCTGATCCGCGCAGAATGTGAGCTGGTTTTTGAGGATATGGCCAGCGGGAAAAATGCCCGGCGGCCAGGGTTAAAGCGCGCCTTACGGCGGCTGCGACCGGGTGATGTGCTGGTGGTGTGGAAGCTGGACAGGCTTGGCCGCAGCGTGCGTGATCTGATTACGCTCGTGTCTGAGCTGCAGGCGCGTGGGGTGAATTTCCGCAGTCTTACTGATAGCATCGACACCTCGACGCCTGCGGGACGTTTTTTCTTCCACGTCATGAGCGCCCTGGCGGAAATGGAGCGCGAGCTGATCGTCGAGCGTACCCGCGCCGGTTTAGCCGCTGCGAGGGAGCAGGGGAGAGTCGGCGGCCGCCGCCGGGTAATGACCACTGAGGTTGTGGAGAGATGCCGCAGGATGCTGGAGAACGGTGCTACCAGGCAACAGGTAGCCGATGTGATAGGTGTGGATGTGAAGACGATCTATAAGTATTTACCAGCATCAAATTGAAATTAAATGCGATATTAATCTGATTTCTATGCGATTTGACACTATAAATGTGTTATGGATGAACACCAATATAAAAATTATCGACCTTCTTATCATTAAAATTGATGCCGCAAATGTTCACAGTTGTGGCATATTAAAGTTAAGATTCAATGCTCTAAGTGAGCGTGTTTTAAACGGTTTCTACCTGATCTCTTGGCTTCGTATAGTTTCGAGTCTGTAATTTTGAATATGTCGTCAAATGAAATGTTACAATCTGACTTCGGAAATATAGTTACAGCGCCAATGCTGACAGTGATTTTTCTTTGAAGGGTTGAAATATCTTCGATGGATTTTCTTAATTTTTCGCATGCCGTTAAGCATTCGCTGTCAGTTGTGCCTGGGATAAGAGCAATGAACTCTTCACCACCGAATCGCGCAACAATTCCTTTTTTATTCAATGTATCGGTTAAATTGAGTGCTACATACTTTAACGCTTTATCACCCTCCTGATGGCCAAAGTCGTCATTATATGATTTAAAATAATCTATATCGATAATGGCTAGAGAGAAAGGTTCAAGGTTACATTCTGCCTTCATTTTTACTTCGCTGAAGAAAATCATGAACTTTCTTCGGTTGTAAATACCAGTTAATGAATCAAAAGTTGCCATTTTTTCTAACTCTTCATTTGCTCTTTTGAGTTCCTTTTGTTTTTGTATAACATCTAATTCCATTTTTTTACGATCGTCAATGTTTTGGATTTGAGATATATAATATATGGAATTGTTAACTTCATTTTTCATCATTGACACGCTCAAAAGACACCAAATACACTCATGATTGGATTTGATGTATCTTTTTTCGAGTTCGTAATGTGGTATTTCACCATTTTTTAAGGATTCTAAAAGCTTGAGATCAAGGTCAAGATCGTCTTTATACGTTATCATTTGGAAGTTTGTTGACAGTAAATATTCCTTTGTATATCCAAGCATATTAGTAAGGGCTTGATTGACTTTTATCCATCGTCCTTCTTCTGAAACGATAGCCGTCCCAATTGTGGAATTGTTAAATATCTTTTCAAGTATCTGATTTGATTCTACTAAAGATTGAATTATACTCTCTTTTTCTTTTGTTAAAATATCTATTTCTAAAAGTGATGCTATTCCTTCAGCCATTAGACCTATGAATTCATGATCTTCACTGTTAAAATTTTCTAATTTGACATTTTTTGATGAGAAATTAATAGTTCCCCAAATGTTATTTCTCACAAATATTGGGGCTGCAATATATGATTCGAGTGACATGGATAAATAAACAGGATGTTTTTTTAGTAATGGGTGATGCCCTGCATTATTCACGCTTATGATTTTTTTCTCTGCCACTACAGCTTGGCAATAAGTATTTTCGAGATTAAATATCATTCCTGGATGAATATCTTTATGACCGCTAGAGCCAATTATTGTATATTTGCTGTTTTCTATCCTGCTTATAATTCCTATCTCTAAATCAAATGCTTTAATTCCTTCATTAATTATCCTGATAAGAATATCTTCCAGGTGGAAATCTCGGTGAACGAGCGAGTCATAAAGAGAGTGTATTCTGCCGCTATGTCTTTTTTGCTTCATTTTATCCTCCTTGAGTTTTTTATTATGGGAACGATATGATTATAGCACTAATTTTTAAGTTTGCTAAAATGTATATTTTATCTTTCTTAGGGAATGAGGGGGAAGGTTGTTGAGTTCAGTATGATTGTGAGGGGGGGATTGTAATTTCCTGTAGGGAGAGAGGGAAAAAATGATTCTGTTTGTGATTTATAGTTATTGCCATGAAAATGATGCCCATGATATTTTCACATAGGCATCTATGAGCATGTTAAATATCAAATTTATCCACTATACTAACATGAAGACGAACATCAATATTTCCTCTGGTTGCGTTTGAATATGGACAAACCTCGTGACCTTTCTTTACAAGTTCAATTGCTGCTGTCTTGTCCAGTCCACGTACTTCAACATCTAAATCAATATCCAGAGAAAAACCGCCATTCGCATTTTGTCCAATCCCAACAGCACAAGACGTTTTGGTCGAAATACCCTCGAGTTTTTGTTGCTGTGCGATATGAATCAGAGCGTTATCAAAACAGGCTGCATAACCCATAGCAAACAATTGCTCCGGATTGGCGCCAGTTTTACCACTGTCATTAGTGAAGCTGACTAAATCGAGGCCAAACGAACCGTCATCTAAGTCTACTCTGCCATCACGACCACCGACTGACGTTGCACTTGTTTTATAAAAAATTTTCATAGCCATTTCCTTACTAAGTTTGTTTGTGTGCGATTAAATCGTGTGATAATGATATCCAAAGATTGAGTCTTGTCAATGTGCTTTTCAGAAAAAATCGTATGCGATATACTTGGCTTAAAGTATATGGGGGCAGTTATGAACGAAAATGCAAGCCTGTTTGAGCAAGGGGATTTTCCGAAGCTTGAGGATTTTCTCTGTTTTGCCACTTACACTGCTAACCTTGCCTTCGGTAAGGCTTACCAGCCTTATCTGTCAGAGCTGGGGTTAACATACTCTCAATGGATTACATTGTTGGCATTGGCGGAAGAAGATGGACTAACCGTTAATCAGTTAGGTGAGAGATTATTCTTAGCGTCAAGCACCCTCACGCCAATGTTAAAAATTCTTGAGAAAAAAGGAATCGTGACCAGACAGCGCTCAGTCGAAGATGAGCGTAAGGTTCACATCTTTCTTACGGATGAGGGCAGAGAATTGCACAAAGCAAGCCATCGGTGCATGAAAGTGTTTTATTCACTAGGACTGACACTTGAAGAGGTGCAACTCTTGCAGAAGACAATTATCAAGGTAAGAAATAATTTACTGCAATCTTGACCTTCTTAACTAGCAAGCTGTTTGAGGTATAAAGGTTCCAGCTTGGGCTCTGGTTCCGACTATGGGGTACTGTGACCTGCTCAAAGTCATGTGACTCAGCCTTAGCATTTATTGGTTGTTCTGCTGCTACAGTCCGCGTAGAGCGAGAAGCGGACGCCGGTATGAAGTTAACAGACGCCCGTTAATATTACGCGGAAAGATTACTTAACCCGTTTCCCTGTATCATCAATGACCTTTTCGCCATCTTCTTTGGTAAAAGCGCTTTTCTGGCCTTCAGGCAGAATGTCCAGCACAATTTCTGAGGGACGACAAAGACGTGTGCCAAGCGGCGTCACGACCACCGGTCGATTAATCAGGATCGGATGTTGAAGCATAAAATCAACCAACTGCTCATCAGAAAATTTGTCTTCATCAAGCCCCAGTTGCTCATAAGGTTCGACGTTCTTACGCAGCAATGCACGTACTGAAATACCCATATCAGAAATTAGTTTGCTAAGCTCATCACGAGTCGGGGGCGTATCGAGATAATAAATAATGGTTGGTTCGTTACCGCTGTTACGGATCATCTCCAGCGTGTTACGTGAGGTGCCACAGGCCGGGTTGTGATAGATGGTAATATTGCTCATATCAATATCTCGCTACAAGGTGACAGAGAGTCGCCACGCCAGCACGGCCAGAGTGACGAAAAGCACGGGCAGGGTCATGATTATGCCGGTGCGGAAGTAATATCCCCAGGTGATGGTCATGTTTTTCTGTGCCAGCACATGTAACCACAGCAGGGTTGCCAGACTGCCAATCGGAGTGATTTTCGGGCCTAAATCGCAGCCAATCACGTTGGCATAAATCATTGCCTCTTTGACGACGCCAGTCGCCGTACTTCCGTCAATCGACAACGCACCAATCAGCACCGTCGGCATGTTATTCATTACCGACGACAGGAACGCGGTCAGGAAGCCGGTGCCGAACGTTGCTGCCCATAACCCCTTTTCTGCCAGCAGGTTTAGCACGTCAGATAGAGACTCCGTGAGCCCTGCATTGCGCAGGCCATAGACCACCAGGTACATGCCCAGTGAAAAAATAACTATCTGCCATGGTGCATCGCGCAGAACTTTTCCTGTGTTGATGGCGTGACCTCTTTTCGCCACTATGAACAGTACTGCTGCGCCAGTAGCGGCTATTGCACTTATCGGGATCCCAAGAGGTTCCAGAACAAAGAAACCGACAAGTAGCAAAAACAGGACAATCCAGCCCGCCCTGAACGTTGCCGGATCCTTTATCGCACTGGCAGGCGTCTTCAGCAGCGAAACGTCATACGTCACCGGAATATCCCTGCGGAAGAAGAGATGCAGCATGACCAGCGTGGCCGTAATTGCGGCCACATCTACGGGGATCATCACGGAGGCATACTGCGTAAAGCCCAGACCGAAAAAGTCCGCCGAGACGATATTCACCAGGTTAGAAACAATGAGCGGCAGGCTGGCCGTATCTGCAATAAATCCTGCGGCCATGACAAAGGCTAGTGTCGTGCCCTGACTGAATCCCAGTGCGAGCAGCATCGCAATTACAATCGGCGTAAGGATCAGTGCGGCTCCGTCATTGGCAAACAGTGCAGCAACAGCAGCCCCAAGCAAGACTATCCAGCTAAACAAAAGGCGCCCACGTCCGTTACCCCAGCGGGAGACGTGCAGTGCGGCCCATTCAAAGAAGCCGGACTCATCGAGCAGCAGGCTGATGATGATGACCGCAATAAATGCCGCTGTCGCGTTCCAGACGATATTCCAGACAACGGGAATATCAGCGATATGGATGACTCCGGTTATCAGCGCCAGCACAGCCCCGATACTCGCACTCCAGCCAATACTCAGGCCTCCGGGTTGCCAGATCACCAGTATCAACGTCAGTAAAAATATACTCCCCGCCAAAAACATCTCAGACCCCGTTATATATGATTATGTGAATTTGTTTTCTTTTCTCAGCAGGAGGTGCAGGCTGATTTATCCAGCCATTTACGCAAATCCTCCCGCATACACTGCCAGGACGTCGTGATTGTCTCAGCTGCCCATGCCGGTATGTGGGGTGACAGACGATAGTGGATCCATTTGCCTTCACGACGGTCCAGAACCAGCCCAGCCTCACGAAGGATAGCCATATGTCGCGAGACTTTGGGCTGTGATTCGGAAATGGCTGCGCAGATATCACAAACGCACAGTTCTCCTGACTCCCGGAGAATCATGACGATGGCGAGCCGAGTTTCATCCGACAGGATTTTGAAAAGCTGAACAGGTTGTAGCATTTTTCACTCCGTTCCCTTTAGAATATATATATGATAAATCATATGTGTTAAATTTGAAACCATCTGCTCTTTCCGGAGGAGAAAAATGGAACAATTTCCTGCCCTGAATATTGAATTCTTTGATCAACACATCGCTGAACGCCTGAACCTGCAAGAGCCACCACGGATTCTTATCCTGTATGGCTCAGTAAGAGAGCGCTCCTACAGCCGCTTTGCTGCGGAAGAAGCTGGTCGCCTGCTGACGGCGATGGGCGCGGAGGTAAAACTGTTTAATCCATCCGGTCTACCCCTGCCGGATGATGCGCCGGACACGCATCCTAAAGTCACCGAGCTGCGTGGTCTGGTCAGATGGTGTGACGGGATGGTGTGGAGTTCTCCGGAACGGCACGGGGCTATGAGCGCAGTTATGAAGGCGCAAATTGACTGGATACCATTAAGTGAAGGTGCGGTTCGTCCTTCGCAGGGCAAAACACTTGCGGTAATGCAGGTCTGCGGCGGTTCACAGTCCTTCAATGCAGTAAATCAGATGCGTATCCTGGGCCGCTGGATGCGGATGTTTACGATCCCCAACCAGTCCTCCGTAGCCAAAGCGTGGCAGGAGTTTGACGAAAACGGACGAATGAAACCTTCGTCATGGTATGACCGCATCGTCGATGTAGCCGAGGAGCTGTTTAAAATCACGCTGCTGCTTAAGGGACAAACCGGCTATCTTGCTCATCGTTACAGCGAGCGAAAAGAGAGCCATCAGGAGCTGTCATCCCGTGTCAATCAGGACAAAATATAACTTCTGTTCTTCGTAAATCCATAATGCATGAGCTTAACAACGTCCGCTCCTGGCACATTGCGGACGTTATGAATTTATAGCCGCTCAATAATTAGTTCTGGCCCTTGGTTTTTCACGTCACCCATGGCACGCGAGACCGGGTGCAAGAAGAAATGCTCAGCGGGCACTACTCCGCCTCCGGTAGTCTCAACTGCCTGCAACCCGGGGACATCCTGCCTCATTTATTCGCGCACTGCTACGGTTTCACGGCTAGCGGGCATAGGTGGTCAAAATCAATCAGGCGTTTATTGGTCTCAAATTCAACGTCAGTAAAACGCCTTAAAATTCATCACTGCTTTCTGCTGTTATTAAATCTCCACAGGATCCGGCCAGCTTACAAATGGTAAGCCGTCATCTGAGTAGCCAGAAAAAAGGGGGCCCTGGAAGTAAGCGATACCTGCTGACTCCAACCACATCCATTCTTCAGCTTTTTCGATTCCTGTAGCGCATATTCTTATCTCGAGAGTATCACAGCAATTTATTATGCCTTGAACTACGGCTTGTTTCGCGCCATCCCTGTGAATATTTCTTATGAGCTCACTATGAATTTTGATTTTTTCAGGTTGGAATTTTGTTAGAAGGAGTAATCCTGCATGTCCAGACCCAAAGTCATTAATAGCAACGCTTATTCCAGCACTTTTAAGTGTTCGTAGCGCATATAAAAATTCATCAATATTGGCGAACAGATCTTTTTCTAAAAATTCGATGATAATTTGTTCAGGGATAAGACCGCTTTGCTCAATATACTTAAGCAGCGAGCAAGGGGCATCACTAATCTTACTTATAGTCAATGGTAATAGACTAATTGAAACCCTTTGTCCAGAGTGAAGGAAACTACCAGCTTCAAGAAGAGCAACACGTTTTGATTCCAGATCATGCTGTAACAAGCCCATTCCATACAAACCAGTCGTCACGGGATTACTGAACTGGAACGAATGGACCTTTCTCGCGAGAGGGTCTACCACTGGATTTATAATGAAGGAGCTAGAAAAATAAGGGTTTTCAGGTATTAAAGACTCCCTGGAAAACTGCCATTCAGTAGCGGGCGGCAATTCATAGTATTTTTCTTGTTGTCTGGACTCTATGAATGTTCTAAAAAAACGTAATGCTCTGTCATTATAAAGAAGTTGATGTTTTGCTGTTCCACGGTTCAGAATTGTTCTTAGGCAGTCTTCATGACTGTGTAAATCTATATCAATTAGTTCCATCCCGGCATTACCAAATCGTCGGAAAGGTGCAACGTCATTTAATAGTTCTACAATATTAAAGTGACGAGTATCACTACAGATCCTGCTGTAAATTTCGTTAACCTGAGCCTCAGGGCCTTCAAGCAGTTGTAGAAAGTGAATCCCATTAAAAATCAATATTCCAGTGACATCACTCTTGATATTATGGGTATTTGCGAGCTCAATCATTTCCATGACTGAGGTTCTTGAAATGCTACTATGGGCGTGACTACGGTAAATGATAGTTGTAAGCATCTCAGTTCTCGCTATGGTGTTTGAACAGAGATTAGCAGACTTATGATCTAAAATCCGAAAAAATTATCAAAAATATTTAGCCCTCTATGACTGATAAAATGCCTATAGTTTTCACGGAGAATTTGGTGGCAAGTCATCAGCACAAACTGTTTATTTTATATGATAAGTTATTGATTTCTTGACATTTTAAAATGGTAAAGGGGTAAGGCTACCTTTTAGTTCTACTCAGTTACACCAGTTGTCGGCGCAGGAAAGAGTGAGCGATGTTGCCTGAGAGGCTTGAACATTCTGCTTGTCGCCGCGGTTTCTACTCGAGCAATAATCAGTGGTGGTTTATCCCACCAACCTGGTGCGTAACCAAGTGAACTGGATCGAGATGCAGTTGCTCATCACGTTCACTCCGGAGCTAAACCTTTGTCCCTGGCGCCACGTTGTACCGGCTTATTGGTTCAGGGTCATAAGCGATATCCCGTTCGCCCTCTTCAGCCAAATAAGCCAGGTACTCTTCACGGGGCTGTGATTGAGCAAAGCGTCGGCTCATGGTTACCTCCAGTCTTCAGACTGAAAGTATAGTAGGTGTGGAGGAAACGTAGGAAGGGAACTCCGACAGCCATCTAACTGATGACTGTCGGAGATGACGTCAAAAACAATGTGTACAAAATTGTGTATTAAAAGCAAGAAAATCGCACAATTTTAAAATTTAAATCATTGTTTTTAATGGGGAAAATTATTTATATTGTAGCTGCTATCGTAGGGCATACCATTCCTTATGTTTCAGTGGGTTAGCCATGGCACCGAGAATATCGGAAATCACGTTGACAATAATCACCAGCGCGCCAATCACCATCACTCCGGCGGAGATCGCCGCGTAGTCCTGCTGACGAATGGCGTTGATAAGCCACCGGCCCAGCCCTGGCCAGCTGAATACCATCTCCGTGATCATCGCCAGGGTGAGCATGGTGGAAAACTGCAGGCCGAGGCGCGGGATCACCGGCGGCAGAGCGTTGTGCAGCACGTGGCGCAGTAAAATTTTGCGTCTCGAGACGCCGCGGGTGGCGGCCGCCTTGACGTAGTTGGTGTCATAGACTTCGCTGGTGCTAATGCGCATCAGGCGGATCACTTCGGTAGTGGGGGCTACCGCCAGGGTCAGCACCGGCAGCACCATATGCCGGGCGGCGCTGACGATCATCTCGTGGCGCCACGGCGAGTCCGAAAGCCAGGCGTCAATCAGCGCGAAACCGGTGACGTTTTTCACCTCATACAGCAGGTCGAAGCGGCCGGAGACCGGAAGCCAGCCGAGGGTCAGGGAGAAGAAGAGGGTCAGGAGCAGCGCCAGCCAGAAGACCGGGATCGAGAAACCGACCAGCGCGACGGCGCTGATCAGGGTATCGGGCCATTTGTTGCGCATCACGCCGGCGATCATCCCCACCGGAATGCCAATCAGCAGGGCAAAGCCGAAGGCGAGGATGCACAGCTCCATGGTCGCCGGGAACACCTCGCGCAGCTGTTCGGAAATCAGCTGGCCGTTAATGCTGGAGACGCCAAAATCCCAGTGCAGCACCCCTTCAAACCAGAACAGCCATGCATTCCACAGGGTCGCGCCCTGCAGCGGGGCATGGGGAGTGAAGTAGCTCAGGCTGAAGCCGACAAAGGTCAGAAAAAAGAGGGTGACCAGCAACAGCAGCAGACGGCGCAGGGTAAAAATAATCATGGTTTTTTCACCTCTTCGGTTTTCTCCCGCGATACGCCAGCGAACGAAGCGTTACCGAAGGGGCTAAGCACCAGGCCTTTCATATCATAGCGATAGGCCTGCAACCGCAGCGATGAGGCCAGCGGCAGGACCGGCAGTTCACGAGCGAGGATGCGCTGGGCCTCTTTGTAAGCGTCCATCCGCGAGGAGAGCTGCTGCGAGAGCAGCGCTTTTTGCAGCACGTCATCAAATTCCCGGTTACACCAGTGGGCGAAGTTGGTTTGCGAGGCGATCGCCGCGCAGCTCAGCAGCGGCCGGAAGAAGCTGTCCGGATCGTTACTGTCCGTCGCCCAGCCGGAGAGCGTCAGGTCATGGTTCATGTCCATCAGCCGCGCCTCCTGGAAGCGCCCCTCCACCGGCATGATGATCACCTTGACGCCAATCTGCGCCATATCCGCCTGGATCAGCTCTGCTGTTTTCAACGGGCTGGGGTTCCACGCCTGCGAGCTGGTGGGAACCCACAGTTTGAGGGTCAGATTTTCCAGCCCCAGGGCCTTCAGGCGGGTGCGGGCCTCCTGGGGATTATATTCGGTAATCTTAGCGTCGTTATCGTAGGCCCACGAGGCGCGCGGCAGCATCGACGCCGCCGTCTCCGCGGTGCCATAGTAGATAGACTGCATCAGGCGCTGGTTGTTAATGGCCAGCGCCAGCGCGTGGCGCACTTCCGGGTTGTCCAGCGGCGGCTTGGCGGTGTTGAAGGCCAGCCAGGCAATGTTCATCCCCGGACGCAGCGTCAGGCGCAGGCGCGGGTCGTCACGCAGGATCGTCAACTGGCTGGCGGCCGGCCAGGCCAGCACGTCGCATTCGCCGGTCAGCAGTTTCGACAGGCGGCCGGTTCCACCGGAGCCGAGGTCAACCACCACCTGCGGCATCAACGGCTTGCCGCGCCAGTAGCCGGGGTGGCGCTGCAGGCGAACATACTGCCCGGAGCGGTACTCAGACAGCTGGAACGGGCCGGTGCCCACCGGCTGGCGATCGAGCTGTTCCTGACGATCGTCCTGCGTTAAGCGGGCGGCATATTCGGCGGAGGTAATCGACGCATAGTGGGTGGCCAGATGCCAGAGGAATGATGCATCCGGCCGCTTGAGGCGAAACTCCACGGTCTGATTATCGAGCTTGCGGACGCTCTCCACGCTGTCAGCAAACTGCAGGCTGTCGAAGTAGGGGAAGCTGCTGCCGTTGACGTTGTGCCAGGGGTGATCGCGGTTAAAAATGCGGCCAAAGGTGAAAATCACGTCATCGGCGTTGAAATCCCGCGTCGGGGAGAACCATGCCGTGCGTTGAAACGGGACGTGGCGGCGCAGGTGAAAGCGGTAGGTGGCGCCGTTATCGAGGACTTCCCAGCTCTCCGCCAGCTCGGGGACCAGCCGATAGGTATAAGGGTCGACGTCAAGCAGGCGATCGTAGATCTGCGCGGCCAGCGTATCGACGATCAGTCCGCTGCTCACTTTCTGCGGATTAAAGGTATTAACCTGGCCGCTGACGCAATAGACGAAACCGCTGTCGCGAATATCGGCGCGGTCGGGGAGCGCAGGGGCGGCAAAAGCCTGCCCACACAGCAGGGAAACCGCTGCCAGGAGAGATGACAATTTCAGGCGCATATTTTCTGTTTGATTATAGAGTTGAACTCTATCTTATTAAGATTCATAGACATTCACCACCGCCTTCAACAAGCCTGAGGGATAATGCGGTTACCGGGTGCGTATAGTATTCAGTCAATTGATTAAAATAGTCGCGGAACCGAGTCTGTATAATGAAACATGGTAACTTTTTATCGCCGATATCGCCAGTCAGCTCTGTTTGGCCGCGGTTGACCGGACGGTGGAAGCGACGCTAACGCCGGGGATAAATTCAGTATAGCGGGGAGAAAGCAGAGGGTTCGACGGGCGGATAACCCTACCCGTCGGGTGTCATACAGAGGGGAACGTTTTTGCTTATCGTGACAACGTCACTTTTGATAATCCATATTCCGTAAATCCTCCAGCAGCCCGGGGCCGACCGGCTGCCACTGCAATCGCTCGCGAGTCCATGCCGAGCTGGCGCGCAGGTCAAGGGCGGTAAAGGGGGCAAACCAGCCGAACCAGGCGTCAGCCTGCTCCTCATCCAGCTGGGTCAGCGGCAGATTTAAGCCCCGGGCGATGACTGCGGCAATCTCCCGTAATGCGATCCCCTCTTCAGCCACCGCATGGTAGCGCTCGCCCGCAGCGCCCTGCAGCAGTGCGCTGACGTACAGGCGCGCGACGTCATCGACATGGGCGGCGGACCAGCGGTGGTTCCCCTCGCCGCGCAAGGCCACCGCGCCGCTGGCGACCGCGCGTTCGATATAGCTGGTCAGCAGCCCCTGGCGCACGGTGTCATGCACCTGCGGCAGGCGAACGACCCGGACGTCCACTCCCGCCTCCAGCAGCTGCTGGCCGGCAAGTTCTGAGGCGGTCCGCGGGCTGGGGTGCGCGGCGTTAAAGCACGACTCGCGGGCCGGGGCGCCGCTCCCGTCGTCGCCCATCAGCGTGCCGGAGGTGATGACCAGCGGCCGCGCGCTGCCCCGCAGCGCCTGGCCCATGGTGAGGATCGCCTGGCGGTCTTTCTCGCAGTTGGCGGCAAAGCGGCTGAAGTCGTGGTCGAAAGCGGTATGGATCACCGCGTCGGCGCTCTCGACGCCCGCCAGCAGCGAATCGGGGGCGTCCAGCGTGCCGCGGCGCACCTCGACCCCTGCCGCTTCCAGGGCCTGCGCCGTGGCGTCGCTGCGCACGAGGCCGATAACCTGATGGCCCGACGCCTGCAGCGCCGGAAGAATACGCGAGCCGATAAATCCGCTCGCGCCGGTAAGAAATATACGCATTATGAACCTCCTGAACGGGTTATCAGGCGTATCCTACCCGCGATGTCATACTATAAAAGTAGAGACATTATCGGGGTATAAATTCTAACAGGCAGACTTACAGGCAGATGATGAACACTACTGACAATCATGCTTTAGGTGATTTTCTCCGCGCCAGGCGCCAGCGTCTCGACCCGGCAACGTTTGGCTTCCCGGCGGGACGCCGACGCACGCCGGGCCTGCGCCGTGAAGAGGTTGCCCAGCTCGCCAGCATCAGCCCGACCTGGTATACCTGGCTTGAACAGGGGCGCGGCGGGGCGCCTTCCCGCGAGGTGCTGGAGCGGATCGCCCGCGGTCTGCGGCTGACCGCCCCGGAGCGCGAACATCTGTTTATACTCGCCTTCGGCCATCCGCCGCAGACCCGTTTGACGATCACGGATGATATGACGCCGCGGCTGCAGCGGGTGCTCGATGCCTTCGCCATTCCGGCGATTATCCGTACCGCCAGCTGGGACGTGATCGCCTGGAACGCGGCGGCGGCCAGGGTGCTGACCGACTACGGCCAGCTGCCGCTGGCGGAGCGCAACGTGCTGCGCCGCCTGTTTACCCGGCCTGAGGCCCGCTGCACCCTGGAGGACTGGCAGACGGTGGGGCAGCTTATCGTTAACGCCTTTCGCGCCGACGTCACGCGGATGGGCGCCACGACGGAAACTGACCAGCTGATCGCGGAGCTCAGCCAGCAGAGTGTCGAGTTCGCCCGTTTCTGGCAAAGCCACGACGTCGCCGGCCACGGCGAGGGATATAAGCGCATTCACCACCCGCAGATGGGCCCGCTCGATCTGGAGTTCACCTCTTTTGCCGTGGAGGGCCGCCCCGATCTGTCGCTGCTGGTTTTCAACCCGGCGACGACGGAGAGCCAGCGCAAAATTCACGGCCTGCTTCAGGCGTCGGGATCCTCATCGGGGGAGTACTGAGGGGTAAATTCGTACAGGGCCAGGGCGTTGCTCTCCAGCGAGTCGACCCGCAGCCAGTGGCCGTCGAGTCGGGCTTCCTCCACGCTGAGCGCCGGACGGGCCTGATGCATCAGCCACTGATAATCTTCGGCGTCGGGGCCGCTGCGGCTGCGAAAGGCGTCCACCAGCGGGAACAGCGCGCCGTGGTGCTGATCGAAGAGGTGCTGTTTGATGCGCCAGCGGCCCTTGAGCCCCTGCAGCCGCACATTGTACGGCTGGCTGAAGCGTTGAATAAAAGCCGCTTCGCTGGAGAGCCAGGGGTTGTAGACCACCGTATTGCGCAGCAGCAGCTGGTAGTGCCCCTGGTGATGGAGCAGCAGCAGGTTTTTGTCGTGAAACAGGATCTCGCCGCGCAGCCGTCGCCAGAGCCACAGCACCCAGTAAACCGGGCGCGGCAGCCCGTGCAGATAGTGCAGCGCCAGGCTGGAGGTATCCAGCTTGCCGTTGGCGCGGGCTTCGCCCTGGAGGCCGGAGTTTAACCAGAAGCCCGCCAGCCAGACCTGGTCCGCGACTCCCAGCAGATTATCCATCAACAGCGCGCCGCGAAAAAAGCGCCCGTTGGTGTCCCGCGTATCGCCGGTCAGCGTATTCCACGAGAGCAGCCATAGCGGCAGGTTAAGCTGCCGTTGACGCAGGGCGCTGTAGATCTGTCGCAGCTTATGTGCCGGATAGTGCTCGCTGGAGGCCAGACTGCTGCTGTCCGCCTGAGCCAGATCCAGCCGTTCGTTGGCATCCGCCTGGCAGGCGAGAAAATCGGCTTCCGCCAGCAGCGGCGAGTGGAACAGCGGATCGTCCCCGGGCGCGCTGGCGGCAAAGCGGTGCCAGATCCCCAGCTGCGGCTGCGGCAGCAGACGGTGAAGAACCTCGCGCTGCTGCCGCCAGGCGGCCTGGCGGGCCGCTTCGCTGGCCTGCGGCGACCAGTGCCAGACAAAGCGCCAGCTGCTGAGCGTCGTCGGTGGAAAATGGTTGGCGGCGAGTTGCAGGAAGCGCTGCAGCAGATCGCTGCGGGTGGTGACCCCGGTATGCAGGATCACCTGCCAGCCCATCGCCGCCAGCCAGCTGAAGATCTGCTGCAGGTTGTACCAGCAGGCGTAGCCAGCCATCTGCGGATCGTCCCAGCCGGTGCCGAACAGGCGGCTGCTGAGAAAGGCATCGTTGATATCAATGGCATACACCGGCAGGGCGCGGTGCAACTGCTCCAGTTCGCGGCGCACGTCCTCCCGCAGCAGATCGTCCAGCTCGCGCACGGTCACCACCATCCGGGTATGGCGCAGCACCGCGGCGCGCGCCGGTCGGTGGTGCAGGTTGATCTCCCGGGTTTGCGGCGGATTGATCAACAGCGGCTGACTCTCCCGGTCGCGTTGTTCCGGCTCATTAAGGCGGGCGTAGAGCCGGTCCACGGCCACCGGCTGCCAGCGATCGCCCTGCGGCGGGCGCGGTCGGCCCGGCTCCCGGGGGGACCGCTCGCGATACTGGCGCGGCGTCACCCCATGGTGGCGCTTAAACAGGTCGCTCATCATCCGCGTGCTGGCGAACCCCTGCTCGCGGGCAATTTGCTGAACGGGTTTGCGGGTGGTTAACAGCTGATCGGCAGCGTGGCGCAGGCGCAGCGCGGTGAGGTACTGAACAAAACTGACGCCAACCTCCTTGTGAAACAGGCGTGACAGCCAGGCCTCGGAGACAAACTCGGCGGCCGCCACCTCCTGTAAAGAGAGACGGCGCTGATAGTTGGCGTCGATCCGCGCCACTACGCTGGCTATCCTCCGGCTCCATTTTTCAGCATCGCGCCGGGGCGTGAAGGCGATGGGCTGGCTGAAGCGCGTGGCCAGCAGCAGCGCTATCTCACTCAGCCAACGGTTGGCCTCCAGCCGGTAATGGCCGGGATGATTGACCAGGCCGCTCACCAGCAGCTGGCGCATCAGGCGGCGCAGGCCGTCATCGGCATCGCGGGTGCGCGGCGATATCTGGTAGTCGACGGCAAAAAAGGCGTTGTCGAGGCGGGCCAGCCAGCTGGCGGAGAGGGTGAGGATCATCACCGCGTTGCCCCCGGCGCTGCGCAGGCTCCAGCGACGGTTGCGGTTAACGATCGCCAGCGCGTCGACGGCAAGCTGCTGCGGCGCACCTTCCGCCTCCGCCAGATTTACGCTCCCCTCCAGCACCCACAGCAGCGTCAGCAGATCGCTCTCCGGCTGGCTTAGCTGACGCACATCGCGCACGGTGACGCTAAAGTCGCCTGAATGCTGCTCCACATGGTTCTCCTCTGTAGACAAAAAGCAACCGGTTGTTTTTTGTCATAACCGATATGTATGAAAAACACTCATTCATTTCTCGTCAATATAAAACAAAAAAACGCGCCTGAAAGCTGTTTCACCCGCATAAACTCGAAAGTGTCGTGCAAACACAACACAGGAATAACAAAAATGACACATCCGTTGCTTGAAGCCTTGCAGGTCAACGAGGCGCAATTTATTGCCTTACGTCGCCGGTTCCACCAGCAGCCGGAGATCGGCTTTGAAGAGCATCAGACCAGCAGCGAGGTCGCCCGACTGCTTGGCGAATGGGGATACGAGGTTCATCGCGGCCTGGCGGGCACCGGGGTGGTGGGTACGCTGCGCGTCGGCCACGGGGAAAAACGCCTCGGCCTGCGGGCGGATATGGATGCCCTGCCGATGCAGGAGCGGAGCGGGAAGCCGTGGGCAAGCCAGGTTGACGGGCGCTTTCACGGCTGCGGCCATGACGGGCACACCACCACGCTGCTCTACGCGGCTGAATATCTGGCGCGCACCCGCCAGTTTAACGGGACGCTGCAGCTGATTTTCCAGCCCGCGGAAGAGTTGCTGTACGGCGGGCGGGTGATGGTCGAGGACGGTCTGTTTGACCAGTTCCCCTGCGACGCCATCTTCGGCCTGCACAATATGCCGGGTCAGCCGCTGGGTAAAATTGGTCTGCGCGACGGGGCGATGATGGCCTCCTCCGATACGCTGCATATTGAAGTGAAGGGCGTTGGCGGCCACGGCGCGGTACCGGAGCATACAGTGGATGCCACGCTGGTGGCCTGCCATATTACCCTCGCGCTGCAGTCCATCGTCTCGCGCAATATCACCCCGTTTGAGCCAGCGGTCGTGACCGTCGGCAGCATCCAGGCCGGACATGCGCCCAATATCATTAACGATCACGTGTTGATGAAGCTCACGGTGCGCACCCTCAATGAGCAGGTACGCGAGACCGTGCTGCAGCGGATCCATGATATTGCCGTGGCTCAGGCGGAGAGCTTTAACGCCACGGCTACGCTGACCCACGTCAACGGCAGCCCGGTATTACGTAACGATCCGGCGGCCAACGCCATGGTGCGGGAGGTGGCCACAGCGCTGTTTGGCGCAGAGCAGGTGGGCGAGGTGAAGCCGTTTATGGGCAGTGAAGATTTCGCCTTCATGCTGGAGCAGCACCCCCACGGCAGTTATTTCACTATCGGCGCTGGCGACGAGCCGGATCGCTGCATGGTGCATAACCCGGGCTATGACTTCAACGACGCGCTGTTGCTTAGCGGCGCGGCGCTGTGGTGCGGCCTGACGGAACACTATCTGCGTTAATCACCGGAAACGGGAGGGCCATGCAATGAGCACTGTCACCGTAAGCGACACCCCCTATGTCGGCAGCGATCGTCTGCTGGTGGGGATTGTGCTGAGCGTTTTAACCTTCTGGCTGTTTGCCCAGTCGGTGATTAACGTCGTGCCGGCGATGAAAAGCAGTCTTGATATTTCTCTTGAGACCTTAACCCTGGCCGTCAGCCTCAGTGCGCTGTTCAGCGGCTGTTTCGTAGTGGCCAGCGGCGGCCTGGCGGACAAGTTTGGCCGCATGCGAATGACCACCCTCGGGCTGGGGCTGAGCATCGTCGGCAGCGCCATGCTGGTACTGGCCCAGGGGCCGGGGCTGTTCCTCGCCGGCCGGGTGCTGCAGGGGCTGTCGGCGGCGTGCATTATGCCGGCGACGCTGGCGCTGATTAAGACCTGGTACCAGGGGCGCGCGCGTCAGCGGGCGGTCAGCTTCTGGGTCATCGGCTCGTGGGGCGGCAGCGGCCTGTGCTCCTTCGTCGGCGGAGCTATCGCCACCGGCCTGGGCTGGCGCTGGATCTTTGTCTTTTCCATCGCCGTTGCCCTGGCGGCGCTGGCGTTACTGCGCGGCACGCCGGAGAGCCGCAGCGCCAGCGCCAGCCAGCAGAAGCTGGACGTTGGCGGCCTGCTGAGCCTTATCGCCGGGCTGGTGCTGGTGAATCTGTTTATCAGCAAAGGCCACGGCTGGGGCTGGAGCAGTCCGCTGTCGTTGAGCATGCTGGCGGGGGCGCTGATCGCTGGCGCGGTGTTTATTCGCAGCGGGCTGCGCAAAGGCGAGGCGGCGCTGATCGATTTTGCGCTGTTTCGCAACCGGGCGTACGGCGCGGCGGTGCTGTCGAACTTTCTGCTCAACGGGGCGATTGGCACCATGATGATCGCCAGCATCTGGCTGCAGCAGGGGCACCACCTGACGCCGCTGGAGAGTGGAATGATGACCCTCGGCTATCTGGTCACCGTCCTGGCGATGATCCGGGTCGGCGAGAAGCTGCTGCAGCGCTACGGCGCCCGGCTGCCGATGATGGCCGGCCCGGTGCTGACCGCCATCGCCATCGGCCTGATATCCTGCACCTTTCTCGATAAGGCGCTCTATATCGGCGTGGTGTTCGGCAGCAATGTGCTGTTCGGCCTCGGACTGGGCTGCTACGCCACGCCGTCAACGGATACGGCGGTGGCCAACGCGCCGGAGAACAAAATTGGCGTCGCCTCGGGGATCTACAAGATGGGCAGCTCGCTGGGCGGGGCGATGGGGATTGCCGTGACGGCGTCACTTTTCGCGCTGTTTTTGCCGCTCGGTATGGCCCATGCCGCCCAGTATGCCCTGTGGTTCAACGCCGCCTTATGCCTGGGGGCGATGGCGGTGAGCGCGCTGCTGCTTCCGCGCGCCTCTCATAGCTGATGCTTTTTCAGCAGCGCGCGGAGCTGATGATAGGTTAAGCCCAACAGCTCCGCCGCCTGCTTCTGATGATACTTCGCCTGCTGCAGACTCCGCTGCAGCAGGCGTTTTTCCTGCTGTAGCTGAAAATCGCGGAGATCCAGCGGCAGGGCGGGCAGTTCGTCCCCGGACGCGGCCTCCGGCACGGAGGCCGCGGACTGACGGAAAGGGTTGAGGATAATGGCGTCCAGCTCGTGCTCGCTGTCGCCGTGGCGATAGACCGAGCGCTCGACGACGTTCTTCAGTTCACGAATATTTCCCGGCCAGCGGTAGCCGAGCAGCGTGGCGGTGGCTCGTTCGCTGAAGCCGGGAAACAGCGGCAGACCGAGCTCGCGGCACATCTGAATGGCAAACTGGTTGGCGAGCAGCATGATGTCGCTCTGCCGTTCGCGCAGCGGCGGGAGCTGCACCACGTCGAAGGCCAGACGGTCGAGCAGGTCGGCGCGGAAATGGCCTTCCTCCACCATCCGCGGCAGGTCGGCGTTGGTGGCGCACACCAGCCGGACGTTGACCTGCAGCGGCTGGCTGCCGCCCACGCGCTCCAGTTCGCCATATTCAATCACTCTTAACAGCTTCTCCTGCACCAGCATCGGGGCCGTCGCCAGCTCATCGAGAAACAGCGTCCCGCCGTCTGCGCGCTCGAAGCGTCCGGGATGGCGCTTGCTGGCGCCGGTGAAGGCCCCGGCTTCGTGGCCAAACAGCTCCGAATCGAGCAGGTTATCATTCAGCGCCGCGCAGTTCAGCGAGATAAACGGCCCCTGCCAGCGGGCGGAGAGGTAGTGCAGACGGTTGGCGATAAGCTCTTTCCCGGTACCGCGCTCGCCGATGACCAGCACCGGTTTGTCCAGCGGAGCCAGCCGGGAAACCTGTTCCAGCACCTCGAGAAAGCTGTTGGCCTCGCCCAGCAAATTATCCTTGTACTGCGCCATGATGAATTTCGCCATTAAGTAGTGTGATTAACCAGGTGACTGTAGCAATGCCCTGCATAATTCGCAACCACTCTGTTTAAAATCAATAAGATAAAAAGTTGGCACGCCATTTGTATTAGCTAAGCCACAGGTGAATGCCTGCAACCAGAACTATGAGGACTGAAATTATGGGTATTTTTTCTCGTTTTGCCGACATCGTGAACGCCAACATCAACTCCCTGCTGGAGAAAGCCGAGGACCCGCAAAAGCTGGTGCGTCTGATGATCCAGGAGATGGAAGACACGCTGGTTGAGGTACGTTCCACGTCGGCCCGCGCGCTGGCGGAAAAGAAACAGCTGACCCGTCGTATTGAGCAGGCGGTCGCCCAGCAGGCGGAATGGCAGGAAAAGGCCGAGCTGGCCCTGCGCAAAGAGAAAGAGGATCTGGCCCGGGCGGCGCTGATCGAAAAACAGAAGCTGACCGACCTTATTGCTCAGCTGGACCACGAAGTGCAGCTGGTGGATGAAACGCTGGCGCGCATGAAGAAAGAGATTGGCGAGCTGGAGAACAAACTCAGCGAAACCCGCGCCCGTCAGCAGGCGCTGGCGCTGCGTCATCAGGCGGCGAGTTCGTCCCGCGATGTGCGTCGCCAGCTGGACAGCGGTAAACTGGATGAGGCGATGGCACGCTTTGAATCCTTTGAACGTCGCATCGATCAGATGGAAGCGGAAGCGGAGAGTCACCGCTTTGGCAAGCAGCAGACGCTGGATCAGCAGTTTGCCGAACTGAAAGCGGACGATGAAATCAGCGAGCAGCTGGCGGCATTGAAAGCCAAAATGAATCAGTCCAACCAGTAAGTACGATTGCGCGGCGCGGCGTTGCGCCGCGGCTCACCCCCTGTAAGGAGTACACATGAGCATGCTTTTTCTCGCCATTCCGTTGACGCTGTTTGTGCTGTTTGTTCTGCCGGTCTGGCTGTGGCTGCACTACAACAATCGCGGCGCCAACGGGACGCTGACGCAAAATGAGCAGCAACGGCTGCTGCAGTTGACCGATGACGCGAAGCGGATGCGCGAGCGCATTCAGGCGCTGGAAGCGATCCTGGATGCCGAACATCCGAACTGGAGAGACAAATAATGGCTGGACTGGATCTGAATAAAAAACTATGGCGTATCCCGCAGCGCGGGATGGTCAAGGGCGTCTGCGCGGGTATTGCTCAGCATCTTGATGTCCCGGTGAAGCTGGTGCGCCTGATTACCGTGCTGGCGATGATTTTTGGCCTCTTTTTCTTCGTCCTGGTGGCCTACATCATTCTGACCTTCGCCCTGGACCCGATGCCGGACAGTGAGCTTTACGGCCACAAAGCGCCGAGCAATGGCGATCTGCTGGCCGCCGTGGATGCCGAACTGGCCTCCGGCGAACAGCGTCTGCGTGAGATGGAACGGTACGTCACCTCCGACACCTTCACGCTGCGCAGCCGCTTTCGTCAGCTGTAAATCCTGTTGTTAACGAGTGAGGCAACGCATGAATAGCAAATGGCAACGCGCCGGGCAGCAGGTTAAGCCCGGCCTGAAAATCGTCGGTAAGCTGGCGCTGCTGACCGCGCTGCGTTATGGCCCGGCGGGCGTTGCCGGCTGGGCGGTCAAATCGGTCGCGCGACGGCCGCTGAAAATGCTGCTGGCGGTGGCGCTGGAGCCGCTGCTCAGCCGGCTGGCAAACCGCGTCACGCGCGGGATGAAATAACGCCGTCGTGGGGAAGGCGCAAAAGGATTAACGTTCTCCTGCTTATCCCCGGCAGATAGCTTATGATGACGAGACACACCTTCAGGGCATAACGGACTGGCGATGAAGCGACTGAAAACTGAATTGAATGCGCTGGTCAACCGCGGGGTTGACCGGCATTTACGGCTGGCGGTGACCGGCCTGAGCCGCAGCGGCAAAACGGCGTTTATCACCGCGCTGGTCAACCAACTGCTGAATATTCACACCGGCGCCCGCCTGCCGCTGCTGAGCGCTGCGCGCGAAGAGCGACTGCTCGGCGTCAAGCGCGTACCGCAGCGGGACTTCGGCATTCCGCGATTCACCTACGATGAAGGGCTGGCCCAGCTGTACGGCCAGCCCCCCATGTGGCCAACCCCGACGCGCGGCGTTAGCGAGATCCGTCTCGCGCTGCGCTACCGTTCCAACGACTCCCTGCTGCGCCATTTTAAAGACACCTCCACGCTGTATCTGGAGATCGTCGACTATCCGGGCGAGTGGCTGCTCGATCTGCCGATGCTGGCGCAGGATTATCTGAGCTGGTCGCGGCAGATGACCGGACTCCTGCAGGGACAGCGTGCGGAGTGGTCGACCCGCTGGCGGCAGTTGTGCGCCGGGCTGGATCCGCTGGCCCCTGCCGACGAGGCCCGGCTGGCCGAGATCGCCGCCGCCTGGACGGATTATCTGCACGCCTGTAAGCGCGAAGGGCTGCACTTTATCCAGCCCGGACGCTTTGTCCTGCCCGGCGAAATGGCCGGCGCGCCGGCGCTACAGTTTTTCCCATGGCCTGACGTCGATGCCGTCGGCGAAGCCAAGCTGGCGCAGGCCGATAAACACAGCAACGCCGGCATGCTGCGCGAACGCTACAAGTACTACTGCGAAAAGGTGGTGAAGGGGTTCTACAAAGAGCACTTCCTGCGCTTCGACCGGCAGATTGTGCTGGTGGACTGCCTGCAGCCGCTCAACAGCGGGCCGCAGGCGTTTAACGATATGCGCCTGGCGCTGACCCAGCTGATGCAAAGCTTCCATTACGGGCAGCGCACCCTGTTCCGCCGGCTGTTTTCGCCGGTCATCGACAAGCTGCTGTTCGCCGCCACCAAAGCCGACCACGTCACGGTGGATCAGCACAGCAATATGGTGTCGCTCCTGCAGCAGCTGATCCAGGACGCGTGGCAGAATGCCGCCTTCGAGGGGATCAGTATGGATTGCCTGGGGCTGGCGTCCATTCAGGCGACCCAGAGCGGGCTGATTGAGCTGAACGGCGAGAAAATCCCCGCCCTGCGCGGCAATCGGCTGAGCGACGGCCAGCCGTTGACTATCTATCCCGGCGAGGTGCCGGCGCGCCTGCCGGGGCAGGCCTTCTGGCAGCAGCAGGGATTTCAGTTTGAAAACTTTCGTCCGCAGGTCATGGATGTCGATCGGCCCTTGCCGCACATTCGCCTCGACGCGGCGCTGGAATTTTTGATTGGAGATAAACTGCGATGAGCGAACCGTTAAAACCGCGGATTGATTTTGATGGCCCGCTGCAGGCGGAAAAAACGCCGCCGCTGAAAAGCGCCCGCGCCTTCGACCGACGGGAAGCCGACAACTTCGCGCCGGCGCTTCTGGTGACCGGCGAAGAGGAAGAGGGGGCGGCAGAGGCGGTGGTGGAATCGGTGCTGCGGCCGAAACGCAGTCTGTGGCGGCGGATGGTCAGCGCTGGCCTGGCGATCTTCGGCGTCAGCGTCGTGGCGCAAGGGGTACAGTGGACCGCCAACGCCTGGCAGACGCAGGACTGGATTGCGCTGGGCGGCTGCGCTGCCGGGGCGCTGATCGTCGGCGCCGGCGTCGGATCGGTGGCCACCGAGTGGCGCCGCCTGTGGCGACTGCGCCAGCGCGCCCACGAACGCGATGAAGCCCGCGATATGCTGCACAGTCACGCGGTCGGCAAAGCGAAATCCTTTTGTGAGAAGCTGGCGCAGCAGGCGGGTCTGGATCAGTCGCATCCGGCGCTGCAGCGCTGGTATGCCGCCATCCACGAAACGCAAAGCGACCGGGAAGTGGTCAGCCTCTATGCCCAGCTGGTGCAGCCGGTGCTCGATGCCCAGGCGCGGCGGGAAATCAGCCGTTCGGCGGCGGAGTCGACGCTGATGATCGCCGTCAGTCCGCTGGCGCTGGTGGATATGGCGTTTATCGCCTGGCGCAATCTGCGGCTGATCAACCGAATTGCCACCCTGTACGGCATTGAGCTGGGGTATTACAGCCGCCTGCGTCTGTTTCGCCTGGTGCTGCTGAATATCGCTTTCGCCGGCGCCAGCGAACTGGTGCGCGAGGTGGGCATGGACTGGATGTCGCAGGATCTGGCGGCCCGGCTGTCGGCGCGCGCCGCGCAGGGCATCGGCGCCGGTCTGCTTACCGCCCGCCTTGGTATCAAGGCGATGGAGCTGTGCCGCCCGCTGCCGTGGATCGCCGATGATAAACCGCGGCTCGGCGATTTTCGTCGCGAGCTGATTGGCCAGCTGAAAGAGACCCTGCAGAAAAGCAAAACCAGTCCGGAGAAGTAACCTCCGCTCAGAGACATCGCCGGGCGGCGGTTTGGCCTTGCCCGGCCTGCGAGGTCGAGTCCAGGCTTGCGCACCTGCCGCGCCGCGGGCAATGTCCGGTCATACGCATTCCGCCGCCAGCCACTCGCTGAAGGCGCGAAAGCGCGGGCGCGAGCGGTTCTCCTGCGGACAAATCAGATCATAGCCAAAGGGAGATTCCGCCTCGTCTTCGGACAAGGCTACCAGTCTCCCGGTGGCGAGCAGCGGCTGGATCAGCGTTTTACGCCCCATCACGACCCCGAGTCCATTCAACGCCATCTCAATGGCCAGCGAGTGGTTGTTCACCGCGTAATACCGGCCGTCAAAGGGTAACGCCTGTCCGCTTTGCTGGCACCACAGGCGCCATTCGGCAAACTGATCCTGCACGTCGGTGGATTCGCAGGCATGGATCCAGACGATCGCCGCCGCGTCACCGCCGCTCAGCGGGCGATACTGCCGGCGATACTCCGGAGAGCAGACCGGCAGCAAACTTTCCGCCATCAACCGTTGTTGATAAAGATCGGGATAGCGCGTGGCGCCGTAATAAATCGCGAGGTCCACCCGCTCCTCGTTAAAATCCATCACCCCGGCGCGGACGCGAAACTGTAGATTTAGTCCCGGCCACTGGGCCTGGAAGCGGGGCAGACGCGGCATCAGCCAAAGATGGGCCAGGGTCGGCGCAATACCAATATGCAGCGTGCCGCGCAGATCCTGTTCGCGAATATCCTCAATTTCATCGTTAATCGCCCGCAGCGAATGGCTCAACGTCGTCAGCAGGCGTTTGCCTTCCTCCGTCAGTGCCAGTTTACGCGTCATGCGAATAAACAGGCGAAATCCGATATGCATCTCCAGCTTGCGGATCCGATGGCTGACCGCCCCCTGGGTCAGGTTCATTTCATGCGCGGCGAGGGTAAAACTCAAATGGCGGGCGGTCACTTCAAAGGTCTGCAGCAGCGCAAGGATGCTTTGTTGTTCAAGCACAGGTTGTCTCCCTTATGCATTAATTTGCTTCATGCATAGACCGATTTAATTCGTTTGTTACGCCAGTTTGGCCGGTTTTAAATAGTTATATCGTAACTAAACCGAGGTATACCATGTCAGGACTCAAAATTGTGGTGATTGGCGGCGGCTCCAGCTACACCCCGGAACTGATTGAAGGTTTGCTTAACCGCTATCACGAGATGCCGGTCGCTTCGCTATGGTTGGTGGACATTGAAGAGGGCAGAGAGAAAGTCGAGATCATCGCCGGACTGGCGCGGCGAATGATCGCCAAAGCCGGGCTGATCATCGAGGTGGTGGCTACCCTGGATCGGGAGAGCGCCCTGCGCGATGCCGATTTCGTCTGCTCGCAGTTTCGCGCCGGCTGCCTTGACGCCCGCATCAGCGATGAACGTATTTCCCTCAAGTATGGCCTGATCGGCCAGGAGACCAACGGCCTAGGGGGCTTCGCCAATGCCTGCCGTACCATTCCCATCGCCCTGGCGATTGCTGCCGATATGGAACGACTCTGCCCTGACGCCTGGCTGCTGAACTTTACCAACCCGTCGGGGATGGTGACCGAAGCGATCCTGCGCCACAGTCGCATCAAAGCCGTCGGCCTGTGTAATGTGCCGGTGATTATGCAAAAAGGGGTGACCACCCTGCTGCAATGCGCTGACGAAAAGGAGGTAGTGATGCAGGTCGCCGGTCTGAACCACTTTATCTTCGTGCGCCAGATCCTGCACAAAGGAAAAGAGTGGCTGCCGGAGGTCATCGCCGAGATCAATGCCGGTCGGGATCCGCTGGTGCCGCGCAACATTCCGCCGTTCCGTTGGCCGTCGCATCTCCTGCAGGGCTTAGGCATGATCCCCTGCGCCTATCTGCGTTATTACTACATGAAGGACGATCTGCTGCGTCAGGAGCTGGCGGAGGCGGGCGGCGAAGGGACCCGTGGCGAAGTGGTTAAGCAACTGGAAAAAACCTTGTTTGAACAGTACAGCGACCCGCACCTCGCGGTTAAACCGAAGGCGCTGGAGGGCCGTGGCGGTCAGTACTATTCCGAGGCGGCCTGCGAGCTGATGAATGCCATCTACAACGACAAGCGCATTATCATGCACGTCAACACGCGCAACAACGGCGCCATCAATGGCCTGCCGGATGACTGTGCGGTGGAGGTCAGCTCGCTGATCACCGCTTCCGGTCCGCTGCCCCTCAACGTGGCGCCGTTCCCTGACGATACCCTGCGTTTGCTGCAGCTGATGAAATCTTTCGAACAGCTGACCATCGAGGCCGCCATCACCGGCAACCGCCATACGGCGTGGCGCGCGCTGGTGCTGAATCCGCTGATTGTCAGCGGCGAGAAGCTCGAACAAGCGTTGGATGACGTGATCGGCCATAACCGCCAGTGGCTGCCTGCCTTCCATGCTTAACCCCCAATTAACCGGCCGGACGGCCGGTTAATTGACCACTGACCGCCTGACTTTACGGCGCAACGCCCATTTTTCCGCCATGCTGTCAATAATTGTTGACAGTTAGCTTCCCGAAAGTCCATTCCTGGCCTATTATTCTCCGGTCATTGGCACTTTTAGGGTGAACACTCCCATGCGTCTTGAAGTCTTTTGTGAAGACCGCCTCGGTCTGACTCGTGAATTGCTCGATTTGCTGGTGCTGCGCGGCATTGATCTGCGTGGTATCGATATTGACCCTATTGGCCGTATCTACCTCAATTTTGCCGAACTGGAGTTCGCCACCTTCAGCAGCCTGATGGCGGAGATCCGCCGTATCGCCGGCGTGACAGACGTGCGCACCGTGCCGTGGATGCCATCCGAGCGTGAACATCTGGCGCTGAGCGCGCTGCTGGTGGCGATGCCGGAGCCGGTGCTGTCGCTGGATACCAAAGGCAGGGTCGAACTGGCCAACCCCGCCAGCTGCCTGCTGTTTGGCCAAAGCCAGGCGAAGCTGCGCAACCATCCGGTGGCGCAACTGATCGACGATTTTAACGTCCAGCGCTGGCTGGAAAGCAGCCCGCAGGAGACGCTGGCGGAGCATGTGGTGGTGAATGGGCAGAACTACCTGCTGGAAGTGACCCCGGTTTATCTGGAAGGGGAGCATAACGAGCGAGTGCTGACCGGCGCGGTGGCGATGCTGCGCTCAACCGTGCGCATGGGACGCCAGCTGCAGACCATGACCAGCCAGGACACCAGCGCCTTCAGCCAGATCCTCGCGGTGGGGCCGAAAATGCGCCACGTGGTGGAGCAAGCGCGTAAGCTGGCGATGCTCAGCGCGCCGCTGCTGATTGTCGGCGACACCGGCACGGGTAAAGATCTGCTGGCGCACGCCTGCCATCTGGCCAGTCCGCGGGCGGGCAAACCCTATCTGGCGCTCAACTGCGGCTCCATTCCTGAGGACGCCGTTGAGAGCGAGCTGTTCGGTGACGCGCTGCAGGGCAAAAAAGGCTTCTTCGAGCAAGCTAACGGCGGCTCGGTGCTGCTGGATGAAATTGGCGAGATGTCGCCGCGAATGCAGACCAAGCTGCTGCGCTTCCTCAACGACGGCACCTTCCGCCGCGTTGGCGAGGATCATGAAGTGCACGTCGATGTGCGGGTGATCTGCGCGACGCAGAAAAACCTGGTCGAGCTGGTGCAGAAAGGGCTGTTCCGGGAAGATCTTTACTATCGCCTCAATGTCCTGACGCTGTATCTGCCGCCGCTGCGCGACTGCCCGCAGGACATTATGCCGCTGACCGAGCTGTTCGTGGCGCGCTTTGCCGATGAGCAGGGGATCCCCCGACCGAAGCTCTCCGCCGATCTCAGTACGGTGCTTACCCGCTACAGCTGGCCCGGCAACGTCCGCCAGCTGAAGAATGCCGTTTATCGCGCGCTAACCCAGCTGGAAGGATTCGAGCTGCGTCCGCAGGATATTTTGCTGCCGGACCACGACGTCGCCTCGCTGCCGGTGGGCGAGGAGGCCATGGAAGGATCGCTGGACGATATTACCCGCCGCTTTGAGCGCTCGGTATTGACCCAGCTCTATCGCAGCTACCCCAGCACCCGTAAGCTGGCGAAGCGGCTGGGGGTGTCGCATACCGCCATCGCCAATAAGCTGCGCGAATATGGTTTGAGTCAGAAAAAGGGCGACGAATAATCGCTGAACGCCGGCGACGCTCGTCGCCGGTATCCCGGCCTGCAAAGCGGGCTAAACCTGTATATACTGGTTTTTTAATCCTTTTTCCGGGGTGGTGCATATTGGCGTCGCGTCGCGCGATCGGGCAATGGCTGACATTGCTGCTGCTCTCAATTCTCTTTTCCTCGCTGCTGTTACGCATTCATCTGCCGGCAGCGCTGCTGCTGGGGCCGCTGATTGCCGGTCTCATTTTGAGCCTGCGCGGGGTGAAGCTGAGGATCCCCCGCGCCTGTTATCTGGCGGCGCAGGCTATCGTCGGCTGTATGATCGCCCGCGCCATTAACCCCTCCGTTTTTGGCGTGCTGTTCAACAACTGGGCGCTGGTGCTGGCGATCCTGTTAACGACCCTGGCGATCAGCGGCCTCACCGGCTGGCTGCTGGTCCGCTACAGCGCGCTGCCGGGCGCCACCGGCGCCTGGGGAAGCTCTCCCGGCGGGGCGTCGGCAATGGTAGTGATGGCTCAGGAGTACGGGGCTGATGTACGCCTGGTGGCGCTGATGCAGTATCTGCGAGTGCTGTTTGTCGTCGGCGCGGCGGCGCTGGTGGTGCGCTATGCCCTGGGCAACGAGGCGCAAACAATGAGCCAGGCTATCGTCTGGTTTCCACCGTTGACCCTTCATTTCCCTTTAACGCTGCTGCTGACAGCGGCGGGCTGCTGGCTGGGCGTGCGGCTGCGCATTCCTTCCGGCGCCATGCTGCTGCCGATGCTGCTCGGCGCGCTGGCCCAGGGGGGCGGCTGGGTGATGCTGGAGCTGCCGGAGTGGCTGCTGGCGATGGCCTACGCGGTGCTGGGCTGGACGGTGGGACTGCAGTTTAACAAGGCGGTGTTTCTGTTGGCCCTGAAGACGCTGCCGCAGATTATCGCCTCCATTCTTGGGCTGATCCTGATGTGCGCCCTGATGGCACTCGGCCTGACCCACATTCTGCAGATGGATTTCATGACCGCCTATCTGGCCACCAGCCCTGGCGGACTCGACACGGTGGCGATTATCGCCGCCGGCACCCGGGCGGATATGTCGTTTATTATGGCGCTTCAGACGCTGCGGCTGTTTACCATCCTGCTGACCGGCCCGGCGATGGCGCGGGCTATTTCCCGCTATGCGCCGCGGCAATAAAAAGCCCCCGCAGAGCGAGGGCTGAGTACATAGCATGTCCGCAGGCGCGATGCCCCCGGGCAGTCTGTTATCAGGCTTTCAGGGCGGCCAGCGCGGCGTCGTAGTCCGGCTCTTCGGTGATTTCGTTCACCAGCTGGCTGTAGACAACCTGATCGTTTTCATCGATAACGACCACCGCGCGAGCGGCCAGGCCCGCCAGCGGACCGGCGGCGATGGCGACGCCGTAGTCAGCGAGGAACGAGGCGCCGCGCAGCGTGGAAAGGGTCACCACGTTGCTCAGGCCTTCCGCGCCGCAGAAGCGGGACTGGGCGAACGGCAGGTCAGCGGAAATGCACAGCACCACGGTGTTGTCCAGTTCAGCGGCCAGCTGGTTGAATTTACGCACTGATGCGGCGCACACGCCGGTATCAATGCTCGGGAAAATATTCAGTACTTTACGTTTGCCGGCGTACTGGCTCAGCGCGACGTCAGAGAGATCTTTGGCGACCAGCGTAAACGGCTGCGCTTTAGCGCCTGCCTGCGGAATGGTGCCCTGAACAGAAACGGGGTTGCCCTGGAAATGCACGGTTTGTGACATGGTTATCTTCCTGTTTACATATAGTTAACGTCGCGAGTAGTGTATGACATCCGCCAGCTACACGGCAAACCCTATTTAACATTTACCAGAGAGGACAAGGGAATGCGCAACGTGCGAGTGTATGAGGAAGCCTGGCCGCTCCACACCCCCTTTGTGATCGCCCGCGGCAGCCGCAGCGAGGCAAAAGTGGTGGTGGTGGAACTGGAAGAGGACGGTGTGAAAGGGGTGGGGGAATGCACCCCGTATCCCCGCTATGGCGAGAGCATCGCTTCGGTCATGGCCCAGGTGATGGCGATCGGCGAACAGCTGGAGGCGGGACTTACCCGCGAACAGCTGCAGCGGCTGCTGCCGGCAGGCGCCGCGCGCAATGCCATTGACTGCGCCCTGTGGGATCTGCAGGCGCGGCGCGAAGGCAAAACCTTGCCCCAGCTGCTGGGGGTGACGTTGCCAAACCGGGTGATCACCGCCCAGACGGTGGTCATTGGCACGGCGGATCAGATGGCGGCCAGCGCCGCGGCGCTGTGGCAGAAGGGCGCTCAGCTGTTGAAGGTGAAGCTCGACGACCGGCTGATCAGCGAGCGGTTAATCGCTATCCGTCAGGCGGCGCCGGAGGCTACGCTGATTGTCGACGCCAATGAATCCTGGCACAGCGAGGGGCTGGCGGCGCGCTGCCAGCTGCTGGCGGACCTCGGCGTGGCGATGCTTGAGCAGCCGCTCCCTGCCGACGCCGATGCGGCGCTGGAAAATTTCGTCCATCCGCTGCCGATTTGCGCCGACGAGAGCTGCCATACCCGGGAGAGCCTGCCCAGGCTGCGCGGACGCTATGAGATGGTCAATATCAAACTGGACAAAACGGGCGGCCTGACCGAAGCGCTGGCCCTCGCCGAGGAGGCAGAACGACAGGGCTTTGGACGGATGCTGGGCTGTATGCTCTGCACCTCGCGCGGGATCGCCGCCGCGCTACCCCTGGCGCCGCTGGCGCGCTTCGCCGACCTCGACGGCCCGACATGGCTGGCGGTGGACGTCGAGCCGGCGCTGCGGTTCAGCACCGGCGTGCTTCATCTTTAAGCCTGCCAGCGCAGCAGGTCGGTCATCGCCGGCAGGTAACGCTCGGTTGCCTCGTCGGCGGAGACCGGCGGGAACTCAGCGGTAATGCAGGGGAGTCCGATATCAGCGCACCAGCTGCCAAAGGAACCTGGGGTGTCGTAGCCCACGCTGCCGACCAGCGGTAGTGAGAAGGCGTCGGCCAGCCAGTGTCCCAGCGGGCTGTGTCCCGGGTCTTCGATGCAGGCCAGCGGATCGTGAAAGGAGACCACCCACGCCGGATGGATCTGATGGATCAACTGACACAGGGCCTGGGTCTCTCGCTCCGAGCCCGGCTGTTCGCCGGTCAATAACACCACGTCTCGTTCCGTCGCCGCGCTGTTCCAGCGGTACACCGTTTCCCCTTGTCTCCAGTTAGCGGCCGGAAAGTTACGGTTGAGGTCAACGCCGCGGGCGTTGGCGCGCAGCCCGAGCTGACAGCCGTCAGGATTGACCGTCAGCACCACGTGGTGGCGGCGCAGCTCCGGCTTCAGGGTGCGCAGGGCGCAGGAGAGGGTCACAATCGACGAATTCTCATCGCCGTGGGTGCCGGCAATAATCAGGCCGCTGCGGCTGTCGGCCATCGGCGCAGGAAACCACAGCAGCGGCGCGCCCAGTTCCGAGCTGCCGTACTGCCGGGTCCCCGGCGGAAAGTCGCCGCGCTGCGGGCGAGGACGTGAAATAGACATAGGGCTTCCTGTGTGTCGTTATTATGTAGTGTTGGCGAAAAGCGTGTTGGAATCAAACCCATTCCCTGAGGCGTGAAATCCGACGGCACATCAATTTTCTATCATATGTTGTTTGCAATTTCAGGTGATGAAACAAATAATTATCGCTCTGTTGGCGGTGTTTTTTTCTCATTTTAAAGGGGATCTTATGAAGTATCCTGTCGCTTTGACATGCGGCGCGCTGTGGTTAGCCAGCGTATCTTCTCTGGCCTGGGCGGCGGACGTACCGCCGGGCACGGTACTGGCGGAAAACCAGCTGTTAGTGCGCCATATCAAAGATGAACCCGCCTCGTTAGATCCCGCTAAAGCGGTGGGCCTGCCGGAAATCCAGGTGATCCGCGATCTGTTTGAAGGTTTAGTCAATCAGGATGCGAAAGGCAACCTGATCCCGGGCGTGGCGACCCGCTGGCAGAGCAACGATAACCGCGTCTGGACCTTTACCCTGCGCGATAATGCCCGCTGGTCCGACGGCACGCCGGTCACCGCTGAGGACTTCGTCTATAGCTGGCGGCGTCTGGTGGACCCGAAAACCACCTCGCCGTTTGCCTGGTTTGCCGCGCTGGCGGGGATCGCCAACGCGCAGAACATCATTGACGGCAAAGCCGCGCCGGAGACCCTGGGGGTCACCGCCGTCGACGCCCACACCCTGCGGGTGCAGCTGGATAAGCCGCTGCCGTGGTTCAGCAACCTGACCGCCAGCTTTGCCTTCTACCCGGTACAAAAGGCGAACGTCGACAGCGGGGCAAACTGGACGCGGCCCGGCAGCCTGGTGGGCAATGGCGCCTATGTTCTGAAAGATCGCGTCGTGAATGAAAAGCTGGTAGTGGTGCCCAACACCCACTACTGGGATAACGCCAAAACGGTGATCCAGCAGGTCACCTTTGTGCCGATCAACCAGGAGTCCGCCGCCACCAAACGCTATCTGGCCGGCGATATCGATATCACCGAATCTTTCCCGAAAAATATGTATCAGAAGCTGCTGAAGGATATTCCGGGGCAGGTGTATACCCCGCCGCAGCTGGGCACCTACTATTACGCCTTTAATACCCAAAAAGGGCCGACGGCGGACGAGCGGGTGCGACTGGCGCTGAGTATGACCATCGATCGCCGGGTGATGGCGGAGAAGGTGCTGGGGACCGGGGAAAAACCGGCCTGGCGCTTTACCCCGGACGTAACGGCGGGCTTCACGCCGCAGCCGTCGCAGTTTGAGAGCATGAGTCAGGCCGAGCTTAACGCTCAGGCGAAAGCCCTGTTGGCTGCCGCCGGCTATGGCCCGAATCGCCCGCTGAAGCTGACGCTGCTGTATAACACCTCTGAGAACCACCAGAAGATTGCCATCGCGGTGGCGTCGATGTGGAAGAAGAACCTCGGCGTGGAAGTGAAGCTGCAGAATCAGGAGTGGAAAACCTATATCGACAGCCGCAACACCGGCAATTTCGATGTGATCCGCGCCTCGTGGGTAGGGGATTACAACGAGCCGTCCACCTTCCTGTCGCTGCTGACCTCCACCCATAGCGGAAATATCTCCCGCTTTAACGATCCGGCATACGACAAAATCCTCGCCCAGGCGGCGGTGGAAAACTCAGCCAAAGCGCGTAACGACGATTACAACGCGGCGGAGAAGATCATTATGGTCAAAGCGCCGATTGCGCCGATCTATCAGTACACCAACGGTCGGCTGATTAAGCCGTGGCTGAAAGGCTACCCGATCACCAACCCGGAAGATGTGGCCTATAGCCGTACCATGTATATCGTGAAGCACTGATCGGTACTGGTTTCCTGATTACGCCACGTAACCACGTATAAACCCAGAACTGGCGCGGCTTGCGGCGCCAGTTATTTATTAATAAGTTAATCAGCCAATTGAGAATTTGGTGCTTTAAGCTTTGCCAGAACTTAAAATTTATATCGTCATTTCCTATAATGATGAACCAGAACTAAATAATATTCGATGTTCGAAATATATAAAAAAGCTGTCCTTTGCATATTATATGTTCAGTAACTGGTTGCACCGAAGATCGACTTAAGTGAAAATACCAGTTTTCTGTAATCCTGAATTACTAACAATGTACATTGATTTCATATGTCCGGTATGTTCGGTAGCACCATAGAATAGACGAGGGGAAACTATTTCTGTTATAACTGTCTGAAATAATCTTTGTTAAAGAAGGAAATTAATGATGGCAAACATACTTCGCTCAATACCTATGCTATTAGTGATTGGTTTTAATCTATTGCTGGCCATCCTGTTTAGTTTGATCTATGCCAGGAAGCATCCCGAAACTGATCTATTCATCATCATAACATTTACTGGTATGTTATTAATTTCCACATATATTATAAATTTCTACTCTGTTCCGACCTTTGCAACTAGTGAGAAAAAGAAAATAAAAGGTGTCTTTCCCGGACGAAGAGGTAAGCTAAAAAGAATTATTACAGACTCGATGGTACTAATCCTGGTTTTTTTTGTATCAGGCTCAATAGTATTTTCAGGGAGTGATTTGAATTATGGTCTTACTCTCTTAGCCATTTCAACAGGCTATTTTACTTTCTTGTTTGTTAATTATTATTTTTTGTGTATGTCAAGAGTAAAAGAAAAGATAGTCAAAATAATAAATAAAATCCTTTTTATTGTGTTCTCGATTATATTGTTTTTTTCTAAGATGATTGCAAATGGTTTTGTTAAAGAGTTTTTTGATGTTGATATCGCTAAAGTTCCTTATATTAGTTGGTCATTCTCGATTCTGTTTGCCATTCCATTTTTTTTGATTACTTCCCACGTGGGGGGGATGATTTTAGAAAGTACAACAGATTTATTCAGGATAAGAAAAATTAAAGTGCCTTCGATGATTCATTATTCGATACTTTGTTTATCTTGCGTTTTTTTTAGCATTAGTTATATTTCTTATTTGGGTAGCGCAGGTTGGTTATTTAATGCTGTGACCAAAAAGATTTATTCTTATGATACCAGGAGCTCTTTTCAATGCAATAATAAGTACTGGACGATTCCAGAGTTAGGGAAAGATGCGAGGTATCTCGCTGAAACATCTGATAGTTACCGTGTTATCTATATTAGAGGGAATAAAATTAATGTGGAAGTGGTAAAATGTGGAAAAAAAGAAGGATATATCCGTTTTCCCATTGAAAATGCTAACGATATATTAAAAAAGCCGGTTCCACAGGGAGGCTGACTCACGTAAGGCTGCGAATATTGAGTCTTGATTTAGTGCGGATAGAGGTACATCTTGCCACAGTTCTAAACACGATCCAGGTTAGCGCTCACGGCGCTGATGGCGGTCTCGGGAATGATGATTGCCCTGGCGTCCAGCTATCCAGTTTATATGCTGGGCAGGGCGCTCATTGGGATCGTCATCGGCGGCTTCTGGTCTATGTCGGCCGCAACGGCCATTCGCCTGGTGCCGCAACGTCAGGTCCCCCGCGCATTGGCCATCTTTAACGGCGGCAACGCGCTGGCCACCGTTGTGGCAGCGCCGCTGGGCAGCTACCTGGGGGCCACCGTCGGCTGGCGCGGCGCCTTTTTATGTCTCGTCCCGCTGGCGATGGTGGCCTTCGTCTGGCAATGCGTTAGCCTGCCGTCGATGAAAAGCCAGCGCGCACCACAGCCGCAGGGAACCGTGCTGGGTTTGTTCCGCCGCTCGACGGTATTCCTTGGATTGCTGGCCTGCGGGCTGTTTTTTATGGGGCAGTTTACCTTATTTACCTATGTGCGACCGTTTCTGGAGACCGTGACCCGAGTCAGTTCCTCTGGTCTGTCCCTGATATTGCTGGCGATGGGTACCGCCGGTTTTGTCGGCACGCTGCTTATTTCAAGCGCTCTGAACGCCCGGTTTTATCCGACGCTGGTGGCTATCCCTTTGGTCATGGCCGCGATTGCCGGAACGCTTCTGCTGGCCGGATACCACCCGGGATCAGTCGCCGTACTGTTAAGCTTGTGGGGCCTGCTGGCGACGGCCGCGCCCACCGGCTGGTGGATGTGGATTGCGCGGACGCTGCCCGAGGATGCGGAGGCGGGCGGTGGTCTGATGGTCGCCGTGATCCAGCTATCGATTGCCCTCGGGTCAACGGCAGGCGGCCTGGTGTTTGATATCCTGGGATGGCGCAGCAATTTTGCACTGAGCGGTCTGTTACTGCTGGCGGCGGCAGGGGCGACTTTTCTGCTCTCTGCCAAAATCAGCTCATCTCAGCGCACGCCGATTAATGAGCTGGATGCATAAGTCAAATCACAAATGACAGGGTAATCACGGCGACGTTTATGGCCTACCATGATGGTTAAACAAGATGAGGGCTGACCATGGAATATTGCGTATTAAGTAACAACCGTAAAATGCCGATGCTGGGTTTTGGCGTTTTTAAGGTGACCGATAAAGCAGAGTGTAAGCGGTCGGTGCTGAACGCCATTCGCACCGGCTACCGCCTCATCGATACCGCCGCCGTCTACGATAATGAAGATGCGGTGGGGGAAGCCGTTCGCGAAGCCATCGCCGAAGGTCTGTGTACCCGCGAGGCGCTGTTTATTACCTCCAAACTGTGGGTTCAGGACATGGCCAACGCCGGAATGGCGAAAGCCGGGATTGCCGCGTCCTTAAAAAAATCCGGGCTGGAATACTTCGATCTATATCTGTTGCATCAGGCGATGGGCGATTATTTCAGCGCCTGGCGCGCGCTGGAGGAGGCTTATGAAGCCGGTACCCTGAAAGCGATCGGTGTGTCCAATTTCTATGCCCATGTTTTAGCTAACTTCTGCGAAACCGTCAGAATCAGGCCGATGGTGAATCAGGTCGAACTGCATCCTTATTTCGCCCAGCCCGCGGCGCTGGAAACCATGAAGCACTATCACGTTCAGCCGGAAGCCTGGGCGCCGTTAGGCGGTGGCAGACATAATCCGTATGAAGAGGCCATGCTGCAGGAGATTGCCGATGCCCACCAAAAAACCGTTGCTCAGGTGGTCCTGCGCTGGAACGTGCAGCGAGGCGTCACGGTCATTCCTAAATCCACCCGCCAGGAGCGTATTGAAGAGAACTTTGCCATCTGGGATTTCTCGCTCACCGCGCGCGAAATGGCGCAAATTAGCGATCTGGATTTAGGTTACGTTGGCGAAGCAGTGAAACACTTTAACCCTGAATTCGTTCGCGGCTGTCTGGGGGTGAAAATCCACGACTGATCGTGGCTCAGCGTGAAGCCTGCTTCATTTAGCTGCCTGCGCCGCGGCGACGGGTTCGGTATGCTGGTTAGCGCCCACGCGTGTGCCGCGACGGTTGTCGATGCGGTAGTCGACCGTCACGGGCTGCGGGCCGGCGGGGGTGACGGTCAGCTCCCTGATCATCTGGCCGGCGTCCGGCGGCAGGGTCCGGGTGGTTTCCCCCTGAGCGAGCATCTGGCCATTTTGCCTGACCTGCCAGGTCAGGCGACAATCCTCGCAGGTCGTCCAGGTATCGTTAATCGCCCACAGGCGCACCGTCGCCGGGCTGCCCTGACGCCAGCTGGCGGTCACCGGCTCGATGGATGGCAGGATCGGCTGATAGGCGCGCTGCAGGGCATAGTAACCCGCCTTCGGCTGGCGCAGATAATCCACCACCCCCCAGTTGATGGAGGGCCATGTCTCGACAAACATAAAGTGGAACAGGGCGGTCACCGGCTGATAACGTTGGCGGCGATAGCTCTCCGCTGCCAGCGCCACCAGCCTGGCCTGATACGCCTGGGTGTTTTCAATCATCTCCTGAATAGTGTTGCCTCGTGGAATACCGGCAAATTTAAAGGTCTGGAAAGGCTGAAAATTATGGTACTTCCATCGCACCCAGCCGGGGTCGTCGGCGGCGGTGGTTTTCGGCCACAGCAGACGGGCCGGGATAATGGTCTTCAGGGTGGAGAGGCGGGGCAGCGCCTGGGCGCCAAACTCGGAAATAATCCCGGTTTTCGCCGGGGAGAGCAGGTCGCGCAGGGTGCCGAAATACCAGCCCGCCCAGTAGTGCTCTTCAACAGCGGAAAAGCGATGCACGATGCGGGAGGTATCTTCCGCCAGCGCATCGCCCACCCGCTGCGTCAGGGTCTGGTTTAAGGTTTTACGCCAGTCGGGGAAGCGTTTCTCCATCCACGGCGAGTTCCACGGCGGCTCGTTGTGACCGCCCCAGACAATAATCGCCGGCGAATTACCGAACTGGTCCATCATCGCCCGGGTCTGGCGCACCGCGTTATCGGCAAAGGCGACGCTGTCATCATAACCCCACTGCAGCGGAACATCCTGCCAGATCATCAGCCCCATCTCATCGGCCACCTCATACAGCGCACGGCCCGCCACGTGGCCATGAACGCGGATGGCGTTGGCGTTCATGGCCGTGACTAGCCTGAAATCCCGGCGATATTTTTTCCGCGTCATGGTGCTCAGCCACGGCGAGCCAATATAGTTGCTGCCCTTGATGAACAGCCGTTTGTCATTGATGCGCCAGCCCTGATTGTCCGCCAGCGCTTCCACCTTACGTAATCCGGTGCGGGTGACGGCGGAATCCATGATCCCCCGGTTATCCGCGAGGGTGGCGCGCACCCGGTAGAGGTTAGGTTTGCCAGCACCCACGGGCCACCAGAGCTTTGCCGAGGGCATGGGCAGCGAGACGCGCAGGACGCCTGCGGTGTTCTCCAGGGTGACCGCGAAGGCCTGTTGAAAACGCGGGCCGGAAAAATTGTCCGGGGTGGCCGTCAGGCGCAGCGTGACGGGGCCGGGGGTCACGGCGCGATAGCGGATTTCGGCACGCAGAATGGGCTGCTCCAGCCCCTGTCGCCAGTCCGGACGCAGGATCACCTCGTCGAGGGTGACGCCGCGGCTCAGATGGAGCTTCACCGGCGCCCAGATCCCCCCGGAATTGGCATCCTGCCCCTGAACCGACCAGGCGCCGCCCGGGCGGGTATCGTGCTGGTTCAGGATCCCTTTCATCAGCGTTTTGTGCAGCGGCCAGATCGTTTGCGGGTCTTCATAGGGGCTGTCGACCCGCACGGCGAGCTGATTATGGCGGCGAACGACCCCGGTGATGTCCACCGGGAAGCGCTGAAAATACCCTTCGTGCCGGGCCAGCGTCTTGCCGTTGAGCGCCACCTCGGCAAAGTAATCGACGCCGTCAAACACCAGGGTGGCCATGGCGTCCGGCGTCAGGCCATGCAGGGTAAACTGATGGCGATACCACAGGGCGCCCTGATGATCGTATCCGGCGCTGTACCAGTTTGCCGGTACCCGCAGCGTGCGCCAGTCGCCATCCGAAGCCTGCGCGCCGTCGAAGGCGCTGTCGTTGGCGTCATGCACCCGCCATTGTCCGGCCAGTGACCAGGTCACCGGCGCTGAGCCGGCGTGCGCCAGCGGCAGGCAAACCACCAGCAGCAGAAGACGTCTAGCGATCACGGGGAGCCTCCTGCATTCTGCGGCGCAGCCACAGGCGGCAACCCGCGATCGCCTCGGCCAGCGTGTTTTGCAGGTCGCCCGGCACGCTCTGGTCGGGCGAGGCTGCCTGGCTCTCCAGTTGCTGGAGCACCCCGGAAAGGCGCTGAAAGCCAAGGGTGGCCGCCTCGCCGCGCAGTTTGTGGGCGGCGCGACGCCACGTCTCCCGGTCATTAGCGTTAATGGCGTGGGTAAGGGCGGCGGCGGCAGCGTCAAGCCCAGCAGCGAAGAGCCCCAGCAGCTCCTCGACCAGCTCAGGATCGCCGGCGCACTGTTTCAGCAGGCGGGCCTCGTCCGGCAGGCCTTCCTCTTCCTTCGGACCGCTATCTTCCGCCGCGCCGACGCGGGCGATGGCCTCCCGTAGCGCCTCCTGGCTCACCGGTTTGGCGATATAGCCGTCAAAGCCCATCGCCAGACAGCGCTCTCTATCGCCCTGCATCGCGTGGGCGGTCATAGCCATCGCGGGCTGGTGCTCCCGGCCGAGCGCCTGCGTCTCTTCGCGCAGCAGGCGGATGGCGGTTTCACCGTCCATCTCCGGCATTTGCAGATCGATCAGCAGGAGATCCCAGCAGTCGGCGCGCCAGCGCGCCAGCGCCTCCCGGCCGTTGTTCACCACTTCGCAGCGGTGGCCAAGCTGTTCCAACAGCCGTCTGGCGACCTTCTGATTAACCAGATTGTCCTCGGCCAGCAGAATATGCAGCCCGGCCTGCTCCCTGACCGGTTCCGCAACGGGGGCTGGCGCTGTCGCCACCACCGGCGTGGGAACCAGAATGCCGGCGATAACCTGATGCAGTTCGCGCTGCGCCACCGGTTTATGCAGATAGTGAGCAATGCCGATGCGCTTGAGCATATTGGCGTCAAAATGGCGGCTCATGGAGCTGAGCATAATAATCTGGCTTTGCCGGGCCTCGGGCAGGGCGGAAAGCTCCAGCGCCAGGGATACGCCGTCCATATCCGGCATCTGCGCGTCCAGCAGGATCAGCGGCCAGGGCGGCCCTTCGGCGGCCCGGCGTAGCGCCTCGCCGGCGTTGTCCACGCAGCTTGGCATCAGCCCCATCTGGCGAAGCATGGCGTCGAGCAGGCGCAGGTTGGTGCTGTTGTCGTCAACCACCAGCACCCGCTGGTGGTTAAAGTGGCCCAGCGGGGCGCTGTCGGCGGCGGCGTGCAGCGCTGCCAGCGGCAGGGTGAAGGCAAATTCGCTGCCCGCCCCGGGCTGGCTCTCCACCGTCAGCTCGCCGCCCATCAGGCTGACCAGGCGGGCCGAAATGGTTAACCCCAGACCGGTGCCGCCGTAGCGGCGGGTGGTGGAGCTATCGGCCTGGCTGAAAGCCTCGAAGATCGCCTTTTGCTTCTCCGGGGCGATGCCGATGCCGGTATCGCGAATGCGAAAGCGCCAGCGGTTTTCGTCGCCGGCCGGCGCTATCGCCAGCAGAACCTCCCCCTGATGCGTGAACTTCAGCGCATTACCCAACAGGTTGGTCAGGATTTGCCGCAGCCGGGGGCCATCGACGATCAGCACCTCGGGCACCGCTGGGGAGATATCCACCAGCAGCTCAATGCCCTTTTCGCTGGCGGCAGGCATATGCGGGCGGATCAGCGACTGAACAAAGGGGCGGATCTCCAGCGGCTCTTCGTCCACCTGCATCTTGCCCGACTCAATGCGTGAGAAATCAAGAATGTCGTTAATAATGTGCAGCAGCGACTGGGCTGAGCTCATCACCAGCGAAAGGTACTCCCGCTGCTCCGCGGTCAGCGGCGTGTCGAGGCAGAGCTGCGTCATGCCGAGAATGCCGTTCATCGGGGTGCGGATTTCGTGGCTCATATTGGCGAGGAAGGCGCTTTTCGCTTCGTTCGCCTCGCGGGCTTCCTTCGCCGCCTCAATGGCCAGCAGCTCTGCGGCTTTGCGCCGGGTAATATCCTGCAAGGTGCCGATCACCCGCTCTGCCTGCTGCTGCATATTGAGGGTGACGATCTGCCCCGAGAGCAGCATCCAGCGCCAGCCCTGCGTGGGGTGCTGGACGCGAAGTTCACATTCAAAAACCGGCATATGCTCGTTTTGCGAGGCGATCATCGCCTGTTGCAGGGTGGCGCGATCGTCCTCGTGGACCAGATTGAGCATAAAACGCAGTGGAAAGCGCCACTGCGCCCGTGACTGGCCGACCATCGCCAGCAGAGTGTCATTGACCTGCAGGCTGTCGCCGGAGACCTGCCAGTCCCAGATGCCGATCTGGATCGACTCCGCGGTGAATAAAAAGTCGTCGTGAAGCTGGTGACGCGAGCGTCGGGCCTCGTCAAGCTCGGTGATGTCGGTATGCAGGCTGACAATCCCGCCATCCGCCAGCCGCTGATGCTGAACGTAAATCCGGCGGTTGCCCGACTGACGGACCTCGCAGTGGTTCGTCTGGCGGCAGTTGCGGATTATCGCCTCGCGCAGCGTCTGTTGCCGGCCTGGGTCGATGTTATATCCGGCATCGATAAACTTCTCCGCCAGGCTCTCAAGAGAGGCGCCGACGGCGAGCCAGGGCGCGATCGTTGGATAAAACAGCGCCACCTTATCATTCCAGGCCTGCAGTCGTTCACGCTCATCGTAGATCATCACCGCCGAGGGCAGGAGGTTGAGGTCGGTACGGTTAGCGGCATGCATGATTACTGGCCAGCGGTTTGATAGTGGAGCTCCGCCTGGCGGCGCAGATACTCAAGCCCAGGGGCGATGGCCATTGCCCATGCGGTGAGGATCTCCTCATCGCACAGCGGATCGCTGGCGCGGACGGTTTTGAGCATCGCTTCCCGCCAGAGGGCAAAAAAACGCGGCGGCAGACGCAGGCCTTCCTCGCTCTGCGCCCGCGCCAGCCGTTCCAGGAAATCGGGTACAAAGAGGTCGCCGTTGACCGCCAGCATGGCGAAAAAGCTTTTAAAGATCATCTGCTGGCCCTCTTCGCCGGAGCGTTGTGAGAAGTGCTGCTCGGTTTCAGCAGACATATGGATAAAAGTAGTGTAGAAGGCCTCGAAGAAGCGCTGTTTGTCGTGCTCCGGTACGACGCGATTCAGGCTGGCTTCAAAGAGATCGCGATAAAACTTCATGGTGCGCTCCTCATGACCCGTTCGCCCGGCAGGCAGCGGCGGGGCGGGTTAAATTCGTCCGTCGCGCGGCGGGAAAAATAGCTGTTGTCATCCGCGAGGCCGTTTTTGAACAACGGCCCGGCGTTGTGTTTGTAAAACAGCGCCTCCAGCACCATGGCGTTGGTGGAGAGGGTGAGGGTGGCGTTGACGTCGCCGGTGGCCTCGACCCGACCTTCAAACCAGCCGCGCTGCGGGTCGTTAAGATGGGTAGTGACCGCCATCAGCGCATCGGTATACTCGGTTTCCCACAGCGTCCACAGGACAAAGACCGCTTTGGTGGTCACCTGCGCCAGCCGGGGGTAGTATTTCCCGTCGTCCCCGAGCGTATTCCAGGCGTAGCCATTTCCCCAGACGGTGTCTTCCACGTGCCAGGGCGCCTGGGTAAGCGAAAAATCGGCCCGGGCGGTGAGCACCTTATCCTGCGTCCAGCGCGTTTTCTGGCTGAGCCATATCCCTTCCGCCCGGGCGCGCATGGCTTTTTGTACCTCTTCCGACACGCCAGGCGGCTGCCAGCCGAACTCCAGTCCCGGCAGCATGGCGGGCAAAGTGGAGAGCACCACGGGCTGCCAGGTGGTTCGCGGGTCGCGGTCGTCAACGGCGAGGCGGCGCTGATAAATAATCACATGGCGCGCCGGGGGAGAGAGAGCCTTACCGGCCGGAAATCCCCACAGGCGGAACGCGCTGGCGGCGTATTCACTGTCTCCCAGCCGGAGCTCCTCGCGGATCGTCCGCTGCCCGTTCTGCAGTGAGGCGGACCACAGCTCACCGTCTTTATCGATCACCGGACAGAAGTTCCAGCGCAGGATAATTTTATCAATGTACTCGCCATACTGCGGCGCGCGTTCGGCGGTGAGCCGCAGGGCGAGCATCAGTCGCGCCATATCTTTCGCTGACCAGCCGCTGCCCGCCGGTTTGCCGCTGAAGTCGACAGGGGTCGCCGTCTGAGTGGAGTATAGCCTGCCCGGCGAACCGCCGTCGGTCAGCGTCAGTCGATTGAGGGTGCCGAGCAGGGGCGTCAGGCGGGCGTCGAATTCCGCTTCCTTTACCAGCCCCAGCTCTCTGGCGGCGAGCAGGGCGATAAGGGTGTCGCCCATCTGCCATAGCGTCGCGCGGGGCTGTTTGTCGCTGCCGTTGACCAGGCCGGTATGCGGCTGGGTATTGTTCTCGACGTACCTCCAGGCGATCTGCGCCCACGTCCGCTCCTGCGGCGTCAGGCTGCTGATACGGGCGGTGGTGTGCCAGCCGCCTTTAGTCAGCCAGCGCCACCCCGTGCCTTCGCGACCAAACAGCGCCAGGGCGATAAGCAGCAGGACGACGGCGACGGCCAGACAGCGGGCTAGGGTTTTAAGCATTGCGCGGTCACCGGCGGAAGTTTAACGGGCTCGTCAGCCTTGCAGGCGGCGCACTGGCAGGCCTGGCAGGCGGGTTGGGTGCGCTGCGTGGTCCCGGTCTGCTCGCACCATGTTTTGACGGCCGGGGTGTTGCTCAGGAACGGGCGATTGCGCGGGCCGTTATTCGGTTCAAAGAGATCCACCAGCTTCTTGTCCCACAGCGACGGGGCGAAATTGCGGTTTTTCGGATTGTCGCTGGAAAACTGCAGCAGTTTGCCCTCTTTTTTAAACAGCAGCGCTTCCAGCATGATGCCGTTATTGTTGGCGGTAAATTCATTGATTGGCCCGTCGCCATTCTCATACAGCCCCTCGTAATAGCCTTTACCCGCTTCGTTCGCGTTTTCAATGGCGTCCAGCAGACGATCGGTATAGGGCGAGTTCCACAGCACCCACATCCCCATCGCCGCTTTGAGCGACACGGCGGCGCTGTTCGGTACGAACTGGCCTTTGTCGGTTATGGTGTTCCAGTTAAAACCATCGCTGAACACCGTGTCATAGACAAAGTACGGGGATTTATCGAGCTGATGCTCGGAGCGGGCGGTGAGGATCCCGGTGATGGCGTAGCGATTCTCCTGGGCCTGATAGACCCGGTCGGCAAAGTTTTTCATCCATGGATGGGAGTACTCGCGCGGGCTGTTGTTCCGGTCAGCAGGATTATCAAAGCCAAACTCCATGCCATACAGCACGTAAGATTCACTGACCACATAGTTATGCTGGCTGGTTTGCCGCGGGTCGCGCGAATCATAGGGGACCAGCACGCAGTAAATCTCCGCCAGCTCGTAGGGCTGCGGCCGGCTGGCCTGACAGGTGTTAAATCCCCACAGTTGAAAGCCCGCCGCGCCGTACTCCTCGTAGCCCAGGCGGCCTTCCTGAACGTATTTTGGCTGGCCGTTTTCCAGATACGCCCCGTACAGCGTGCCGCAGGGATCGACCACATGGCTGAAATCCCACCCCAGCACCACGTTATCGATGCCGTTGCTGTATTCCGGATAGCGCTCCTTGATCACCTTCAGCCAGATCAGCATTCTGCCGATATCCAGCGCCGAATAGCCGATTTCGCCCGGCTTGTTCTGGTAGTTCACCTTCTGTCCACTCACGGTGTTATAGGCTTTGTTGGGCAATTCGTTACGGAATAAATCGAGCTTATTCAGCGTGGCGAGAAACTTCAGCATCCGACGGTCGAACTCCGCCTTATCAATAATCCCCAGCTCACGGGCCGCGGTCATCGCGGCCAGATAGGAGGCGCTGTCCCACATGGTGGTGGAGGGGTATTTGTTCACCGCATTGACCAGCCCGGTGGTGGGCTGAAAGTTGGCGACGAAATATTGCCAGGCGTTTCTGGCGATAGTCATCTCCCTCGACGTCAGCTCCCCGCTGCGCGGGGCGTATTCCGTAGCCGGCAGACCGGTCGCGGCCTGCGCGCCGGAGAGCGAGAGCCACAGCGCCATGAGTCCGGCCAGCAGGGGAAAACGGGATAAATAGATCAGCTTCATGGCGTTGCTCCTGCTGAGGACGAGGGGAGAGGGGCAGGGCTCAGGCAGGCCAGACACAGCATCTGCCCCCGGGAAATGTAGGCCAGGCTTTCCAGCACGATCGCGTTGGTATCGCCGTCAATAACGTCGTTGACGCTGCGGTTGAGATTTAACCCGCGCTGCCAGCCCCTGCCCGGGACCTGCAGCGTCTGGACCTGCTGGCGCAGCGCTTCGCTCCAGCTATTACGGAACAGGGCGTACCAGGCAAAGGCGGTGCGGGTGGAGGTGATCGCCGATTGCTCCGGGGCGGCGCTGCGCGGGACGAAGGCGCTCTGCGGCTGCCGGTCCGCCAGCGCGCTGGCATAATCCGGCGCGGGCTCGGCGTAGTCGGTGCTGACCGGCGGCTTGCTGACCCTCAGGCTATGACGGCGCTGCTGGATTTGCATGATGCGCCAGGCGATCTCCGCGCTCTGCGCGTCAAAGCCCAGCTCAAGCCCGGTGAGCAGGTACGGCAGGCTGATCAGCGAAGGCTGCCGACCCCAGGGCGTGCGCAGCCCCTCGTCGGGCACCATGATGCCGTCGATATCGATCATCTGCTGCCCCTGCGGCGGGTTGGTCACCGCCAGCCCCGCGGCGCTGTCGATCAGCCGCAGCGTATGGCTGGCGTACAGCCGGTAGCCAAAGCTGTCCCGCGGTTCATCCGCCGCCAGCGCCCAGTGGTGCAGCGGCGCCGCGGCCTGGCTGGCGGGGCTGTTGCTGATGAGCGCGCCGACCCGCCACTGATTAAACAGATCCCGCACCGCGGCGGCGTGCTGAGGATAGCGCCAGAGCAGCGTTTGCAGGGCGGTGAGCAGGCGTCCCATACCGATGGCGGAGGAGTCCGGGCTGCCGAGGATCTGCAGCGTGTCGGCATGGTACTGAGCGGCGGGCAATTCCTGGGCGTTGAGGGGCAGTTGACCGAGCGTAAACAGGGCGGCGGCAATGCGCTCATCACCTTCGGCGGCGGTCACAATATGCAGCTGCTCTGCGGCGACCACGGCGAAAAGATAGCTGCCGACGCTCCACAGGCTAAGCCAGGGTTCGCCATCGTGTGCGTTGGCCAGACCGTTTGGCTGAGTATTATTCACATAATACTGCCAGGCCACTCGCGCCCAGATCGCCTCGTCAAAGGTCAACTCGCGCGGGGCAGGGAGCGGCGGAAAATCCTGGCTCAACGTCATCCCACCGCTGCTCTCGACGCGCGCGGGCATCTGTTTTTCCACCCACACGACAATCGCAAAACCCAGCAGGAAGCCAATGAGGATGGTGAGGTAGCTGCGGGCGGGGAGCAGGGCATCGCGGATCCTCATCGACTTGCCTCCTGCTCTTCGGGGGGCGTCCATATGGCGGCGAAGATCAGCGGCAGCATGGCGGCAATATTCACCGCGCCCCAGAAAATGTTGATGACGTACCCGGAGGGGTCGTCAACCTGCCCGCGCGCCACCTGGATGCCGCCCCATAGCAGCCCCGTCAGGGTGAGTATAACGATGGCAATTTGCGGCTTGACGAGATAGAGAAAACGGCCCGTCTGTCGCTCTTTTGGCGTGACGTGAAATTTGATCTGTTCCCCGCGCAAAACGGTGTTTAGCGCCCGCAGATTCATCGAGAAAAAGGAGAGGTAAGAGGCCCGGCCGTCCCAGGCCGAAATACCCCAGGTGCCGAACATAAAGGCCAGTTCGGAGACGATAAAAAAGGGTAAAAAGTGCAGATAGAAAGGGGTAGACCACGCCGACACCGGGGGAATGCCGGTGAAGAGATAAATAATGGGTGAAATCAGGAACACGGTATTCCATACGCAGGCCAGATAGGACCAGAAGGTGGTCGCGTACATCAGCGTTTGCGGCAGCGAGAGTTTAAAGCGGCGGCGGCTGAAAATGTTGTCATGGAACAGGATATCCAGCGAACCGGCGGCGTACTTAAAGCGCTGGATCATCCACGTCAGCATATCCTGCGGCGAGAGCATTTTCGACTCGATCCGCGGGTGCATTACCGAGCGCCAGCGGCGGGCAGCGTCGCCGTGCAGCAGGATGGAGGTATAAATATCTTCCGAGACGTGGAACTTATAGGGCGTCAGTTCAGTATCGAAGGCCACGTGGGGGCGCATGGCCTCCTGCAGCGCTTCCCGCGTTGCCGGGTCGCGAATATCCCGCGTATGACGCGCGATCTCGGCGTCAACGCTCCAGACGTAGCTGCGCAGCGCGGCCTGCATCACCGCTTCCCGCCGGTGAACGGAGGCGGCGCCACAGCAGAATGCGGCATTAGCCCAGTTGCGGCGCCGTAAAATCACGTCGTAAAACATGCGCGGATCGTTGAAAAACGGATCGCGACCAATGGTCACCGGACCGACGATTTTCTGCGCCAGCCAGCCCACGCCGTAGCCTGCGCCGCCCGCTTTACGCCGGAGCCAGCGCGCCAGATCCTCCCCCTCCGGGAGATCGAAAAACCATTGCGGGGTCTGCACCCAGGCGACGTCCGGATCGCGAAAATAGCCGAGCGTATTGCTCAGCAGGGTCGGGAAAACGCGGGTATCGGCATCACAGATGATCAGAAAGTCGCCATCGGTATGTTCCAGCCCGTTGCACAAGTTACCGGCCTTATAGCCGATATTGCTCTGACGGGTGATATAGTTCGCCCCCTCCTGCTCGCAGACCGCCTTCATCTCCGGGCGACGCCCGTCGTCAAGAACATGCACCTTATAGTCGAGCGGACCGGGATAGGTCATCCGCATAGCGTCACGGATCGACAGCCTGACCAGCTCCACGTCTTCGGAGTAGGTGGCGATAAACAGATCGACTTTAATCGGCCTCGACTCCACCGCTTCATCCGCTCGCAGACAGTCGTTAATCTCCGTCGGGGGGACGCCTGGCGGAGGATCTTTTTCCTGCCATAAATTAATGGTGAACAGGACTGTGCCAATCCACGCCAGGGTTTCCGCCAGCGCCAGCGGAACGGCATACCATAGGGCGTCGGTATTTAAAGACGCGGTCCAGCGCCAGTAAATATAATTGGCGCCGAGAACCAGGGCGGCCACGGCTAATACCTGCCAGATCATCCTCACCCAGCGCGGGGTGCTGAGCGGCTCAGGCGGTCGACGATGTTCAAAACGGGAAAAATAAAAATCCATAGCAAGGATATCCTGATTCCGCGCTGAGTTTGAATGACTGGTCTGTTATTGATTGGCGGCGTTCTGCAGAACGCACAGGGGCTTATAAATAACAGTAAAGTGAGTGTAGATGGTGGCGTAAAAATTTCAACAGCGCGAAATGATAGTCACCGGGATGACTTAACATAGTGTGATGTACGCAGGCGGAATTTATAAAATGAGCATTGCAAGATAGCGCATTCTACACTATCTAAATAATTTGTAATAAATGTTGCAGGGTAGACGACGGGATCCCTCATGAGCCAGGTTGTTTCAGCGATTTCGCAAAAAGAAACTGATAAATCAACGGCCTGGCGTTACTCTCTGACCGGGGATCGCGACCTGCGTATCGACTTTATGCGCGGTATTGCTCTCGTGATGATGGTGGTGGCGCATACGGAAGTGATGTCGATATTTAATATTTTCAGCTGGGAACGATTTGGTTTGACCACCGGTGCCGAGGGCTTTGTGATCCTGTCCGGCTTCATGTTAGGGATGCTAAATCGTGTCAGATTACAAAAGGCAGTATTACTGACGGTGAGCTGGGGGCTTTATCTTCGCGCCTGGAAAATATATCAGGTTAATATTATTATTATTGTCTCTTTTCTTTTGCTGAGATATTTACCTCATATTAATGTCTATGAAGTCACTCATTTTACCGACCGCTTTTCCGGGACCAGTTGGTCGCTTTATCCGCTAACCCCACAAATAAAAGAGACGTGGTTTAACATTATCCTTTATCTGCAGATTGGCCCGCATCAGACGCAGATCCTCGGTCTCTATATTTTTTTGTTATTGCTCAGCCCGCTGTTTCTCGGCATGCTGCAAAAGGGTCACGTCTACCCATTACTGGGCGTCTCGCTGCTGATCTACGGCTGCTGGCAACGCTGGCCGGTACGGGTGACGCCCTGCGAATTTGAATTCGCCTTTCCCCTGATGGCCTGGCAATTTATCTTTGTGCTGGGAATGTGCTGCGGCTGGTACAAAGCGGAACTGATCTCTTTCGCCCGCACGCCGCCCGGCAAAGTCGCCGTCGCGGCGCTGGTGTGCATCGCGCTTATCCTTGCGTTTGTCGCCCAGAATCATACCAATCCTTTTATGCCGCCCGCGCTGCTGATGCACGTGATCCCACCGGCGGAATTTAACGCCTTTTACCATACCTGGGCGGCGAAAAACGGCCTCGGGCCGGTACGGATCCTTAATGATATCAGTCTGATGGTCACTATTTATCTGCTGTTGACCTGGTGCTGGCGCCCCCTGAACTGGCTGGCAGGCTGGTTCCTGATCCCGCTCGGGCAGCGTTCGCTCTACACCTTTATTTTGCATGTTTACATCGTGCTCGCCGTAAGCCAACTGGTCACCTTCGATCTGTGGCGCCAGGCGTGGATAGTGAACACCTTGATCCATGCCGCCGCGCTGGGCGTACTGTGGTTGATGGCCAAATACCGCGTCGCCGCACGCTGGATACCTAACTAAGGAAGGGCAAATGCGGGAGAAATATATGCTGGCCTGTGCGCTATGGTGCGCCATCGCAGGTGCCGAAGGAGCAGAGAAGAACGACGCACAACCGCTGCGTGATAAAAGTGGTGAACCGGTGCAGGCCGGGGTGTTTACCAGCCGCTGGGGACGGCTTTTTTCCGGGAATGACAAGGTGTTTTCCGGAGCGCTGAGCTTTAGTTCGGGTTTAAAAGAGCAGTGGATGACCGTCCCCAACAGCTCAGACAGCGCAGAACAGAAGAAAAAATATAATCAGACGCTGAACCTCAGCCTGCAATACTCGCCTTACAGCTTCTGGTTCGCCAACGTGACATCCCGTTTACCGGTGACCGATACCAGCCGCTATACCGCCGATTTTCGCTATAGTTTTGGCTACGACGACTGGCATGCCAACACCGTCAGCCTGGTTTACAGTAACTATGGCGATAACCACTTCTGGACCTCGGGCAGCAAGCGTCACACCTATTTTGAGCAGGGGGCGATTACCCTGGCGTATAAATTTTCGCTGCCGAAGCCCATGGAGCATGCGCTATTGATTAACAAAGGCGATGCCATTATCTGCCAGGTAGGCTACAGCTGGGTGCCGCGCTATTACGATCTGGAGAGCGATGACATCCGCAAAAACAAAAATGTGCTGCTCGGCGGCTGCGGATATACCTTTAAGCAGCATTTTTTTGTGCGCGCTACCGCGTTCTGGTATCCGGACAGTAGCCAGCAGCAGCCGTGGAATGGCGACTACAGTTACAGTTTCGGCTACGCGGGCTATACGCCAGGATCGTTCTCTGTGCAGTATGCCAACTATGCCGGTACCCGCTATCCGGGGCACGACAGCGGCAGCGGCAAGTTTCGTGAAGGCACGATCAGCCTTATCTGGTTCTTGCCGATTTAGGAGGCGCGATGTCGGCACAGCACGTCCTGATTGTTGAAGATTCGCTGGTTTATCGTCGGCTGCTAAGCCGGATGTTGACGCAGTGGGGCTATATCGTCAGTGAGGCGGAAAACGGCGTCGCCGCGCTGGCGATCCTCGAAAACCAGCCCGTCAGCCTGGTGATAAGCGACTGGGAGATGCCAGAGATGAATGGCCTGACGCTGTGCCGGGAAGTTCGCCGTCGCCAGTTTGGTCACTACGTTTATCTGATATTGCTTACCGCCCGCGAAGACCCTGGCGATTTAACGCAGGGGTTTGAGGCCGGGGCCGATGATTTTCTCAGCAAACCGGTGGAGCAGAGCGAACTGCGGGCGCGGCTGCACGCCGGGTCGCGGATCCTCTCCCTTGAGGCTGACCTCGCCGCGCGCAATGCGCGGCTGAGCGAAGCGCTGCGACAGATTGAACAGGATCTGGAGCTGGCGGCGCGCATTCAGCAGTCGGTTCTCCCGACTCATCAGCTGCGTCATCAGGGATTTTTCTCCGACTGGATTTTCCTGCCCTCGGCCTGGGTGTCGGGGGATATTTTTAACGTCTTCCCGTTGGGCGATCGGCTCGGATTTTACTGCGTGGATGTCTCCGGACACGGCGTGGGGGCGGCGATGATGTCGCTCGCCGTCGCCCGCCAGTTTCTGCATGGCAGGGCCGTTGAGCGCTTTCTTTTTACGGCAGACAACCAGCCGGCGTCGCCTGCCGAAGTGGTGGCGATCCTTAATGGTCGTTTTTGCAGTGACGAAACAGAGATTGTCAGCTATTTCACCCTGATCTATGGCGTCATCGACCTGAAGACCGGCGCGGGCAAACTCTGTCAGGCCGGGCATCCCACGCCTTTTATCGTGAGCCCGGACGCAGCCGTCCGTCCGGTCGGCAGCGGCGGGGCGCCGGTGGGGTTGATAGACCATCTCTCGTGGGCAGATGTCAGTTTCTCACTGGCGCCGGGAGAGCGGCTGTGCCTGTTCAGCGACGGCATCACCGAATGTGAAAACCGGAGCGGTGAACAGTTTGGCGAGGCGCGTTTACAAGCGTGGCTGCAGGACAGCGTGACGCAGCCGCTGCCCGCGCTGCTGCCGGGGTTTGCCCGGCACCTGATCCGCTGGCGCAGTGGCGACGGGCAGGAGACTCAGGCGATGGCCGATGATGTTTCACTCTTGATTATTGAACGTACAGGGGACAGTGATGAAAATTGAAACCGAACGGCAGGCCTCGGTGACGATCCTGACGCCGGCGGTGCGTCGGCTGGATGCGTCCGTCGCGGTAGCCTTTAAAGCGGCAATCGCCCAGGAGATAGGCGAAGATCGCACCGATCTGATTGTTGATTTCAGTAAAATCGATTTTATCGACAGCAGCGGTTTGGGAACGCTGGTTTCGCTGATGAAAATGATGAATGGTAAAGGAGAAATGACACTGTGCGCGCTGAACCCCGGCATCCGCAATATGTTTACCCTGACCAGGATGGATCGTATTTTTCGTATTTGCGAGGATCGCACTTCAGCCCTTGCGCAGTTCAATCCGTGATGCGCCCGTGAATAACGTCATGCTGTTTCCTGCCCAACTCAGCTCGCTTTCACCGCTGGCGGCGTGGCTGACTCAACAATTGGCGCCGCTGCCCGTCGGGGAGGAGTGGCGCTTCGCGCTCGATCTTGCCGCCTGTGAGACGGCCACCAATATCATTCGCTATGCGCTGCATGAGGATCGGCAACGCGTTTTTCGTGTCGAATTTATCGCGGCGGAGGACCGGGTGACGCTGCGCTTTATTGATGCAGGAGAGGGCTTTCCGGCCGAGCGCCTGACGCTGGCGCGTAGCGATGAGCGCTTCGATGTCGATCCGTTAGCGGAAAGCGGCCGAGGTTTGCGGCTCATTCTGCGCGCGGTGGACTATTTTAATGTGGAAAGCCGCGCCGGGGAGAATGTGACGACCCTGATAAAAGCGTTGCCGGATGCCGGCCTTCGCCATTCCACCGACGGTGCGTCAGGTGAAGGACCAGAGGTTGCCCCCAGGTGAATCACCGGGGGGATTTTCCCGCCCGCGTTCACCCGCTTCATCGTCTTATGGCTGTGCCTGAGCGGTGGACAGCGCGCCCAGGTGATAAGGGCGAATAGTATCTAAGGTCATCATGGCCGATTTGCAGAAAATGCATTTCGCACCAAAGGGATTTTTTTCCGTCACGTCAAACTGGGACGTTCTGTACTGGGAGCCATGGCAGCATGGGCATCTAAAATGGATATGTTCAATCATAATGTAAACCTTGTATGGGTAATGTTCTGTTGAAAAGACAATGGTCGTTTTCAGGGAAATTAACGCGGCTGATTTTTGTTAGTGGTAAGCCGGGTATTGGGTCAGACGGAGGGCTTTTTTAACGAGCCAACAGGGATCTGACAGGGCCTGTTTACAGAAAAAGCAAAATACTAACGGGACTGCTCAAAGGAAGGTGGTATCAGGGATAACGCCTGGAGATGAGAACACGTGCTTCGATAATAATTTTTCGTCTGGTAAATCGACTTAATGATTAACGCACGAGCCGCAAATAATAGCAAACGTTATTTTAGCCTTCCGGATGCCTGCTGCGCCAGGGGCGCCTTCATCAGCGCCGTCACCCAGTCGATAAATACCTGTACCCGGGCAGAGAGTTGCCGGCTGCTGGGATAGAGCAGGGAGAGCGGCAGCGGCGCAGGGCGAAAATCAGCCAGCACCTCCGTTAACCCACCGGATGCCAGATCGGCCTCAAGGCGGGACAAGGGTGCCTGATACAGGCCAAAGCCCAGCCTGGCCGCTTCGGCGCCGACGTCGGCATCGGAAGTCAGCAGCCGACAGGGCAAACTGACCTCGGTCTGGCGGCCATCCAGGGTAAAACTGAGCGGCAAGGTACGGTGCGTGCGCGATGAAACAAAACCGATCGTCACGTGTCCCGCCAGCTCGTCAATCGTATGCGGGGTACCGTACCGGGCGAGGTAGGCCGGGCTGGCGCAGGTGATCTCCTGCAGCATGGCGAGCGGCCGGCAAATCATCTCGCTATCGGGAAGATGGCCGCCGCGAATGACGCAATCTACCCCTTCGCGGACCAGATCGACGTCGCGCTCGCTTTCGCCAATCTGCAAGGTAATGGCCGGATAGCGGGCGAGAAACTGCGGTAGCGCGGGAAGCAGCAGGGTTCGCGCCAGATTGCCCGCCACGTCCACCCGAAGGGTGCCGGAGATGCTCCCTCCGGCGCTGCGGTTGGCCTCCTCCAGGGCCGCCAGGATGGAGACGCAGCGCTGATAATACAGCGACCCCTCCGCCGTCGGCTGCACGTGCCGGGTGGTGCGCTGCAGCAGGCGCGCCCCAAGGCTGGCCTCCAGCGCCTTAATGGCTGCGGTCGCCACCGGCCGGGAAAAACCCAGATCCGCGGCGGCAGCGCTGAACGAACCCCGTTCGACGATACGCACGAACAGGGTCAGGGTATCCAGTTTATCCATGACATTGTTCCAGCTGGCAAAACAATCCTGTCGCACCATGCGGTCTTATCGTCGGCATTCAGAGGCCTATAATCGCTCATGTTTTCAGCAGAGATAAAAGGGGAAAACATGAACAATAGCGCAAAAATCGCCCTGGTGACAGGCGGCAGCCGTGGCCTGGGCCGCGCGACCGTTGAAGCGCTGGCTCAGCGCGGCGTGAATGTGGTATTGACCTACAACGCGCATTTCGCCGAGGCGACCGATGTGGTCGCGTGGGTTGAAGCCCAGGGCTCGCGGGCGATCGCGCTGCCCTTCAGCGCCGGCGAAACCGACACCTTTGACGGGTTTGTCAGCACCTTTCAGGCGGCCCTGGCGGAGCTGGGGGCCGATCGGTTTCATTACCTGGTCAATAATGCCGGCAATGCCAGCGGCATGGGGTTTCTGAACGCTACCGAAGCGGAGTTCGATGCGCTTTATCGCATCCATGTGAAGGGTGTTTTTTTCCTCAGCCAAAAATTATTGCCGCTGCTGGCCGATGGCGGGCGAATTGTGAATATCTCGTCCGGACTGACCCGTATCGTGATGGCGAATCGGGCGCCCTATGCAGTCATGAAGTCTGCGGTGGAAACCCTGACCCGTTATATGGCGTTTGAGCTGGGCGGCCGCGGGATCACGGTGAACTGCGTGGCGCCGGGCGCCATCGCCACGGATTTCAGCGGCGGGGTGGTGCGGGATAACCCGCAGGTCGCTCAGGCGGTGGCGAACATGACGGCGCTTGGCCGACCGGGGGTGCCAGAGGATATCGGGCCGATGATCGCCTCGCTGTTATCCGATGATCATCGCTGGGTTAATGCCCAGCGCATTGAAGTTTCCGGGGGAATGCGCATCTGAGGCGAGGAGACAATCCGGCCAGCGTTTCGCTGAGCTGAATCAGGTTTGGCGGCAGCGGAAACGGCCGTTCGAAAACCGCCGGGCCGGTAACAAAGAGAGCGTCAGCGCGGCGATAGTCGTTCACTTAGTCAGAGAAAATGCGTTACTCCGCCAGCAGGGCGGCGAATTTCGCCAGCCACTGCGGGTGCGCCGGCCAGGCGGGGGCGGTGACCAGATTGCCGTCAACATGCGCCTGATCGATACCGATATCGGCATAATGCCCGCCGCTCAGGCGCACCTCCGGGGCGCAGGCCGGATAGGCGCTGCAGGTCCGCCCCTGCAGAATCCCGGCGGCGGCCAGCAGCTGTGGCCCGTGGCAGACGGCGGCGATAGGTTTACGCGCGGCGTCGAACGCCTGGACCAGTTTAATGACCTGTTCGTTCAGACGCAGATACTCTGGCGCGCGGCCGCCGGGGATCAGTAGCGCGTCGTAATCCTCAGCCTTCACCGCGGCAAAATCGGCGTTCAGAGTGAAGCGGTGCCCCGGCTTTTCGCTGTAGGTCTGGGCTCCGTCAAAATCATGGATCGCCGTCATCACATAGTCGCCGGCGGCTTTATCCGGGCAGACGGCATCGACCTGGTGGCCAATCATCTGCAGTGCCTGAAAAGGGACCATCGTTTCGTAATCTTCGGCGTAATCGCCGACCAGCATCAGGATCTTCTTGCTCATTATTTTTACTCGTTGTGGGAGAAAGGTGTCATAGATATAGCCTGGCGATCCGCAGAATGCGACCTCCTCAGGATGCCGAAGACGGTGGCGTGCGCATCTTGTAACCGGGTTCATATTTTTTTGGTAACGACAACTTTTTTCGCCATCGCGCTGTGGTCAGTCGCCCAGAAAAATAGGCTCTTCAGCCACTGACGACTGTCTGCGGAGGAACATATCGCTGGGTCCGCGGTCATTCCTCGTCACGTTCGCTGACCGGTTAGTGCAAACCAGTTGCTGGGAAAAAGGTTGCTCTTGAATGTTTTGCCGCGCGGGTGACGATAAATTGCGTTGCGAGGGGATGATTTAATTCCAGGTGCTGTTATCGCTATGTTTATTCTTATATTTTTCTTTGGTGCGTAATTTATTTTGATTATTGTTTTAGGTTTTGTATTTATTTATTAAATATTTATCCTGGCGCTAAGAAAAAATAAAATCATTCACCTTGTGAGTATATTCAATAAATCTTCTTGTTAAGTTGATCGATAATCTATTTTTGTTTTATTATCCTCAGGCTTTTACCGACAACTCTTCAATAATTATTCGCTGAGGAAAGGAACTGCTATGGCTGATACGTTCCAGAATGAAGTGCCTAAGGCTCGCATTAATCTCAAATTATCTCTCCACACCGGCGGCGTGCAAAAAAAGGTTGAGCTGCCATTAAAGCTACTTACCATTGGCGATTTTAGTCACGGTAAAGAAAACCGGCCATTATCGGAAAGAGAAAAAATTAACGTCAATAAAAATAACTTTAACAGCGTACTTTCGGAATTTAGCCCGGAGGTGAATCTCTCGGTACCGAATACGCTGGCTGGCAATGGCGAAGAGGAGAACGTCAGACTGCGTTTTACCGATATCAACGATTTTGAACCGGAGCAGGTTGCCCGGCAAATTCCACAACTCCGCGCCATGCTGGCGATGCGTAATTTATTACGCGATCTCAAATCCAATCTGCTCGATAACGCCACTTTCAGAAAAGAGCTTGAGGCAATTCTGAAAGATCCGGCGCTGTCACAGGAATTACGCGACGAAATGAGTGCGCTTGCTCCGAAATAATGGCGGGGCAAGTCTGTTAATGGAATAACCGGGAAAATGCTAATGTCTGTTACCACAGAAAACAGCCCTGTTCAGGGGCAAACCGCGCTGCAGGAAAACACGGCGAGTGAGGGCGTTTACGCGTCGCTGTTTGAAAAAATCAATCTCGCCCCGGCCTCTCGCCTCGGGGATATCAACGACTTTCTGGACGATGCCGCGCTCTCCGAGGCGCCGGCGGCGGAGCGTCTGACCGCGGCGATGCAGGTGTTTATGGAGCGCATCCGCCAGTCCGGCCAGCGGGTGGAAAAGCTCGATAAAACGCTGATTGACCACCATATCGCTGAACTGGATTTCCAGATAAGCCGCCAGCTGGACGCAGTGATGCACCATCCGGAGTTTCAGCAGGTCGAATCCCTGTGGCGCGGCCTCAAACAGCTGGTGGACAACACCGACTACCGCCAGAACGTGAAAACCGAGATCCTCGACGTCTCAAAGGACGATCTGCGTCAGGACTTTGAGGATGCGCCGGAGCTGATTCAGAGCGGCCTTTACTGGCACACCTACACCGCGGAGTACGACACCCCCGGCGGCGAGCCGATCGGCTCGCTGATCTCGGCCTATGAGTTCGATGCCAGCGCGCAGGACGTGGCGCTGCTGCGCAATATCTCCCGGGTTTCCGCTGCCGCCCACATGCCGTTTATCGGCGCCGTCGGCCCGGCTTTCTTCCTGAAAGAGACCATGGAAGAGGTCGCCGCCATCAAAGATATCGGTAACTACTTCGAACGTGCGGAATATATTCGCTGGAAAGCGTTTCGGGAAACCGACGACGCCCGCTACATCGGCCTGGTCATGCCGCGCGTGCTGGGTCGTCTGCCGTATGGTCCGGACACCGTGCCGGTGCGCAGCTTCAACTATGTCGAGCAGGTGAAGGGGCCGGACCACGAAAAGTATCTCTGGACCAGCGCGGCGTTCTCTTTCGCTTCCAATATGGTGAAGAGCTTTGTCAATAACGGCTGGTGCGTGCAGATCCGCGGCCCGCAGGCCGGCGGCGCGGTGAAAGATCTGCCCATCCATCTGTACGATCTGGGCACCGGCAATCAGGTGAAGATCCCTTCCGAGGTGATGATCCCGGAAACGCGGGAGTTTGAGTTCGCCAGCCTGGGCTTCATTCCACTGTCGTACTACAAAAATCGCGATTACGCCTGCTTCTTCTCGGCCAACTCCGCGCAAAAACCGGCGCTGTACGATACCGCCGACGCTACCGCCAACAGCCGCATCAACGCGCGTCTGCCTTATATCTTCCTGCTGTCGCGCATCGCGCACTACCTGAAGATGATCCAGCGCGAAAATATCGGCACCACCAAGGACCGGCGTCTGCTGGAGCTGGAGCTGAACACCTGGGTGCGGAGCCTGGTCACTGAAATGACCGATCCGGGCGACGAGCTGCAGGCCTCCCATCCGCTGCGCGATGCCAGCGTGGTGGTGGAAGATATCGAGGACAACCCGGGCTTCTTCCGCGTGAAGCTGTACGCCGTGCCGCACTTCCAGGTCGAGGGGCTGGACGTCAATCTGTCGCTGGTCAGCCAGATGCCGAAGGCGAAGGCGTAGGGTCGGACGATGATGAAAACCGAACGTCCGTTATGGGGCCGGGGCATTATGGTGTCGCCCCAGCATTTTCAACAGCAGGCTGCGTATGCCGCCTGGGCTGCGGAAGCGATTGCCCGGATGGGCCTCAACCACCCCTGGGGAGTGGTTGAGGCGACCTTCGAACCAGAGATGCTCAAACTGGGCCGCCTGCAGGCTCACAGGCTGCAGGTCCGGTTCCAGGATGGCACGATGATTGATACGGACAATGCCGATGCGCTGCCGCCGGCTTTGTCGCTGGAGGGCGAATCTCGCACGGGAGTGGTGATGCTGGCGCTGCCTCTGATGAAGGCCAATGGCGGCAACTGCCTGAAGCCTGATGATGTGGCCGACAGGCCGGTGCGCTTCCGGCAGCGCTGGCGCGATGTCCGCAACCAGTTCGGGGATGATACCCGGCAGATTGCCGTCATGCAGCCGGAGCTGTCCCTCCGTTTCGCCCATCAGGATAACAGCGATTACCTGACCTGTCCGGTGGTACGCCTGCTGCGGGATTCGCAGGGGGCCTGGCTCATCGACGAGACGTTTCTCCCGCCGCTGCTGCAGATTCAGGGCAGCCGCTGGCTGGCGACGCAGCTTGAACTGCTGCTTACTCAGCTCCGGGCTCGTCTGACGCGCCTGATGGCCATGCGTCGCGAGAGCAATGAACGGATGGCTGATTTTGCCGTGGCCGATGTCTCTCTGTTCTGGTTGCTGAACGCGCTGAACAGCGCTGAGCCGGTGCTGGGGTATTTTCTGCGTTACCGGCAAAGCCCGCCGGAACGCCTCTATCCGGAGCTGGCGCGCCTGGCTGGCAGCCTGCTGACCTTTTCGCTGACCCATCAGGCGAATGCCGTCCCGATCTATCAACATGACCAGCTGAACGCGGTTTTTCCGCCGCTGTTTGATTTACTCAGCGACCTGCTGGAGGCGAGCCTGCCGTCGCGGGTGGTAGCGATTGCCCTGGAGCATGATGCCCGGCTGCACTTCTGGCAGGCGCGTCTGCACGATGCCCGGCTGCGGGAAGGGGCGGATTACTATCTGTCGGTTCGTTCGTCGGTACCGGTCGCTCAGCTGCAGGAACAGTTTCCGCGGCAGTGCAAAGTGGGCAGTCCGGATCATGTCAAAGCCATCGTCAACTCCTCGCGGACAGGGGTGCCCCTGACGCCATTGCGTCATGTGCCGGCGGCGATCCCGCTGCGTCTGGAAAACCAGTATTTCAGCCTCGATGTGTCCCATCCTCTGGCGACGGAAATGCTGCAGAGCGGTACCTGTATGTTCTACGTCCCGGGGATGCTCGGCGAGCCTGAACTTGAACTTTTTGCGGTGCTACGAACGTGAATGAACGTCAACGCGGCAACGCCGCGTCCATTGATATCGATGCGCTGCTGCAAAACACCTGGCTGCAGGTTATCAGCCTGCGCCATGGCCCGCAGTTCCGCGATGAGGAGGGGTACAGGCTATGGCAGCGGTGTATTGCTGATGTCGAGCGCGTGCAAACTGAGCTGAAGGCGAGCGGGCTTGATGACGTCAGCTGTCAGCATATTCTCACCGCCCAGTGCGCGCTGCTCGATGAAGTCGTGAAAGGGCGCGGCGTGGAGGATGATGCCTGCCTGCAGTGGTATGACATTCCGCTGCAGGGGCTTTTTCTCGGCACCATGGACGCCGGCGACACTCTGTGCGAGCGGATGCGCGAGGTTCTGCATGATCCGACGCCCGACCTGGCTGTGGTCACCTGTTTTCAGCGGGTGATGCTGCTGGGTTTTGTTGGCAGCTTTCGCTCCCTCCACGACCCGGAGCGCCTGAAGCTGGTCAACGCGCTCAGTGAACATGTCCCGCCTTTCCGTTGTCCGCAGGGCGCTCCGGTGCTGATAGAGAGCCGCGCCGGACTGGGGATAAGCGGCTGGTTGGCCTCCTGGCCGGTACGTGCAGGGCTGAGCGTGGCGGTGATCGTGGCTCTGTGGTGGGGATTGAACCACTGGCTCGATCATCTGCTGCTGACCCTGCTGCCGGGGGAGGTGAAATGAGCCCCGCCCAGCAGCGCGGGCTGGCGCTGTGGGCAGGCTTGCTGAGCGCGCTGGTGTGCCTGCTATTTTTGCCGGTTCCCCGCTGGGGGGCGTGGCTCATTCTGCTGGTTACGCTGGCCCTGATTATCGTGATCTGGCGTATTGCCCGTCGTGGTGCCGAACGTCACGTCTCGTCAACCCTGCACGAACTTCCGACGATCGCTTATCGCCAGCCGGTAGTCCTCGTTTGCGGCGATCTGCCGTGTGTCTGGCCGCAGCCGTCCCCGGTGCGGGTCGTCAAACAGGGCTGCTGGATCCGGGTGGAAAAAACGGAGGAGCTGCCGCAGGTTGCGCGCCAGATATTGAGCCAGCGACCGGAGTGGGGGCCTCAGCTGTCGGTGCTGCTCTGCGTCTGCCCGCAGCGGCACGCGCAAAGCGACGCGCTGACCAGCGCCCTGCTGGCCCTGCGCTGGCAAATCAGCCAGCTGCGTCAGCAGACGGGGTATGCCGTACCGCTGGCGCTGCAGGGGCAGGTGGGCAGCGCGATGAACCCCAGTCTGCTCTGGCAGGCGGCGATCCCGGGTGAGGCGGTGAAAGTCTGGCAGCCCTCCTGCGCCCCCTGTTCTGTGTCGACCTGGTTGAGCGTCGGCGGTGCGGCGGCGCTGCAGCAGCAGGTGTTAATGAACAGCCTGATGGGCTGGTTCGAACGGCACGTCCTTGCCGTGTTAACGGAGGAGAATGCCGACCTGCCACCCCTGACCCCAGCGGCCGTACTTTGGGGGATCGGACCCACCCATGCCGGGAGCCTGGCGTCGTCGGCATGGACGAGGTGGTTATCCCGGCATACCGGCCTGACGCGGGTAGCTGGCTGGCAGCCAGGCGAGACCGACACCCCGGATGCGTCATCCTTGCCGGATTTCATCCTGTCACAGTTACCGGCGGGACGGGGACTCACGCCATGGGGCAGGGCCGGGCGCGCGGCGCTCGCTATTTTCACTCTTGCGGCTGTCGCCGCGCTGCTCAGCAGTGGCTGGAATAATCGACAACTGCTGCAGCGCGTGGGCGCAGATATTGCCCGTTATGAGCGGATCGCGATGGATGATTATGGGGCAAAAGCCAGCGCCGTCAGGGTGCTGCGTGAAGATGCCGCGCTGCTGGATAGCTGGGCGCGTAACGGCGTCCCGCTGCGCCTGAGTCTTGGCTTATATCGCGGGGAGCGGATTCGCCTGCCGTTGCTGGAGGCTATTCGCCGCTACGTGCCGCCGCCACCGCCCCCCAGGCCGGTGCAGCGCGTCGCGCCGCACGTCATCCGCCTTGACAGCATGTCGCTGTTCGATACCGGGAAATGGGTACTGAAACCCGGTTCGACAAAGCGGCTTGTCCACTCGCTGGTGGACATTAAGGCCAGGCCCGGGTGGCTTATCGTGGTGGCCGGCCACACCGACAGCGTCGGTGAGGAAAAAGCCAACCAGCTATTGTCGCTGAAACGCGCGGAATCGGTCCGCGACTGGATGCGCGATACCGGCGACGTGCCGGACAGCTGCTTTGCCGTTCAGGGCTATGGCGAAAGCCGCCCAATTGCAACAAACGACACGCCGGAAGGCCGGGCGCTGAACCGACGTGTCGAAATCAGTCTGGTGCCGCAGGTCGACGCCTGCCGGTTACCGGACAAACCTTCTGCGTCATCCCAGGATGATGGCGCTTCACTACACAATGGAGAGTAATTCCATGGCAATTCCTGTTTATCTTTGGCTGAAAGACGACGGCGGCGCGGACATTAAAGGGTCTGTCGACGTTCAGGATCGTGAAGGCAGTATCGAAGTGGTGGCCCAGGAGCATAACCTGTACATCCCGACCGATAACAACACCGGCAAACTGACCGGCACGCGGATCCATACGCCTTTCCTGTTCACCAAGGAGATCGACTCCTCCAGCCCCTACCTGTACAAGGCGGTGACCACCGGTCAGACCCTGAAATCCGCCGAGTTCAAGTGGTACCGGATCAACGATGCTGGCCAGGAAGTGGAGTATTTCAACACCACGCTTGAGAACGTCAAGGTGGTGAAAGTGAATCCCCTGATGCACGACATCAAAGACCCTGCCTACGAGAAGCACAACCATCTGGAACAGATCGAGCTGCGCTACGAGAAGATCATCTGGACCTATAAAGACGGCAACATCATTCATTCCGATAGCTGGAACGAACGCGCTACCGCGTAATTGCCCGTCATTCTTCGCGCCGGAGGCGCGTTGGCGGCGTTCGCTCACCCCGGTCGCATCGTTATCTATGCGACCGGGGAGTAAGGAGGGCCATCGCCTGATGCGGACAGCGTTTCTCTGTCCGCCGTTTTTTGCTGAATGCCTGAGATGCGGGTACTCAGCAAAGAAAAACACAATCTGCCTGCCTGACCCTGTGCGCTATGGGTTCCTGTTGGGGAACAGCGACGGGCGGTAGCGTGTCCGGAACCAATAAAGAGAGGATCTCATGGAAAATCCAGCCAGCCTGTTACGCCGTCTTAATCCCTGCTGTGCCCGCGCGATGGAGGGGGCGGCCTCGCTGTGCCAGTCCCGGGCGCACGCTGAGATCCTGCCCGAGCACTGGCTGCTCAAGCTGCTGGAACAGGGGGAAGGCGATCTGACGGTGCTGGCGCGGCGCTACGAATGGGATATGGATGCGCTATGGCAGGATCTGCTTAGCTGGCTGGATAAACAGCCGCGCTCGGTACGTCATCGTCCTCAGCTATCTGGCGCTATCCTGAAGCTGATGCAGGAGGCCTGGCTGATTGCCTCGCTCAGCGGCGAAGCGCAGATCCGCAGTGTTCACCTGTTGATGGCGCTGGTAGCAAAACAGAATCTGATCCAGTGCGATGGCCTGTGGCCGCTGTTAACCCTGGGCCAGAGCCAGCTGGAACGCCTGCGCCCCCTGCTGGATACCCAGTCCGACGAACGTCCGCAAGCGCAGCAGGAGACTGCGCTGGCGCAGCGTCATGGCGGGGACGTGGAGTTTGTGGGGCGTCCTGCGGGCGGGGTACCGAACGCGGATGGTCCCAACCCGGCGCTGCAGAACGCCCTCGACAAATTTACTCTCGACGTCACTGCCAAAGCCAGAGACGGGCAGATTGACCCGGTGTTCGGACGTGACACGGAAATCCGCCAGATGGTGGATATTCTCTCCCGGCGTCGTAAAAACAACCCGATCCTCGTCGGTGAACCGGGTGTGGGCAAGACCGCCCTGGTGGAAGGCCTGGCGCTGCGCATTGCTGAAGGCAACGTCCCCGACGCGCTGAAGCCGGTGTCGGTGCGCACCCTGGACCTCGGATTGCTGCAGGCCGGCGCCGGGGTAAAAGGCGAGTTCGAGCAGCGGCTGAAAAATATCATTGAGGCGGTGCAGCAGTCGCCTGGGCCGGTGCTGCTGTTTATCGACGAGGCGCACACGATTATCGGCGCGGGCAATCAGGCCGGCGGGGCGGATGCCGCCAACCTGTTGAAGCCGGCGCTGGCCCGGGGGGAACTACGGACCATCGCCGCCACCACCTGGCGTGAATACAAGCAGTACTTCGAGCGCGATGCCGCGCTGGATCGCCGCTTTCAGATGGTCAAGGTGGATGAGCCGGACGACGACACCGCCTGCCTGATGCTGCGCGGCCTGAAGCCCCGGTATGCCCACCACCACGGGGTGCATATCACGGATGACGCGGTGCGTGCCGCCGTGACGCTGTCACGACGCTATCTCACCGGCCGCCAGCTGCCGGACAAGGCGGTGGATTTACTCGACACCGCCTCCGCCCGCCTGCGCATGAGCCTTGATACCGTGCCAGAGCCGCTGACCCGCCTGAAGGCGCAGCTCACCGCGCTGGCGATGGAGAAGCAGGCGCTGCTGGAGGATATCGCGCTGGGCAACAGCGCCCACGGCGAACGGCTGGCGTTCATTGCGCAGGAGGAGAACCGCCTTATCCTGGCGCTGGATACCCTCGAAACCCAATATGGTCAGGAGCTGCAGCTGACGGAGGCGCTGCGGGCATGTCGTCGCGATATCTCCCGCCAGGGGGAAATCAACGACCTGCAAAACGCGCTTACTGCCGCCCAGCACGGCAATCCGCTACTCGGGCTGGATGTCGACGTCCGCACCGTGGCGACGGTGATTGCCGACTGGACCGGCGTGCCGCTCTCCTCGCTAATGAAGGATGAGCAGACGGAGCTGCTGAGCCTGGAACAGAGTCTCGGCAAACGGGTGGTTGGCCAGGAGGCGGCCCTGAGCGCTATTGCCCGGCGCCTGCGCGCCGCGAAAACCGGCCTGACGCCAGAGAACGGTCCGCAGGGGGTGTTCCTGCTGGTCGGGCCGAGCGGCACCGGCAAAACGGAAACGGCGCTCGCCCTCGCCGATGCGCTGTTCGGCGGCGAGAAAGCGCTGATCACCATCAATCTCTCCGAGTACCAGGAACCGCACACCGTCAGCCAGCTGAAGGGTTCTCCGCCGGGCTACGTCGGCTACGGCCAGGGCGGGATCCTGACCGAGGCGGTGCGCAAACGCCCCTACAGCGTGGTGCTGCTCGATGAGGTGGAAAAGGCCCATCGCGATGTGATGAACCTGTTCTACCAGGTCTTCGATCGGGGGGTAATGCGCGACGGCGAGGGGCGTGAAATCGACTTCCGCAACACCGTGATCCTGATGACCGCCAACCTTGGCAGTGACCTGCTAATGCAGCTGCTGGATGAACAGCCTGAAGCCAGCGAATCAGACCTGCACGAGCTGCTGCGCCCGGTGCTGCGCGGTCACTTCCAGCCTGCGCTGCTGGCCCGCTTCCAGACGGTGATTTACCGTCCGCTGCCGGCGGCAGCGCTGCGCGCCATTGTCGGCATGAAGCTCGGGCAGGTGAGTCAGCGTCTGGCTTGCCATTACGGGATGACCACCACCCTCAGCGAGAGCCTGTTCGACGCGCTGACCGAGGCCTGCCTGCTGCCGGACACCGGCGCCCGCAACGTCGACATTCTGCTCAATCAGCAGATCCTGCCGGCGCTGAGTCAGCAGCTATTGAGCCATATGGCGGCCGGGCATAAACCGAACCATGTGACGCTGGGGTATCACGAAGAAGAAGGCATCGTGATGGCGTTTGACGAGGGGGCAATCGCCGATGAGTAGCCTGAAATCGTTGTTGTTCAGCCACAACCACCATCTGCTTTCGGTGAAGGGATGTGAAGCCGGGCTTGATGTGCTGGCGTTTGAGGGCGATGAAGCCCTGAGCCAGCCGTTCCGCTATCGTATCGAATTCACCAGCGCAGACCATTCCATCAGAAAAGAGATGATGCTGATGAAGGCAGCCTCCCTCACGCTGCAGGCGCCGGTAGCTCAGGGCTTCGGCATCAATGTTCAGCAACCCGTGCGGGTGATCCAGGGCGTGGTGACGGGGTTCGAACGGCTCGGCACCTCCAGGGATGAAACGCACTACGCGCTGACCCTCCAGCCGCGCCTGGCGCTGCTTAACCGCTCGCACCAGAACGCCATTTATCAGGACCAGTCCGTTCCGCAGATTGTGGAAAAAATCCTCCGCGAGCGCCACGGCCTGCGCGGTCAGGATTTTCTGTTCTCGCTGACAAAAACGTATCCGCGACGCGAGCAGGTGATGCAGTACGGCGAGGATGACCTGCGCTTTATCACCCGTCTGCTGGGTGAGGTGGGGATCTGGTTTCGCTTTACCGCCGACACGCGGCTGCACATCGACGTCGCTGAGTTCTGCGACAGTCAGCAGGGCTATGAGAAGGGGCTGACGTTGCCTTCGGTCCCGCCGTCCGGGCAGCAGTCGGCCGGGGTGGACGCGGTGTGGGGGATGGCATGCCGCCACCGCGTCGTGGAGCAGCAGGTCAGTACCCGCGACTACAACTACCGCGAGGCGACGGCGGACATGAGCGCGCAGGTGGATGTCACCCGCGGGGAGACCACTACCTTCGGTGAGGCTTACCACTGGGGAGATAACTACCTGACCGCGGGAAATGTCCATGACCGCCATCCGGCGCCGGAGTCCGGGGCGTTTTACGCCCGGCTTCGTCATGAGCGTTATCTGAACGGCCAGACCCGGATGCAGGCCACCACCAGCTGCCCGACGCTCTGCCCGGGTCAGGTGCTGAAGGTGACCGGCGGAGAGGAGGTGGCCGGAGAGTTTGCTGATGGTGTGCTTATCACGGCGATGCACAGCCACGCCCGGCGCGATGCCGACTTTGCGGTGGAGTTTGCCGGCATACCGGACAGCCCGGACGTCGGCTACCGGCCCGATCCCGGTGCGCGCCCGGTGATGGCCGGGACGCTGCCGGCCCGCGTGACCAGTACCCGGGAAAACGACACCTACGGGCATATCGACAAACACGGGCGCTACCGGGTGAATATGCTGTTTGACCGGGCGCGCTGGGAAACCGGGTTCGAGAGCCTGTGGGTCCGCCAGTCGCGGCCGTATGCCGGAGACACTTACGGCCTGCACCTGCCGCTGCTGGCGGGGACGGAGGTGGCGATTGGCTTTGAGGACGGTAACCCGGACCGGCCGTATATCGCGGGCGTGCTCCACGATTCGGCGCACGGCGATCACGTCACCATCCGCAATGACAAACGTAACGTCCTGCGCACCCCGGCCAACAACAAAATCCGCCTCGACGATGAGCGTGGGAAAGAGCATATCAAGGTGTCGACGGAGTATGGCGGCAAGAGCCAGCTGAATCTGGGGCACCTGGTGAACAGCGACAGGCAGCCGCGCGGCGAAGGCTTTGAGCTGAGAACCGACAGTTGGGGGGCCATCCGGGCGCAGAAAGGGATATTTATCAGCGCTGACGGGCAGGCGAAGGCCCAGGGGCAGGTGCTGGATATGGAGCCGGCGGTCAGCAATCTGGCCGAAGCCCGGGAGCAGATGATGTCCATCTCCGGTGACGCGCAGAAGGCGACCGCTAACCCTGCCGATCTCCAGGCGCAAATCACTCTGCTGGAACAGCAACTGACGGATCTCAAAAAATCAGTACTGCTCCTCAGCGCGCCGGATGGAATAGCGCTGACCAGCGGACAACATCTGCAGGTCTCAGCCGGCCAGAACCTGATCGCCACAGCTGGTAAAAATGCAGACGTTAGCGTGGTGAAAAATCTGTTCATCGGGGTGGGCAGTGCGCTGAGCGTGTTTGTGCGAAAGCTTGGGATCAGGCTGATAGCGAACCAGGGACCGGTACAGATGCAGGCGCAGAATGACCTGATGGCGCTGCTTGCCCGGAAGGAAATCAGCATTGTCAGCACGGAGGATGAAATCAAAATTATTGCGAAGAAGAAGCTGACGGTAAATGGCGGGGGCAGTTACATTACTCTGGATGTTAATGCCATTGAATCAGCGACGGCTGGTGAGTACAGAACAAGGGCCGGGTATTACGCGAGACAGACGAGAGCACAGCATAAGCCTGACATTACACCTTTAGCTAATGCGATAAATGACGGCAGCCATAATATTCGCTACCTGTGTACAGATGATAATGGGATGCCGATGCTGAATACTCCTTACAGGGCCTTTCTGGCTGATGGCTCGGTATTAGAGGGTGTCAGTGATGGCGAGGGGTATACGACGCTGTTTACTTCTGCACAGATACAGGATGTTCTGCTGCATATGATCCCGGAGGCCATCAATGCCTAAATATAATGTTTATACAAAGATTGAATCGAATGTTTCAGCAGTCGACCTTTTTTACGATCTGAATGTTTACAAAACTGATGCCAGTAATAAAAAACATATACTACTGTCAGTGGCGCAACAACCAGTAACATCAAATTATCAAACTCAGTCCCATGAAACGAATGACACAGAGGATGGGTTGTCTGTAATCTACATAATGGAAATGAACTTATATCGTAAGCACGGTGGTAAGTTGTTTTCTGTGCTTTCCTCGCCTGTGAAAAAGATGTACACACTTGGTGAAATGGCATCAGGGCAAGCATATTCTAAAAATAAGCGTGAAAATGTTTGTTATTTTGAGACAAAAGCACAGACAAAACCGGTTAATGATAAGGGTGAGGATAATATACATACTGTGCAGATTACCTGTCAGGAAAGAGTGTTTATTGCAAAAGAGTATCCTGTGGGTAGTCCTGATGATCCATTTGACAGAAGTAAATTTGAAACTCAAGTTTCATCAAGAATAAATTACAGTAGTTTTCCTGATCAGGGAAGGACAAGTTTATGTGGGCCAGCCTCCTTCTTTTACTGCTTGCAAATGGACAGGCCGGATGTATATAAACAAGCTGCAATTGATCTATGGATGCAAGGAAAAACGAAGATAGGAACTTTAGATATAACTCCTGGCGATGGATGTAAACATCCAAAGGGCAGTTTTTATTTTGGCGGTAGTGAGAGAATTTCAGGTTTGGATTGGATAACACTTGCCAGTTTGAGAGACTCTGAAAACTCAATTATGAGTTATGATGATATAGACGATGAAGTCGCCGGGATTACAATGTGGGGAAAGATTACCGAGTGGTTTGAAAAGAGTGGCTATGTAAAAGTTTATAGCAATGTTGGCTTAAGTCGGTGCAGTATTGAGGATGTTGCGCGGCTCAGTGAATATGCTGATAATGGATTTAAAGTTCTTTGTCTAATTTCTGCTGGGATGCTGTTTGATTTTGGCTCTGACGATACTTCCTCAAAAAACCATTGGGTTGTTTGGGCCGGTGCTTTAAAAAATGCTAATGGGAAAGCTATAACAAAAAACTCACCGCCTGATGAGATTGTTAATTTGAAATTATTCTCATGGGGGGCGGTAAAAAATCAAATTAAGTTAAACAAAGATTTGGAATATGTCCGCAAGCACATTTTTGGAGGGGTGGTGTTTAAACCATTGAACTGAATGAAATATTTTATCTGTGTTTTGATTTTTATTGTAGCTGGTTGCTCTGGTACTTACCCAACAATCCTGCCCGAAAAAAAAGATCTTAAAGTTGCAATAGTTAATCACAAGTACCAAGATGTCATTGAAATAAAAGGTGGGGCTGTTAATGAATCCAGCGTGTCGGTGAGTATAATCCCGAACGACTCAGGGTTAGCATGGAGTCCGGAAGACATAAAATATAGGCTTGGTGGAGAGGATGGAGTAAAAAAAGATTTTCATCGCATCATCATATCTGGGATCCCGAAAAAATCAGGTGATTATCGCGTAACTATTTCTGGATTTACTCTTGGCACAATGTATTCCGGTAAAGATTTTTATAAGCAATATACGATAAAGATCAAGTAGTAACTGACTTAATGCATGTTTGTTCTTCTAGAGCATTATTTCTCTGCCGATGTGAAGGAATACTATGAGCAGTAACCCTCCGATCAAATTCAGCCACAACCATCACCTGCTGATGGTGAAAGGATTTGAAGCCGGGCTTGATTTGCTGGCGTTTGAGGGCGATGACGCCCTGAGTCAGCTGTTTCGCTACCGTATCGAATTCACCAGCGCAGACCATGCCATCAGCAAAGAGATGATGCTGATGAAGGCTGCCTCCCTGACGCTGCAGGCGCCGATGGCACAGGGCTTCGGCATTGATGTTCAGCAAGCCGTGCGGGTGATCCAGGGCGTGGTGACGGGGTTTGAACGGCTCAGTACCTCCGGGGATGAAACGCACTACGCGCTGACGCTCCAGCCGCTGCTTAACCGCTCACACCAGAACGCCATTTTCCAGGACCAGTCCGTTCCGCAAATTGTGGAAAAAATCCTCCGCGAGCGCCACGGCCTGCGCGGTCAGGATTTTCTATTCTCATTGACAAAAACGTATCCGCGCCGTGAGCAGGTGATGCAGTACGGTGAGGATGACCTGTGCTTTATAACCCGGCTGCTGGGTGAGGTAGGGATCTGGTTTCGCTTTACCACCGGCACGCGGCTTACATCGACGTCGCTGAGTTCTGCGACACTGTAATATAAGAAAACAGATGCCATATACACTTAAAAATTTGCCAAGACGCTATCCCAGAACTAAGCCTCTGAATTTCTCTCGTTGGCTTATTGCTCTGGTTGTCATGTTTTTGGTCAGCATTATCTTATTGTATATTTGGGGGAATTATCTTGAAAGTCTGTATTTTTGGAAATTAGCATTAGGTTTTCCTGTTGCTTTATGGAGTGTCTTGCTTTCTTCTCGTCTGCTTCTTGGGTCTTTACAGGATAGTAAAGCAAACGCTTTTGACAAACAGCGAGAACAGTGGATTCTGCGGGAAACCCGTAAGGCACGGCGTGCACTGCAGGTGCTGAATGCAACATTTATTACCGGCCACCCATCAGTTGCTCAGAAAGATACAGCTATTGCTATGCAAAACAACGAAAGCATTATTGTTTCACAGGTTGACCGGGATGGTAATGAAAGCTCCAGAATGAGCCAAATTACTTCCAGCCCGCAGGATTCTCTGAAATTCGTAATAACAAATATTTTTTCGCAGTTGATAGCCGAAATTCCTTTTACACAAATTCCTGATAAATATCCATTAGTAGTATTTTTTGATGTAACAACATCGCTGCCTCTGAAAAGTATTCGCCAATACTGGGATGCGGCTTGGCAAAGCAATAATATTAATATTCCAGTTGAATACGGCGAAGGGAATGGACTTAGCATAATTGAACACTGGTTGAACGTACGTACTAAAGATAAAGCAATGTTATTGATTATAGGGCTCCAGTTTAATCCGGTCATTTCTGACAACACCGCAGAAGCCGGGGTAGCTCTTCTTCTTGGTAACCGCCTGACGCAGGATGTATTCGAACCCCAAGCGTTATTACACCGGCCAGATGCTGCTCGATCAGGTGAACTGAGCGAGGGGATGGGCATGGCCGCCTGGAACGTCCCGCTAAAAGAAAATATGGTGAAAAATTTATGGCTCGCTGGAATGGCAGGTGAGCAACGTGCAGAAGCGATTGGATGTCAGAATGCACATCCTGCGCAGTGCGTAAAAGATGAGGATGTCATTTCACTCGATATATCTATGGGGAATGCTGGAGCCGCTGCACCCTGGCTGGCTATTGCTGCCGCCACTGAAATTGCCCGACAAACACAATCGCCACAGATGATCATATGCGGAGATACCACTCAGAATGTACTGTGGAGCACGCTTATTACTCCGATAGCTTCAAGACAGGAGATGGATCCGTGAAGTTACTTTTAGCACCGAAAACTACGGAAGGTCGCTATCTTTCTGTTGTATTCATTCTCTTTTTACTCTTGGCTGCAATGACATTTATCGTCTGGAAACATCCTGACATGGCCGGACTTGAGGACGATAATCAGCAGCAGATTTACTGGCTTATTGGTGGGTGTTGCATTACGGGATGTATATTTATCATGTCAGTTGTGCTCCTCTGGACAGCGCTCAGTGCCGGTAAAAAGGAGTTTGAGGCTCTCCTGGATGTCACCTGTGGTGATGATAATGAGAGAAAAAATGAGAGTGAAAACATCTCTGTTTCTCCGGCAGTGGTGATGTGTGCCAGGATACGTGACCATCTGCGAACCCGAATTGGAATTCACTGGCGGCGCAAAGTCCGCCTGCTTCTGGTCACTGGCGATGAGTCGGCAATCGAACAACTGGTTCCCGGCCTACAACGGCAGCACTGGCTTGAAGGCAACCGCACCGTACTGATTTACGGCGGCAGCCTTGCATCGGAGCCTGACCGAGAAAAATACATCGCGCTACGCAAGCTGCGCCGCGGCCGTCCTCTGGACGGGATTGTGCGGGTGATGCCGTCGTCTCTCACCCTGACGCCGCAGATAAGCGAAAACGACCTGCGCGGGCTGGAAAAAATTAGCGAACTGCTGGGCTATGCCGCCCCGGTTTGGCTGTGGAAACTGTGCGGCAGTGAGTGGTCGCAGGCTGACCGCGCGGTGCAGGCGGTAGGGGTTAGCTTCCCGTTACGCGCTACCGAGGACGATGTCGCCCGTCAGCTTGCGCAAATGCTGCCCATGCTGCGGGAGAAGGGGATGCGCCAGATCGCGGAGGAGACCCGCCACGACTTCCTGCTGCGTCTGGGGCAGCAGTTTCTCGACGGGGGGATCGCGCAATGGCGCTGGCAGCTGGCGCCATGGCTGACCGCCTCGCGACAGCGGTTTGCGCTGCGAGGCCTGATGTTTAGCCTGCCGGCGCCTCGTAGCGCAGATCCTTATCAGGAGGCTGATGCCTCGCCTGCGGGCCAGCCTCATCTCCTGACGCTGCCCGCCACCTGGCAGGGAATCGTCGATGACTGCCGCCGTTTACGCGGGCATCACGTGGGAATGGCGTGGGAGCGGGGCCTGGCGTGCGGTCTGATGGCCATCCTCGGCCTGTGGGCGGCGGGACTGCTGCTCTCCTTTACCCTTAATTACAGCCAGATTGTTTCGGTAGCGGGAAAAGCCCGTGACCTGGTGACCCACCCCTCTGTTTCTGACTATCAACTGACGGCCCTCCATGCCCTGCGCAATGAGGCCGGCCGTCTCGTGCACGATGGGCAGAAGGGAGCGCCCTGGTATCGGCGCTTTGGTCTGGACCATCATCAGCAACTATTAGACGCCGTCCTGCCCTGGTACGGCGTGGCAAACAACCGCCTGATACGTGACCCGGCCAATGTCGCGCTGCGGCAGGCGCTCAGCGCGCTGGTCAACTCCGCACCCAATAGCGACCAGCGAGCCCGGCTGGCGAAACCGGGCTATGACCAGCTGAAAGCCTGGCTGATGATGGCTCGTCCGGATAAAGCCGATGGCGCCTTTTTCGCGCAGACCATGAAAACGGTCCAGCCAACGCGAAAGGGGATCTCGACCGGACTGTGGCAAAGTCTGGCGCCGGATCTGTGGGCCTTTTATCTCTCCCTGCTGCCCGAGCGGCCAGAGTGGAAGATCATCCCGGATGCACAACGTGTCAGTCAGAGCCGTCAGGTTCTGTTGCAGCAGATAGGTCGCCGCAATGCCGAAAGCACCTTGTATGAGAACATGCTCAAATCCGTGCGTCGTAATTTTGCCGATGTATCGCTGGAAGACATGACCAGTGGCACCGATGCGCGCCGCCTGTTTACCACCGATGAAGTGGTCCCGGGGATGTTTACCCGCCAGGCATGGGAAGGCGGCATTCAGCAGGCCATTGATAAGGCAGCCAGCTCGCGCCGGGAGGAAATCGACTGGGTGCTGAGCGATTCGCGCAAAACGGTGTCGACAGACCTGTCGCCGGAGGCGCTGAAAGCGCGTTTGACCCGACGCTACTTCACCGATTTCGCTGGCAGCTGGCTGAATTTTCTCAACAGTCTACGACTTAATCCGGCGACCAATATCGCCGATGTTACCGACCAGCTCACGCTGATAAGCGATGTCCGCCAGTCGCCGCTGATTGCCCTGATGAATACCCTTGCCTGGCAGGGGCAGGCGGGGCAACAAAGGGAGGGGCTGTCGGACAGCCTTATTAAATCGGCCAAAGATCTGGTGGGCGGAAAAGACAAGCCGGTCATCGACCAGTCGGCAGCCGGGCCGCAGGGGCCTCTGGATGACACGTTCGGCCCACTGCTCCAGCTAATGGGGAAAAACACGGGCAACAACGTCATGTCGGCCGACAGCACCCTGAGCCTGCAAACCTATCTGACCCGCATCACCCGCGTGCGCCTGCGTCTGCAGCAGGTTGCGAATGCCTCCGATCCGCAGGAGATGATGCAGACCCTGGCGCAGACCGTCCTCCAGGGGAAAAGCGTCGACCTGACCGACACGCAACAATATGGCAGTCTGATTTCGGCAAGCCTTGGCGAAGAGTGGAGTGGCTTCGGTAACACTCTGTTTGTGCAGCCGCTGACTCAGGCCTGGGAAACCGTGCTTCTGCCGTCGGCGGCCAGTCTGAATGATAAATGGCGCCGATCGGTAGTCGCCAGCTGGCACACCGCTTTTGACGGCCGCTTTCCGTTTGCCGCCAGCAAAAGCGACGCCTCTCTGCCGATGCTGGCTGAGTTTGTGCGCAAAGACAGCGGGCGAATCGAACGTTTTCTTACGACGGAGCTGAACGGTGTTCTGCATAAAGAAGGTAGTCAGTGGGTGCCGGATAAGGTCAACAGTCACGGCCTGGTCTTTAATCCAGCCTTTCTGCGCGCCATCAACCAGCTAAGCCAGCTGTCCGACATTCTTTTCACCGATGGCAGCCAGGGCATCAGCTTCGAATTGCAGGCCAGGCCTGTTGCACAGGTCGTGGAGACACAGCTGACGATAGACGGCCAAAAGCTGCGCTATTTCAATCAGATGGCCGACTGGCAGACTTTCCGCTGGCCGGGGGAAACGTATAAACCCGGCGCTCTGCTGACCTGGACCACCGTCAATGCGGGCACGCGCCTGTTTGGTGACTACAGCGGAACCTGGGGTTTTATTCGCTGGCTGGAGCAGGGTAAACGCCAGCAGCTCGAACGCAGCCAGTGGATGATGAGCTTCACCGCTCCGGATGGCCGCACCCTGCAGTGGGTACTGCGCTCCCAGCTTGGGAGCGGCCCGCTGGTGCTTCTGGCGCTGCGCGGATTGACCCTGCCGGATCAGATTTTCACTGTCGATGCGGCTGAGAGCGCACAGGCCCTGACGGCGGGGGTAGGGAATAGTGACATGGATGAGATGGAAAAATGAGTATTTTACAAAATCTGGTTGCCGCCAGTCAGTTGGATGAAAGCGTACTGCGCCAGCAGGCCCGGTCACGCCAGGAAAACTGGCAGTCATGGCTTGCGCCAATCAGTGATAGCCAGCCCACCGGCAGCGAGCCGGGCTATGACGATGATTTTCAGCGTATCCGCGAGGAGGTCAATAAGATCGCCGGTGTCGATACGGGACTGATTTGCCAGCTGGCTGGACAGTTACTGGCAACAACAAAAGATATCCGGATTGTCACCTATTACTGCTGGGCCCGTTTACACCAGGACGGGGAAGCTGGCTTGGCCGATGGGCTGGAGCTGCTGGCAGGATTGCTGCAACAATATGGCATGCAGCTTCATCCGCAGCGCGACCGTAGCCGCAAAGCAGCCCTCGAGTGGTTGGGCGGTACACGTATGTTGGACAGTCTTTCACTTTTTCCAGAAGTTGTCCGGGAGGACGCAAGGCGGTCCATCGGCGCGCTGCTTCTCATTGATGATTGTCTGACGTCAGAACCCGAAACATCACGGCCAGATCTGCAAGCGCTCTGGGGCGCACTGGAGTCGCGCCTGATAAAGAGCGGGGGAGTCGAAGCGGTGGTGCCTCAGAACGTCGGAAATCAGGGGCTGGATCAAACTGCTTCCCGCACGGCTGAATATGAAGCGCCAGTTCTCAGCAACATCTCTTCCGGTCAGGATCTGCTGGCCCAGGCGCGAGCCCTGACCGCATATCTGCGTGTTCAACCCGATGGCTGGCTTGCCGCGCATCGGCTAATGAAAAGCCTTCGTCATGACACCCTGACAATCATCCCAGCGCCTGATGCTGATGGAAAAACGCGTATCGAGCCTCCCAGAGCAGATCAGCGTGCCATGCTCAAGCGACTGTATCTTCAACAGAGCTGGTCGGAGATACTGGAACAGGCAGACAGCAACTTCTCACGTGGCGCTAATCATCTCTGGCTTGACCTGCAATGGTATATCCATCAGGCGCTGATGAAGTCGGGTCAGGATGTGCTGGCCGATATTATCATTGCCGATCTGAAAGGATTGCTGCGCCGTCTGACCGGGCTTGAAACACTGGCTTTTAACGATGGCACGCCGTTTGCCGATGAGGTCACGCTGAGCTGGATAAATCAGAATGTACTCGACGATATGTCCATCTGGCGGGATGAGCCAGTATCGGCTGCCAGCGGCGCTGATAACGACATTCTGGCCCTCGAACCTGAAGCACTTGAGAAGGCTGACACAGACGGTCTCGATGCTGCACTCCACTGGCTTCAGACTCGCCCGGGCACGGAATCCATTAAAGATAAATGGCTGTTGCGCCTGCTGATGGCCCGCGTGGCCGAACAGAAGGGGAAGAATGACCTCGCGCTCTATCTGCTGCAAGAACTTGACGATACGGCAGGATCTATCACCCTCACGCAGTGGATCCCAGCCCTGTTATTCGAGATTAAATCGCGACGGCTCAGGCTGCTGCGCATGAAAGCCACTCGCAGCGAGAGTGAAAAGTTACGGTTGCAACCGGAGATGGATCAGTTGCTGGCGCGGCTGATTGCGCTCGATCCAGCCAGTAGCGCGGTGCTTTGCGGCTAACTGAACGGAAACTGACGCCAAGGAGAACCTATGACAACTAAAGGATTTTATCTGGTGCAGGGAGACAGAACGACCTGTGGCGGAAGAATAACAACGGGCGCTGAAGATCACACTCTGTTTGATAAACCTGTTGCCCGGGAGCAGGACAGCGTCACTTGCGGAAAGCACCCGGGTCGATACAAGATTGCCGGTGGCATCGACAACGATACCATTCACGGCCGGCGAATGGCTGGAAGCCTCGACAGCTGTAGTACTTGCCCCTGTAAGGCGAAGTTTATTCCATCAATGATAAATGATACTTATGAGAAAGGAGGTGAGTGCATAACTACTTTATTTTCACTCGATGGGCTTAAGGCATCTTTACAGGATCCCGATAAGAATCCTCATTCAGAAAATAAGACTGAACGGCAATGTACTCACACAGATGGGGCGATTAAAGTTGCAGAATATATACTAAGTGAAATCAAGGCGAATGTCAGAAGCGATACGGCAGAAACAATACGATATTTAATTGACGAAGATTATCTAATAAAAAGGCTTACTGAATGGAATAAACTTCCTTTTTATGCAAAGCTGGGTCCGCCCCCTAAAAGGGATTTACTTTCTGCAATGGCTATTTGGTATCAGACCGTGAAAACAGGTTCAATCTGGGATCATAAACCGAAGATTCGCGATCGGTTTTCATCCGTTGCAGTAGCACGACCACTTCCCAGGAAAGGAAAATCATCAAAGTCTTATTACCATAAATTCAAACAGTATGATTATTTTTATGATGTGTGGTCAAACATACATTATGGTTATGTTGGACTTAGTGTCGGCTTTTCTGAAGCAATTCTCCTGAAAGGATCTACTTGGGAACAAAACATGACGCCAGGTGCAATGGGGGATGATACCCTGGATGATATTACTAGCATGAAAATAGGGTTTAATCTTTTTCATGAACATGGGAAATTTGCAGAGACGTTGACGGCAGATAATATTCTTTGCGTTTTAGAAAAAACACCTGATGCGCGCCTTCCACACTCAAGAGAAAATCATTGGTGCTGGAATACAGATAATCCAGAAAAAAGTGACGAATCATTTTGAAAAAAATAAAAACGTTAACAGCTATTGCATTATTTATGGCAGTGTCATTCATTGTTGTTCATTTTATTCCGATAAGGCCAGTCGTAGTTATTATAAATAACACCAATGAAACTATATTCGTGTATGCAGGTGAGAGTATATATAATGTCGAACCTGAGCCTGACGAAGTCGCGCGTATAGTACGATCAAAGCCTGAAATTATAGCGCCTGGAAAAAGAGTTAAAATTAAAGTTTCTTTTATATCTCTGTTTAGGAAAGATGCAGCACTCGATATTGGTTGGAGGATTGGCGGTCAATACGAATATAACGCTGCAGGTGGCGGCGGTCAAAATTTTATTCTTTCCACAAAAGAGGGCGTGTGCTACGCGTCGATTTATATAAAAGATGATTTTGTTAAAGGCATGATTAAAAATAGTCCTGGCAATAAATGTTTTAAAAAAATAAAGGCATTTAATTATAAATATTAATTCAGGTGTTATAAAGATTATTTTTTTAGTAGACAATTTCAAAATCTGATAACTGAAAGGAAATCAATATAAATATATGGACGATTTAACCCTGCGTTATTACGACGCTGAAATGCGCTACCTGCTGGAAGCGGGTGAAGAGTTTGCCCGCGCTCATCCTGAGCAGGCGGCAATGCTCAATCTTGACAAAGCGGGCGCCCGCGACCCCTTTGTCGAGCGTCTGTTTGAAGGTTTTGCCTTCCTGATGGGCCGCATGCGCCAGAAGCTCGATGACGATCTGCCCGAACTCACCGAAGGCGTGGTCAGTCTGCTGTGGCCACATTATTTACGTACCATTCCTTCCCTGTCGGTCGTGGAATTCACCCCCGACTGGCAGGAAATGAAAGAGCCGATGACGATGGCCAAAGGCTTTGAAGTGCTTTCCCGGCCGATCGGTGAAAAGGGCACGCGCTGTCGGTACACCACCACCAAAGCGATCGCTCTGCAGCCGTTGTCCCTGGAGCGCGCTCAGCTCACCACCGATACGGATGGCCGGTCGGTGATCACGCTGCGCTTTAACTGCAGCAGCCTGACGGACTGGCGCCGGATCGATCTCAGCCATATCCCGCTCTACTGCAACGCCGATGCGCCGCTGGCCTGCGCCATGCACGAGGCCTTTACCCTCAAGGTGGCCAGGATGTGGCTGCGCGTACCCGGTGAGGAGGACAGAAAGCCGCTGGACGGGTATTTCAGCGCGCTGGGATTTGGCGAGGATGACGGCCTCTGGCCCGAAGATGGCCGCAGTTTTCGCGGCTACCAGCTGCTGCTGGAGTATTTTACCTTCCGTGAAAAGTTCATGTTCATCGACCTGCGCGGGCTGGAGACGGTGGCTTTCCCGGCCGGGATGGCGTGGTTTGAGATCGACGTCGTGCTGGCGGAACGCTGGGAACATGACTTCCGCTTCAGCGAAAAGCAGCTGCGCCTGCACTGCGTACCGGCGATCAACCTGTTCCCGCTGGAGTCCGATCCGCTGACCATCAATTCCCTGCAGACAGAATACCTGCTGCGCCCACTGCGCGTGCAGGACGGCCACACTGAAATTTACACCGTCGATTCCGTGATCTCCTCGAGCCAACAGGCTTACGCGCCGTTCTCAAGCTTTCGTCACAAAGGCGGCATGATGCGTCATGACGCGCCTGATTATTACTATCATACCCGGGTGCGCCGTGGCCCCTCCGGGTTGCATAACACCTGGCTTATCGTCGGTGGGGAAGCCCTTGACAATCATACCGTACCGGAAGATGAAAGCCTGTCGCTCACCCTCACCGGAACCAACGGCCAGCTTCCGCGTCGTGCGCTGCAGAGCACCGTGCTCGATACGGTGATGAAACCCACCTCGGCCAGCGTCGCGGTTCGTAACCTCTGCGCGCCGACGCTCCCGTGCTATCCCCCTGCCCAGGATCGTTTTCACTGGCGGGTGCTGAGCCATTTGGGCAGCAGTTTTCTTTCCCTGATGGACAACGCTGAAGTCCTGCGCGGCACCCTGGCGCTGTATGAATGGACCGACAGCGAGATGAATCGTCGGCGTCTGGAAGCCATCCTCGAGGTGAAGCACCGCGCAACAGAGCGCTTTGCACAGGGCCATCTGGTGCGCGGCGTGCAGATTGAAGTCACCCTCGACAGCCACGGCTTTGCCGGACGAGGCGATATATGCCTGTTTGGCGAGATGCTCAGCCGCTTCTTTGCGCTCTACACCGATATCTACTTGTTCAACCGCCTGATTATCATTCTGCAACCAACCGGAGAACGACTGGAATGGGAAGAGAAGCACAGCCGACGCATTCCCGGCTGATGCCGCGTCTGGAGGCCGACCTGCCGCGGATCAATTTTTACCGCTTTTGTCAGCTTCTGGAACGACAGCACCCCGATAAACCGCTGATGGGGGCGACCAGCCATCCGGCTGACGATCCGGTACGTTTTCATCCGCATCCGGGGATGGGGTTCCCCGCCAGCGAACTCAGAGCCGTGGAATACGATGAGGCCAATGACAGCGGGCCGCCGGTCATTCGCACCACCTTTATGGGCTTGTACGGTGTCGATTCGCCGCTCCCGACGGCCTGGCTCGATGATATCGCCCAGCGCAGGGAAGGGCATGAAGCGCTGCAGGGGGTGCTGGATATCTTCAGTCACCGGATTATCACGCAGTATTACCGCATCTGGCGGAAATACTGCTGGCCCGCCACCTTTGAGCCCGGCGGTACCGACCGCCTGTCACAGTCGCTGCTGGGTCTGGCGGGGCTGGGCATCCCCGGCACGACGCGGCATATCGCCTCGCCAGCGTCGCGCTTTCTGGCGCTGACTGGCGTGCTGCGTCAGCCGGGCAAAACTCAGCAGGGGATCCAGGCGCTGATCACGCTGCTGGCCCCGAAGACCACCGTCAGGGTGAGCCCTTACTGCCTGCGTCCGGTGGCGGTCAGCCAGCCGCTGGGCTTTTACGGCGATGACGACTTCTTACTGGACGGAAATACCCCGCTGGGTGACGAAGCGATGGACAGCAGTAGCCAGCTCCTCGTCGCCCTTATCACCGATAATCCCGAGGAGTCGCAGGGCTGGAAGCCTGATGGCCCGCTGTTTCGGGACTTTCTCATCCTGCTGCGGGTGTATCTGGGCTGGCGATTCCGGGCCAGAATCACCCTGACCGCGCCGACCCGACTGCTGGCTGTCCCGCCGCTGGGGGACGGACCGTTCTGGCTCGGTATGAACGGCGTGCTGGGCGCTGGAGAGGGTGAGAGTCAGGATGATATCCCACAGACATTTACCACCGAACTGGGCATCTATACCGGCCTGCAGCCTGCCACCTCATCGCAAGGAAACCGACGTGTTACGTATAAGTTTGATTAAAACCGCCTGCCTGCTGTCCCTGCTAGCGCTTTGCCTGAGCGGATGCGGGCTCACCCAGCGCGTCTCGGAGGGAACAAAATCCGCCTTCAACGCCGTTTTTTATAAGCAAATTAATACGCTGCATCTGGATTTTACGGCGCGCGAAGCGCTCAACACCGATGCCAGAGAGAATCACTCGCTCTCCGAACCGGTGGTGGTGCGCATCTATCAGCTTAAAGATCGCCGGACCTTTGACCGGCTGGTTTATCAGCAGCTGCTGGAGGAGGGGGATATTCTGCTCGCCGCCGATCTCCTCGCCAGTCGCGACGTAGTGATCAACCCCGGAGGGGACGCCAGTCTCAATATGCCGCTGGAAACGCAGGCGAAGTTCGTGGCGGTTGTCGGCCTGTTCCGCCATCCGGATACAGAAAGAAATACCTGGAAGCAGGTGCTGGCGCGTGAGGAATTGGATCCTGACAAGCCACGTATTTTTACCGCCGAAACTAACCAGCTAAGGCTCAGGCCTGAAGCGGCGAAGTAATGTCGAAAACAAATTTCTGCGGCGGGTCCATCGTGGCGATTGGCCCGTAATCTTCGTTAACCAGCGAACTGGCGGTAACCATCCTCATCCAGCCTCACCGGTTTCATCACAGCACAGGGAGATAACGTGACAGCGAGGGAGCGTTTTTTTAAGAAACTGCAGCACCAGCAAAATCCGCCGCGGACGACCACCTACGATAGGGCGGCCGCCGCGGATATTGCCATGTTTCGCCAGCAGATGGCGGCACTCGCCCGGCAGGTGAATCAGTGGTTTGACGGAACGGGCATCGAGGTGGTGGTTTCGACCCGCCACCTCCACGATCTGAGCACCCTTGGCTACAGCCTCAATAGCGGCATCCGCCGCTACGATATCCCCACTCTCCGCCTGCAAAACGGCGAGCGCAGCGTCAATATCGTGCCGCAGCAGCTGTGGGATGGCGTGGAAAATGGGGTCGTGACCCTGAGCCTTGAGACACCTGGCGGGGCGGGCTCCCGGGAGGTGTTTTATCTGAGCCTGGCCCCGGACGGCGGCTGGTTGATCCGTCAGGCGCGCCAGCCCCCGGAGGCGCGACAGATTCTCACCGAAGACCGCTTTTTTATGGCGATCGACAGCCTGGCCTGACTGGTCAGATGGTCTGTCCGCCCGATACCTCGATCCGCTGGGCGGTCACCCAGCGGTTATCGTCGCGCAGCAGGCTGGCGATCATCGGCCCAATATCCTCGGGAACGCCCACCCGTCCCAGCGCCGTCATCGCGGCAAACTGCGCGTTAACCCCCGCGTCGTCCCGCACCAGTCCGCCGCCAAAGTCGGTGGCGATAGCGCCGGGGGCGACGGTATTGACGGTGATGCCGCGCCCGCCCAGCTCGCGGGCCATGTATACGCTCAGCATCTCCACAGCCGCTTTGGCCGCGGCGTAGGCGGAGAAGCCAGGATAAGAGACGCGGGTCAGTCCGGAGGAGAAGTTAACGATCCGTCCGCCGTCAGCCAGCAGCGGCAGCAGGGTTTGAACGAGGAAAAACACCCCCTTAACGTGGACGTTAAACAGCCCGTCGAACTGCGCCTCGCGCGTTTCGGCCAGCGGGGCAAATTCGCCGTGTCCCGCGGTATTGATCAGATGGTCGAAGGTGTCCCGTCCCCAGACGCTGCCCAGCGCAGCGCGCAGGCTGTCTGCGAAGGCCGGAAAGCTGGCGGTCTGCGCCATATCCAGCGGCAGGGCGATGGCCTTGCGGCCGAGGGCGTGAATGTCGGCCACCACCGCTTCCGCCTGTTCAATATTGCCGCGGCAGGTGACGATGACGTCCCCACCCTGGCGGGCGATATCCAGTGCGGTCTGACGGCCAAGGCCGCGGTTAGCGCCGGTGATAAGTGCAATCTTAGTCATGTTCGATCCTCTCTGGTGTGTGGAGTCCTTACAATAGGGGGTGCCTACCAGACCGGGTTGCCCAATCCTTGTTATTTTTTGCCCATTCCTCTCCATACACTCTCTTCTGGTGGGAAATAGCGCATACTGAGGCTTTAAAACTTGCCTGAAAGGATCTTATGCGCGACGAACTCTTCGCTCTCTGCCGCCGGTATGCCGATGCTCATGTCGATAGCAGCGGGGTGGCGGTTACCCCGGTTCCCGGCATCACTCTGGTGCGGGCCCTGCACCCCGGCGATCTGCAGGCGGCCATCGCCAGGCCGCTGGTGGCCATGCTGCTGCAGGGGCGCAAAAGCGTGACCACCGGCCTGGCAAGTTTCGACTATGGTCCAGGGGAGGCGATGGTGATCGCCGCGGATGTCCCCACCACCAGCCAGATCACCGAGGCCAGTCAGCGTTTTCCCTATTACGCGCTGGTGCTGGAGCTGGATCTGGCTATCCTGCGCGAGCTGCAGGAGGTGGGACCGTCAGGGGCGGATGAGGCGCCCCGCGTCGGTATCGAACCGATGAATGCCGACGTGACGGACGCCGCTTACCGGCTGGCAAGACTGTTTGATCAACCGGGGGCGCTGGCGGTGTTAGGCGAAGGGCTGCGGCGAGAGCTGCATTACTGGCTGTTGCAGAGTGTTCACGGGGCGGCCATCCGGGCGCTGGGCGTCGCAGACAGCCATTCGGCGCGGATCCGCCGGGCGGTGGCGGTGCTGCGCCGGGATTTTATGCAGCCAGTCAGCGTCGACGCGCTGGCCGACGCCGCCGGGATGAGCGTTTCGGTCTTTCACCGTCATTTCCGCGCCATGACCACCTTGTCGCCGCTGCAGTTTCAGAAGCAGTTGCGCCTGATCCACGCCCGCCGCCTGATGCTGGCGGAAGGGATGAGCATTGCGCAGGCGGCCGGCGAAGTGGGCTATATCAGCGTGTCGCAGTTCACCCGGGAATACGCTCGCCTGTACGGCGCGCCGCCGGGCCGCGACCGTCGACGGGAAAGAATGAGCGCCTGATCTGGCGCGCGGGCTGGCGGCGGCTCCTCCCTGAGCCGGATAGCGGTGGTTCAGTTATCGAGTGTCGCCGTGATGTGCACTTTGTTACCCATTCGCGCCTCAATGATCCGATAGGCGGTTGCGCCCTCGCGGGCGGCCTGCTGGCGAATTTTGCTTTCCGCGTGGTCCAGGGTATCGCCGGTGGCGGTGAGGGTCCTGGCGTTGACCGCCAGCGGCAGCAGGCAACTCAATACGATCAGTGGAATCAGCTTGTTCATCGTCATTCTGTCCTGTGAGAGAAAATCAGCGCGCGGCCTGCAGCCAGCCGGCAATGTCCTGGGTCGGCAGATGGTGGCGGGTATTCCAGGTGTCGCCCATCGGCCACCACACGCCATCCCCCCGGGCGAAGGCGGCGCGATAGCGCAGCATGGCGTTATCCGGGTCTGTCCGCAGTTGGTCCAGCAGGGCGGGCAGGGTGTGAACGGCTTTGCTGAACGTCTGCTGCGTCACGCGCTCCACGGTGTCCGCCAGCTGCCGGTAAGAGGTCGTTTCGCCGGCAACAAACGTCACCTCGTTGACGATCCGCGGCTGATGCAGATAAATCGCGGTGGTCAGGCGGCCAATATCCGCCGGCGAGGTGACGGTCACCTGGGTGTCCCAGCTGCCAAGGGCGTGAAGGGTTCGGGTGGATAAATTCACCACATCGAAGTCTGGCTCGAATAGAAAGCTGGTAAACATGCCGGTGGAGATAATGACCCACTCCGTGGCCTGCTGCGCGCGCAGCAGGGTCCGGACATCATACTGCTCGTCCCAGACCGGCTGGCCGCTGCCTTTGCCGACTACATCGTAATTGACGCCAAACTGCCAGGGAAAATAGCGAGGCACTCCGGCGGCCAGCACCGCGCGGGTAATTTTCAGCTGCGTCCCCGGACCGGCGACAAAGCCCATGCAGTTAATCACGGTGCTGTACCCGCGAAACGCCCCGGTCAGGGTCTCCAGTGAACTACCGGCGATGTCGACGGCGAGAAAGGCGGCCCCGGCGTCGGCCAGCGCCCGGTGGCTTGCCGAACGCAGCTGGCCGGTTTCATCCCAGGCCGCCGGCGAGACGATCACCGAGACCGCGCCCTGGCGCTGGATCACCGCTGGCACCAGCGCATCCAGTACGGCGGCCCCCAGTTGTCCCGCTCCCAGAACTAATACTTTTTCCTCAAGATTAATATCATCAGTTTTCATTTTAACTCCTTGCTTAGTTAAGCCTTGTATTCACTGGCTACAGGCTCAGTGTAGGGGGGAGGGCATCATTCGATAAGAACAGGATTTCGGGTTAGACTGTTCGTCATAATGGGATAATAACCGTCGGGGGAGCACCAAATGGACAGACTGGATGCCATGCAGTTGTATGTTGCGGTTGTGGATGCCCACAGCTTCGCCCGGGCGGCGGAGGCGCTGGGGCAGCCGCGCTCAACGGTGTCTCGGGTAGTGAAGGAGCTGGAAGCCTGGCTTGGGGCGCAGCTTCTTCAGCGCACCACCCGCAAGCTCAGCGTGACGGCGGAGGGGCGTCGGTATTACGAGGAGTGTAAACGGCTGCTGGCCGAAATGACGGCGATGGAAGCCTCCTTTCCCGGCCGCTCGGCGCAACCCGCCGGGCGGTTCAAGGTGGGGATGCCGCAATCTCTCGCCCGGCACTGCGTTTTGCCGAGGATCGGCGAGTTTCTGCAGCAGTATCCCGACCTGGAGCTGATCCTCTGCTCAAGCGACAATGTGGAAGATATTATCCAGGAGGGATTCGACTGCGTGATCCGTACCGGGCAAATCGAAGATTCCACCACCCTGGTGGCGCGCCCTCTGGCCCGCTACCGCTGGATGGTCCTCGCCTCGCCGGCCTGGATAGCGGCCCACGGCCGGCCGCAGAGCATTGACGATCTGCACCAGCACCGGGCGGTGGGATACCTGAACCACCGTACCGGGCGGACCATCGACTGGCTTTTCTCCCTCGATGACGGCGACTGCGCGATCCGCATGCAGGAGACGCTGGTGGTCGACGATACCGATGCCTATATCCAGGCCGGCGTTCAGGGGCTGGGCCTGATCCGCGTCGCCAGCTATCTGGCGCAACCCTGGCTGCAGAGCGGCGCGCTGGTCGCCTGTCTGGAGCAGGCCGCGTCTGATCTTCCCCTGTCGCTGGTCTATCCGCAAAACCGCTATCTGCCGCCGGCGGTGCGCGCGTTTTACGACTGGAGCAGGCGCGTTCTGCAACCCCCGCTCAGCGAGGCCTGATGACGGGGCATCGGCCCGCTTATTGGCAGCGCATGGCCTGTTTTATCCTCGCTATCAGCCAGTTCAGCGCCGGATCCTGCGCCCGGCGTTTGTGGCGCAGTATACACAGGGTAAATTCCGGGTAGGCCACCGGCGGGGCGTCCGCGCGCAGCGCATACTGCGCCTGCCAGCGTTGCGCCAGCCCCTGGGGGACGGTGGCGAAGAGCGGCAGGGTGGTCAGCAGGAGGGGAAAGGTGGAGAAATTCTGCGTGGCGAAGCGCACGCGCCGCGAGAGTCCCTGACTGGCGAGCTGGCGATCTATTTCCCCGTGGCCGGTTTCGCGATAGGCCACCATCACATGTTCCCAGGCGACGAAATCGCCCACCGACAACGGCCCGCGGCAGGGGATCTGCTGCGGCGACCAGAGGGTGGTCACCCCCATGCTCATCACCGGTTCGCTGACGATCTCCCCGCGGCTCTGCTTGTTGAGGGACACCGCGACATCAATGCGATCCGCCTCCAGCAGCTGGCGTACCTGGAAGGGGTCGGCGGCGAGTGTCTGAAGCGACACCCCGGGCGCCTCCTGCATCAGTCCGGGTAACAGCTGGGGCATCAGCCAGTGTTCGCTCCAGTCGCTGAGGCCGACGCGGAAAAGCTGCTGCGCGCTGGCGGGGGAAAACTCCCCGGCGCCAAACATTGCCGAATGCAGATGCTCCATCAGCGGCTGCAGTTCGGTCATCAGCGCTTGCGCCCGCGGGGTCGGCAGCATGCCTCTGGCGCTGCGCACGAACAGCGGATCGTCAAACATCTCGCGCAGCCGTTTCAGCGCCCCGCTGATGGCCGGTTGGCCAAGATGCAGCGCCTCTGCGGTGCGGGTAACGCTGGCTTCGCGGTACAGCACCATCAAGACCGTCAACAAATTCAGATCGATACGACTAAAATCATTTTCAATGATTTTCTTCATTATGATAATCAATTTGAATGTGGGTTATCCCGGCAGCATAGTGAATATCACCCCGGTAAATCAACCAGCGCAATGCGCGCGGAGGGAGTGATGCAAACTTACCAGACAGGCGACAGCCTGATATTCAAAGTGCCGGAGCGCGAGATTAGCCTGCAGCCGGCGGCGCTCTATCCCGCGGCGTTCCCTGTGACGGAGGCGGACGCCGATAATCAGCCAATCGCGCTGTCAATCCACAGCTGGGTGGTACAGACTCCCCACGATCTGATCGTTATCGATACCGCCACCGGCAATGGTCGGGAGCGCGGCGGCAATCCGCTCTATCATCAACTTAACACGCCCTATCTGGAGAATCTCCGCGCCGCGGGAGTGAACCCGGAGGAGGTGACCCTGGTGCTACTGACCCACCTGCACACCGACCATGTCGGGTGGAATACCGTCTGGCGGGACGATCGCTGGGCGCCGCTGTTTCCCAACGCGCGCTACCTGTGTTCGGCAAAAGAGCTCACGCGGGTGAAGAACAGCGAACGCTACCGGGCGCTGTGGCTCGACAGCCTGCTGCCGGTGATCGAGGCTGGCCAGCTGGAGACCGTGGATGTGGCGGCCAGGCCGCTGGTCGGCGGACGGATCGCCTTTATCCCTACCCCCGGCCACAGTCCGGACCATGCCGCGCTGATCCTCTCCTCTGGCGATGACTACGCCTGTTTCTCAGGCGATCTTCTTCATTCCCCGCGCCAGTTTACCCATCCGCACTGGAGCTCGGCGTTCTGCGGCGATCCCCGGCAGGCGGAACGCTCGCGACGCGAGATGATGGCGTGGTGCGCAAGCCATCATGCCCAATGGTTCACCGGGCATTTCGCCGGACCCTCCTGCGGTTGGCTGGAGGAGGACAGGCCAGGGGAGTATCGCTGGCGAGACGCCGGAGAACGATCTGCTGACGAGGGGGAACGGTGATGAATAATGCCCAAATCGTATTGGTTTTTGGCGCCACCGGCCAGCAGGGCGGCTCGGTGGCGCGGGCGCTGCTGCACCGCGGCTGGCGGGTGCGGGCGCTGGTCAGGGATCCTTTCTCCGCCGGGGCCGCTGCGCTGGCGGCGCGGGGAGCCGAGCTGGTCGTGGGCGCCTTTGAAGACCGGGCGGCAATGCGGGCGGCGATGGCCGGGGTCGACGGCGTCTTCAGCGTGCAGCCCAGCTCGCCGGGCGGGACGGTAACCGATGAGCAGGAGGTGCGCTACGGGATAACCATCGCCAACCTTGCCGTCGAGTGCGGGGTGAAGCATCTGGTGTACAGCTCCGGCAGCGCGGCGGGGGAGACGCCGACCGGCGTAGCGCATTATGACACCAAAGCGGCGATTGAGCGGCATATCCGCCGCCTGCCGCTGGCGGCGACCATCGTGCGGCCCGCCACCTTTATGGAGCTGCTGGTGATGCCCGGTTTTGGCCTTGATGAAGGTCATTTTCACTTTTTTATGCTGCCGGAGGGGAGGATGCAGGTGCTGGCAGTGGAGGATATCGGCCAGCTTGTCGCGGCGATTTTTGCCGCGCCGGCGCGGTTTGCCGGCAAGACGTTCGAGATCGCCAGCGACAGCGTGACCGGTCGTCAGCTGGAGGCGTTATTCTCCGCGGCGGCGGGACGGCCGATCCCCTATTCGCGATTTTCCGACGAGGTGCTGGCCGCCAGCCCTTTTCTGCACAAGCTGACCGGGCTGGTGGACGACGGGCGGCTGGCGGGGCACGCCGACCTCGACGCCCTGCGCCAGCTGCACCCGCAGCTTCACACCTTCGCCGGCTGGCTGGCGGGCCCCGGCCGTCCCGCCTTCGAGCGGGCGCTGGCCAGCGGGACCCGCTGGGCGTTTAATCGTTAAAGACGACTATATCCTTCCCGCCGGCGTCTCGTTGTCTGGCCCGGCGGATGAGCTGCGCAGGGAAGGCCTGAAGGTCGTTAAGACAACGCACGAGGAGTCTGAGTGTAAATTATTTTGCGGATTTTGCTGGCAACGATAGGTGAAAGTGAACGTCCAGAATTTTCAGCCGCTTAGAATGGAGGAAACTCTCTGGGATCGCCTGAATAATGACAATTTACCGATGGGCTTCGGCCTGCCTGTTAAGCATGACCTGCGCCGCTACGGCGGCGGAATTTAAAACCATCGAGGCCGATCTGCTGGCCTCCAACCGACTGTTCTGTATGACCGGCTATGACCATAAGCCGATCGGCGTGGCGTGGGAGAGCGTCAAATCCAGCCGCTATCAGCCGCAGTCGGATGGCGACCGTATTTTTAGCGACACCGTCTCCCGGCGCTTTCTGGAAGAGGAGAATAAGACCGCCTTTTACAATGGCGCCAAATATCGCGTACTGGGTAAACCCGCCAGCGCCTGCTATGACTATTCCGCCGCGCGTATTCAACGCATGGCGGGCTACCTGAAGGTGTAACGACTCCGCGAGGCAGGCGCTAAAACAGCGCCAGCCGGGCGAGACGGTCCAGCGCCTTGCTCAGCGCGTCATCCCCAGCCGTCAGACTGATGCGAATAAACCCTTCACCCCCATCGCCAAAACCAGTGCCTGGCGCCACCAGAATATGCGCCTCCTGCAGCAGCAGGCGGGCAAACTCTTGTGAACGGTACCCGGGCGGCACGCTCAGCCAGAGGAAGAAAGTACCTTGTGCGGCACGAACCGGCCAGCGCAGTGCGGCCAGTCGACGCAGAACCCACTCCCGGCGCTGATGATACACCGCCGTCAGCTGCGCAATCCGTTCTGCCGGCAGGCTGAGCGCGGCGATCGCTGCATCCTGAATGGCGCCAAACACCGTGCTGTAGCTGTGGGTGTGCAGTTTTTTAAACGCCCGGATAATCGAGGCGTTGCCGACCGCGAAGCCGAAGCGCCAGCCGGCCATATTAAAGGTCTTGGAGAAGGTGTAGGTCTCCACTCCCCACGCTTTCGCGTCGGGCTGGGAGAAAAGGCTCAGCGGCGCATCGCTGGCCGCGCTGCCGATGGCCGCATAGGCAAAATCGTGCAGGATCGGCACCTGGTGACGGCGGGCAAACTGCAGGGCGCTGGCGAACAGCGCCGGCGTGGCGAGGGCGCCGGTGGGGTTATGCGGATAGTTAAGCACCACCAGCCCGGCCTGGTCAGCCACCTCCCGGGGGAGGTCGTTAAAATCCGGCAGGAAGTGGTTCTCAGCCCTGAGCGGCAGGCCATAAAACGCCGCCTGGGACTGCAGCGCCGCTGAGCGGTAAATGGGATAGCAGGGATCGGTGGAGATGAGGTATTGTCCGGGACGGAGCAGCGCCCGCGGGATGCCGCCAATACCGATATGCGAGCCCTGAAATACCGCGACTTCGCTGTGCGGATCGAGTTCCACATCATACTGGCGGCGATAAAAATGGGCGATCGCTGCGCGGACCTGCGGCTTGCCCCAGAACGACGGGTAGCCATGGTTTTCACGACGATGAATGGCGCTCTGCAGCGAGTCAATCACTTCCGGCGGCGTGGGCTGATCCGGACTGCCGCTGGAGAGGTCGATCAACGGCAGCGCGTCGGTGTTGACCTCCGCGGCCAGTTTTTCCAGCAGGCTGAACAGATTCTCTTCCAGGGCGTCCACCAGCGGTGAAGCAGCGAAATCAGGCATAATTTTCCCGGTTTACGTTATCAATAATCTGCCATCTTTAAGGGATTTATTGCGCCTGGCTAAATAACAATATATGCAAAGGATTATTGTTTTTAGGATATGTCGGGATGGCAAAAGTTTATGTGGAATAAGCAAAAGGAAATCCGGCGTTCTGGCTTACAACCCGCTTTCGGCTGTGATTTAATCGCTCAATATCGCTAACCTTCCAGGAAAATACCTTATGAACAAGTCAGTTGCGCTCGGAATGACGCTCGCCCTGTTATCCGCCACCTCCTTTTACGCCACCGCCGATCAAATTATTCGCATCGGCTTTAACCCCGGACCGTATAAAGAACAATTTGAAAAAGGGGTCGCCCCCTATTTATTGAGTAAAGGATATAAAATCGAATATAAAGATTTCAGCGACGGTATTCAGGTCAATGACGCGGTAGCTCGCGGCGATATCGAAGCGAATATTATGCAGCATCCGGTATACCTGAAAGCGATCAATGAGCGACTGGGGACCGATAACGTCGGCATTGTGCAGGTACCCACGCCGCCGATGGGTCTGTACGGCGGCAAGCTGACGACCCTGGGCACCCCGGCAGCCGGCACGGTGGTGTCGGTGCCAAACCAGCCGTCGAACGAATATCGCGCGGTTCTGGTGCTGGAAAGCCTCGGCTGGGTGAAGATTAAACCGGACAGCGATCCCGCCACCTTTTCGCAGCGTAATATCGTTGCCAACCCCTATAACATCGTGCTTAAGGAGATGGACAATGCCCAGCAGGTTCGCGCGCTGCCGGACGTCGACTATGGCCTGATTCAGGGTAATTTCGCCGTCTCCAGCGGCATGGCGCTTACCTCGGCATTAAAGCTGGAGGCCGCTACCAGCCATTTTATTAACGTTGTGACCGTTGCCGGTAAAAATCAGAAGGCGCAGTTTGCCAAAGATATCATCGACGGCTATCACTCTGCCGATTTCAAAAAATATATTCTCAGCCATCCGCAGTATGATGGTTACCTGCTGCCTGATTATTTAAAATGAATAACGCGATGATAGAATTTCGCCATGTCAGTAAAACCTTTAACAGAAAAGGGCATCCGGTTCTGGCCCTGCAGGATATTAATCTCAGTATCGACCGGGGCGATATTTTCGGCATTATTGGCTACAGCGGCGCAGGGAAAAGCACCTTATTGCGGCTGATTAATCGTCTGGAAACGCCGGGTGAGGGCGAGGTGGTGTTGAACGGTGAGTCGCTCCAGGACTGCAGCGGCCAGCGCCTGCAGGCGATCAAAAAAGATATCGGCATGATCTTTCAGAATTTTAATCTGCTGAATTCGAAAACGGTATTTCATAACATCGCTATCCCGCTTATTTTGCAGGGACGCGACAAGGCCTTTATCCAGGCGCGGGTTGCGGAGCTGCTGGCGTTTGTCGACCTGAGCGACAAAATGCACAGTTACCCGAATGAGCTGTCGGGAGGGCAAAAGCAGCGGGTCGGTATCGCCCGGGCGCTGGCCACTAACCCGTCGGTGCTGCTGTGCGATGAAGCCACCTCGGCGCTCGACCCCCATACCACGGTACAGATCTTATTGCTGCTGCAGGAGATTAATCGCCGCTATGGCATCACCATTGTGCTGATTACGCATGAAATGTCAGTGATCCAGACAATCTGTCACAAGGTGGCGGTGATGCAGGCCGGGCGCATTGTTGAGCAGGGGACGGTTTTCGATCTCTTTGCCCAGCCGCAGCATCCGGTCACCGCCAGTTTCGTGCAGTCGGTGGTGCACGATCGTCTGCCGCAGCGGGTGGCGTCGCTCCTGCAACGCGACAACGGCGCCCGGGCTTTACGCCTCGAATTTATCGGCGCGACGGCCCGGCAGCCGATCATTAACCGCCTGATCCGCTTGTATGCTGTCGAGGTGAATATCCTGTTTGCCAGCATGTCCGAAGTTCAGGGCCGGATACTGGGATTTATGATTGTGCAACTCCTCGGCGAGCCTGACGAAACCGAACGCGCCATCACCTATCTGGCCGACGCAGGAGTGAAAATCATCCATGTTTGATCTTATTGATACCGCCATTACCGGCGAGCAGTTTCTGCTGGCGCTGCATGATACCCTGATTATGGTCGCCATCTCACTGGGCTTTGGCGCGCTGCTCGGCGTCCCGCTGGGAATTGTGCTGGTGGTTTGCCGTCCTGGCGGCATCGTGGCCAACCCGGTGGTGCATCAGGCGCTGAATCCGCTGATTAACGTGCTGCGCTCGCTGCCGTTTATCATTTTGCTGATTGTGATCCTGCCCTTCACCAGGCTGCTGGTGGGCACGACTATCGGCACCGCGGGGGCCATCGTGCCGCTGATCGTTTTTGTCGCCCCCTATATTGCCCGGCTGGTGGAGAGCTCGCTGCTGGAGGTGGATGAGGGGATCCTTGAGGCCGCAGACGCCATGGGCGCTACCCCTCTGCAGACCGTCTGGCATTTCATGCTGCCGGAGGCGGCGGCGTCGTTGATTCTGGCCCTAACCACCGCGACCATCGGTCTGCTTGGCGCGACCGCCATGGCGGGAACGGTGGGCGGTGGCGGGATCGGCGACCTGGCGATCACCTACGGCTATCAGCGTTTCGACGCCTTTGCCACCCTCACCACCGCCCTGGTGCTGATTGTTATTGTCCAGCTTATTCAGACGCTGGGCACCCGCCTGGCTCGCCGACTGCGTCGCGAATAACTGCTATACCGCGCCGGGGTTGCCCCGGCCAGCGGGAAAGCGGATCAGCGTGCGCAGACCGCGGCGAAGGCGCTGGCTACCCGCGCAATATTGCCGTGGTTGAGCCCGGCCACGCAGACGCGACCGCTGGCAATCAGATAGATGCCATGCTCTTCACGCAGAACGTCTACCTGATCGGCGCTAAAGCCGGTGTAACTGAACATGCCGCGCTGGGTCAGCAGATAGGAAAAATCCACCGCCGGCAGGGCTGCCTGCAGAGCCTTCACCAGCGCGACGCGCATGGCGCTGATGCGGGTGCGCATGGCCTCCACTTCCCCCTGCCACAGGGCATTCAGCTCGGGATCGTTGAGCACCTGCGACACCACCTGGGCGCCAAACCCCGGCGGGCTGGAGTAGTTGCGGCGCACGGTGGCTTTCAACTGGCCCAGCACGCGCCCGGCGGCATCGGCGTTGTCACAGACCACCGACAGGCCGCCGACACGCTCGCCGTACAGTGAAAAAATCTTCGAGAACGAGTTGCTGACCAGCGCCGTCAGCCCGGCGCTGGCGATGGCGCGTATGGCATAGGCATCTTCATCCAGCCCGCGGCCAAAACCCTGGTAGGCAATATCGAGGAACGGGATCAGCTCCCGGGCGATCAACACCTCAATCACCCGATCCCACTGCTCGGGGGCGAGATCGGCCCCCGTCGGATTATGGCAGCAAGGATGGAGCAGCACGATGCTGCGCGGCGGGAGCTGCTGGAGGGCGGCAAGCATCGCGGGGAAATTGACCCCACGGGTGGCGCTGTCGAACCAGGGATAGGTATGCACCTCGAAACCCGCCCCGGCAAAGATGGCCACATGGTTCTCCCAGGTTGGATCGCTGACCCAGACCGCGGAGTCGGGGAAGTAGCGCTTGAGGAAATCAGCACCCACCTTCAGCGCGCCGGAGCCGCCCAGCGTCTGGATGGTGGCGATGCGTCCGGCACGCAACGCCGGATGGTGTTCGCCAAACAGCAGCGTCTGGACCGCGCGGCGATAGGGAGCCAGTCCCTCCATCGGCAGATAGAGGCTGGCCTTGTGCAACTGGCTCTGCAGCCGGTCAGCGGCCTGACGGACCGCCTCCAGCTGAGGAATGATGGCCTGCTCGTTATAGTACAGCCCGATGCTAAGGTTAACTTTGTCTGCCCGGGGATCCTGTTGAAAGGCTTCCATCAGCGACAGGATAGGATCGCCCGCGTAGGCGTCAACGTTCTGGAACACAGTGGTTACTCCTGAAATGACCGTTCAAGGTGAAGCCATTACACCGCGTAGCGTCCTGGGCGGTGGTTCATGGCGATAATCGAATTCAAAATCACGGCGCCGAGGACAGAGACCAGCAGCATCGGCAGGCTAACCACCCACAGCGAGGCGGTGACGATGCAGGCGTCCACCACCATCTGGAATTTACCGGCGCGGATGCCGCTTTTATCCTGCAGATAGAGGGCCAGAATATTGACGCCGCCGAGGCTCGCTTTATGGCGGAACAGCACCACAAAGCCGATACCGACCATGATGTTGCCGAAGAGGGTGGCGTAATAGGGGTTCAGGCGATCGACATGGATAAAGTAGCCGTGCAGGTCGGAGAACAGCGACACCAGTCCGACCGCGCAGAAGGTTTTCAGCGTGAAGGCGGCGCCCATCCGCCGGACGGAGAGCCAGTAGAAGGGCAGGTTAATGGCGAAGAAAACCACGCCGAACGGCAGGTGGGTGGCGTAGTGGATCAGAAAGGCCATGCCTGCCGTCCCGCCGGTCAGGGCGCCGGCCTGGCGGAACAGGATAATGCCAAAGGAGATCATCAGCGTGCCGAACAGCAGCGCCAGGGCATCCTCCAGCCAGGTGTGGGTCAGTTTTTCAGGGGAAAGGACGTTATCCATAAATAAGCACTATCTTTTCGTTAACAAGGATAAGCTCTTGTTTGCAAAAATCGCACCAGAGGAGCGTGCCCGGGCGATTGGTTGCGGAAAAAATAGCCGTGGTTTAGCCTAACCTGTTGTTCTGTCGGAAAGAGAAAATCGCACGGGTCGTGCGAATAATGGTTATGAAATGCGTAAATTGTGCGAATTTACTGCTTATCATGCATTGACTGGCCCCGCATCTGCACCAGCGCAGGGCACTGTGCTCCGGTTCAGCGCAGCGAGGGCGTGCCCGGCATCAGCTGGCCGTTCTCCTTCAGGCGGTTGAGCACGACGGCGGTTTTCAGATGAGCCACCCCTTTGTTTTGCGCCAGAATATGGCTGATCAAATGGCTCAGTCCGGGCAGGTCCGGGACCGTTACCCGCAGCAGATAATCGGCGTCGCCGGTGGTTTTCCAGGCGTCCAGAATGGCGTCCACCTCACTGAGCATCTGATGAAAGCTCTCCACGCATTGCGGGGTGTGATTCAGCAGGCGCACCTCAATCAGGCCAAGCATCTCCTGCCCGGCGGCATCCGGCGCCAGACGCGCATGGTAGCCGAGGATAAGCTGCGCCTGTTCAAGGGCGATACGGCGGCGCGAACATTGGGAAGCGGACAGGCCGATAAGCTCGCTAAGCTCCTGATTGGTCAAACGGCCATTGGCCTGCAGCAGGGTAAGAATTTTCAGATCATAGTCGTCGATGTTGTACATAGTGGCCACTAGCGGAACGTAAAAGTGGCTACCAGCCTAACAGTTTTTTGCCTGGCGTGAAGCCTGACCCGACGGCGGCAAACCGGATGCACCAAAACGGGTCAGCTTCATGCATTAAGCCACTGGTTTTCTCATGATCTGTGCGTCATCTGGCCAATTTTCGCGCGTTATGCGCCAGGTCAGCGCCGCGATGACCAGCTTTCAGAACGAACTGGAAAATAATATTTCAATATAATTCAATGAATTATTTTTGACCTGACGCTCCGCGACGATCCGCTGGCCTGAAAGTTGCTACCGGCGAAAGTGACTTTTTACAGACAGGGGCAGGTCAGAGATGACAACGCAGCAAGAGCATCAGTTAAAGCGCGGGTTAAAAAACCGCCATATCCAGTTGATCGCCCTCGGGGGGGCGGTCGGCACCGGACTGTTTTTAGGTATCGCGCAAACGATCCGTATGGCAGGCCCCTCGGTCCTGCTGGGGTACGCCATCGCCGGGGTTATCGCCTTCTTTATCATGCGTCAGCTTGGCGAAATGGTGGTAGAGGAGCCGGTGGCGGGGTCGTTCAGCCATTTCGCCAACCGCTACTGGGGGCCCTTCGCCGGGTTTATGTCCGGCTGGAATTACTGGGTGTTGTACGTGCTGGTAAGCATGGCGGAGCTGACGGCGGTGGGGATCTATATTCAGTACTGGTGGCCGGAGGTACCCACCTGGCTGTCGGCGGCAATCTTCTTCGTGGCGATCAACGCCATCAACCTCACGCACGTCAAAGTGTATGGCGAGCTGGAGTTCTGGTTCTCGATTGTTAAAGTGGCCGCCATCATCAGCATGATCGCCTTTGGCTGCTATCTGTTATTTAGCGGTCACGGCGGGCCGGCGGCGACGGTGGCCAACCTGTGGCAGGACGGGGGATTTTTCCCTAACGGTATCACGGGCTTAGTGATGGCCATGGCGGTGATCATGTTCTCCTTCGGCGGGCTTGAGCTGGTGGGGATCACCGCGGCGGAAGCCGACGAACCGCATAAAACCATTCCCAAAGCCACCAACCAGGTGATCTACCGTATTCTGCTTTTTTATGTGGGGTCGCTGGCGGTCTTGCTGTCACTCTACCCGTGGCGGAACGTCGTGGAAGGGGGAAGCCCCTTTGTGCTGATCTTTCACGCCATTGACAGCAATATTGTGGCCAACGCCCTCAATCTGGTGGTGCTCACCGCCGCGCTGTCGGTCTACAACAGCTGCGTCTACTGCAACAGCCGGATGCTGTTCGGCCTGGCTCAGCAGGGCAACGCCCCGCGCGCGCTGCTGCGGGTGAACCACCGCGGGATCCCGTTGACCGCCCTGGCGGTGTCCGCCGTCGCCACGGCGCTTTGCGTGGTGATTAACTATGTGATGCCCGGGAAAGCCTTTGCCCTGCTGATGGCCCTGGTGGTGGCCGCCCTGGTCATCAACTGGGCGATGATCTGCATCACTCATCTTAAGTTCCGCCGCGCCATGCAGCGGGCCGGGAAGGTAACGGCTTTCCAGAGTTTCGCCTATCCCCTGACAAACTGGCTGTGTCTGCTGTTTCTCGCCGGGATCCTCGGGGTGATGTATCTGACCCCGGACATCCGCATCTCCGTCTGCCTGATCCCGGTATGGCTGCTGATCCTTGCCGCAGGCTATCTGCTGCGCAGGAAAAGCGCGCCGGAGCCGGTGGCGGCGCTGGAGGAGCGGTAGTCGCCGACGCCCTGCCTGGCGGCAGGGCGATAGTGTTTCGACTAAAAAATCACGGGGAAATAGATAATTACGATAAATGACATCTCACGTTATCGGTCTGGAAATTGACAAAAGCGCGGGGCAGACAGCATGGGGTTCTGGCTGGTCGTTATCCTGTTTATCGCCGGTGGGGAAGGAGAGCCGCCAGCGGGAACGAGGGCCGTGGCGGCGGAAGGGGGGAGATCAACGGCAGGCGCGTCGGCCAGGCCTTGGGTATACCGCAACAGGCTGCCTGTTAATCCACGTTAGTAAAATAATCGCGCGCGGCGGTCTCGACGCGCTTCGCGTCCAGCCCGGTCTTCTCAGTGATCTGCTCGATAAACGGTTTAAATTTTTCGTCCATCACGTTCCCTCCTTCCCAGTGGGCGACGTAGAATTTGCACTGATAGCGATAAAAATGGAGAGTGGTATCTCCTAACGTGTAGTACATGAGCTTCTCCTGTCCGGTATTGCGGTCACCGCGTCCACAGCGTCAGCAACCTTGTTCTCATCACGATCGATCTGTTCTCTATCCTCCTCCCAATTGGCTGAAATTTCCAGCGGTGCTTTAGGCAAAAAGGCAGGATAAAGAAAGGATAATCTGCTGACAGGCAGTGATTATTTCTGCAGTCGGGGTGGCGATCCGGTTACCTGCAGGCTGCGCAGATAACCGGAGTAACGACAGGCTTAGCGCAGCGCGTTGCGCTCGTCGTCGGTCAGGTCGAGGGTCTGCGCCACGCCGCTTTCTGCAGAGCGCGCCGCCGCTTCCAGGACGGCCATCACCGCCAGCGCCTGCACCGGCGGCACCGGATTGGCGATCAGGCCCTTCAGCGCGTCGCGGATCTGCATATAGTACTGGCGCTGATCGCCCGGCGGGGTAGGCTGGGTTTGGGTCTGCAGCGAGGCGTCATAGATAACCAGCCCATCCTCATCCTCGCCCCAGCCGGCGCTTCCCGGCACCACACCCGCCAGCAGCTGGCTCTCCTGCTGGTCGGCCCGGGCTTTGACAACGCTGCCTTTATCGCCATGCACCGTGAAGCGCGAGGAGCCCCCCGCGACCAGCATGCTGCAGTGGAGGATCGCTTTATGCGCCGGGTAGTTTAAGACCACATGCGCCCAGTCGTTGATCTCCGCGCCGTCGCGCAGGGTGGCGATATTGCCCTGTACCGACTGCGGCAGACCAAACAGCTGCAGCGCCTGATCGATCAGGTGCGGCCCCAGATCGAACCATAAGCCGCTGCCGGGGACGTTCTGCTCGCGCCAGCGGACGCGGACTTCCGGGCGGAAACGGTCGAAATGGGACTCAAAATGTTTCACCGTGCCGATGGCGCCCTGCTCAATAACCTGACGGATACCGAGATAGTCGCTGTCCCAGCGGCGGTTATGGAAGACGGAAAGCAGCCGCTGTTTCACCTGCGCCAGGGCGATCAGCTCCCGGGCCTCCTGCATATCAAGGGTAAAGGGTTTGTCCACCACCACATGCTTGCCGGCGTTCAGCGCCAGGCGGGCCAGCGGCGCGTGCGTGGCGTTGGGGGAGGCGATAACCACCAGATCGACATCCGGGTGCTGGACCGCCGCTTCCGGGGAAGCGATCACCGTGACGTCCGGCAGGTCGCGTTTGACTTTCTCTTCATCGCGCGAGGCGACGAAGGCCAGGTTCAGGCCCGGCACCGAACGGATAAGCGGCGCGTGGAAAGTCTTACCGACGAAGCCATAGCCAATCAGGGCGATATTTATCGTGTTGTTACTCATCAGGTTCTCCACGTTGTTAAGCGTCAGCAATATGTACAGAGAGGGCAGGATCATCCCCCAGCTCAGGCCAGGGACGATCGAGGAAAAGATGGTGAATGTCGCTGAGACCGGCCACCAGCCAGGGTTCGCAATGGTTGACTTTGGTATGGTCCGCCACCAGCCAGTGTTCCGCGCTGGCGGCGAGCATGGCGCGTTTTACGTCCGCATCGGCCTCCTGGCTGGCGCTCAGGCCCAGTTCGGCATGCAACGCGCAGGCGCCGAGAATCGCGATATCGGCGCGGTAGCGCGCCACCAGCGACAGCGTGGCGCTGCCGGCGAACAGCCGCTGTTCACTGTCCCACTGGCCGCCAAGCAGGATAAGCTGGATATCGGCGCGGTCGCTGAACAGCTGGGCGATATCCAGCGAAGCGGTGATCACGGTCATGGGGCCTTTCAGCTGGGTAGCGACGGCCAGCAGTGTGCTGCCGGCGTCGAGAAACAGCGTCGAGCCGGAGGGGATGCGCGCGGCGACCTGCTGGCCCAGACGCTGTTTCGTTCCGGGGAGCAGGGCGTTTCTTCCCTGGCGCGTCATCGCCGGGACGTTAAGCGCGATGGCGCCGCCGTGGCTTTTCTGCAGTACCCCCTGGTTTTCCAGCTCACTGAGATCCCGGCGTATGGTATCGGCCGACACCTGCAGCGCATCAACCAGTTCGCTGATGCTCAGCTGACCGGTTTCACTCAGCCGGTCAAGGATGTGTTTTTGTCGCGCGAGCTTATGCATGACGAGAGACTCCGCAAATTGACGCAATAAACGGCATAATACAGCAAAAAACCGCAAAATAAACCGCAAAAGGTCGCACTGAACCGCGCAAAACCTGAAGAACTTGATTTCACTACACTTTAACGTTAAATGAGGAAAGCGGGCGCGGCCCGGGGGAAAGCGCTTTTTAATGAAGCGATTAGCCTCTTTCACCGGGCAATAAACAGCGAAAAAGCGCGCTTTCGCGTACCTTATACAGAGCGCGCGCAATGCGACAGGCATGGATTAACGGAGGTTGAGTGGACGCGATTAAAGGCTCGGAGTTGCAGATACCGGACGCGATCTTCGCGTGGGTGCTCGACGGGCAGGGGGGCGTGAAGCCGCTCGCCGATGACGATATTATCGACAAAGAGAAGCCCTGCTGGCTGCATCTCAACTATACCCATAGCGACAGCGCCGACTGGCTGGCGGCCACCCCGTTGCTGCCCAATAACGTGCGCGATGCCCTGGCGGGCGAGAGCACCCGACCGCGGGTGACGCGGATCGGCGACGGGGCGTTGATTACCCTGCGCTGCATCAACGGCAGCACCGATGAACGGCCAGACCAGCTGGTGGCGATGCGTCTGTATATGGATGAGCGGCTGATCGTCTCCACTCGTCAGCGCAAAGTGCTGGCGCTGGACGATGTGCTGGGCGACCTGAAGGAGGGCAATGGGCCGACGGATGGCGGCAGCTGGCTGGTGGAAGTCTGCGACGCGCTGACCGATCATGCCAGTGAGTTTATTGAACAACTGCACGACCGAATTATCGACCTCGAAGACGACCTGCTCGATCAGCAGGTGCCGCCGCGCGGTTTTCTCGCGCTACTGCGTAAGCAGCTGATTGTGATGCGCCGGTATATGGCGCCGCAGCGCGATGTTTACGCCCGGCTGGCCAGCGAACGCCTGCCGTGGATGAGCGACGATCAGCGGCGGCGGATGCAGGATATCGCCGAGCGGCTGGGGCGTGGGCTGGACGAGATCGACAGCTGCATTGCCCGGACGGCGATCATGAGCGATGAGATCGCCCAGATTATGCAGGAGTCGCTGGCGCGGCGGACCTATACGATGTCGTTGATGGCGATGGTGTTTCTGCCCAGCACCTTTTTAACCGGCCTGTTCGGCGTCAACCTCGGGGGGATCCCAGGTAACAGCTGGCATCTGGGCTTTAGCCTCTTTTGCCTGATGTTAGTCGTTGTCATCGGTGGTGTTGCGTGGTGGTTACATCGCAGTAAATGGTTGTAAAGAATCGCCTTTTGGCGGCGACGATGCCGGGAAAACCCGGCAATGTTTGAGCGAAATCAATAAACCCTCTACCCATTCAGGGCAATATCTCTCTCGCAGGTGAATGCAACGTCAAGCGATGGGCGTTGCGCTCCATATTGTCTTACTTCCTTTTTTGAATTACTGCATAGCACAATTGATTCGTACGACGCCGACTTTGTTGAGTCGGCTTTTTTTTTGCGCTCTCCTGACCAGCTTCTACGCTTACTAAGACACCCGACGGTCTTCAGGCCGTTTACGCCTGCGGGTACGCCCGTATCACTTTCCGGGAGGCCACTATGCATTACGCTTCAGGGCTGACAGCCCAGTCCATCCCCATCTCGCCCGAGCCGAACGATCCGGTTCCTTTACCCGATCCGCGACCGCGCCCGCAGCCGCAGCCCGATCCGCCGCCTGATGAAGAGCCGATTAAATTGTCGCATCAGGAGCGGAGATCTGCGAGGATACGCGCCTGCAGATCGTCTGTCCTTTAATACGAGAATACATTGTGACCGCTTTTTCTACCCTGACTGTTTTACCTGCCGCCCAATTAGCCAACCTTAACGAGCTGGGTTATCTGTCGATGACGCCGGTTCAGGCCGCCGCCCTGCCGGCGATCCTCGCGGGGAAAGATGTGCGCGTGCAGGCAAAAACCGGCAGCGGAAAAACGGCCGCCTTCGGGCTGGGCCTGCTGCAGCATATCGATCCGTCGCGCTTTGAGACCCAGTCGCTGGTGCTGTGTCCGACCCGCGAACTGGCCGATCAGGTTGCCGGCGAGCTGCGCCGTCTGGCGCGCTGCCTGCCGAACATCAAGATTTTGATGCTCTGCGGCGGGCAGCCGTTTGGCGCTCAGCGCGATTCACTGCAGCACGCCCCGCATATTATCGTCGCCACCCCGGGCCGTCTGCTCGATCATCTGCAGAAGGGGACGGTTTCTCTCGACGCGCTGCAGACCCTGGTGATGGATGAAGCGGACCGCATGCTCGATATGGGCTTCAGCGACGCCATCGACGAGGTGATCCGCTTCGCGCCGGCTGACCGGCAGACGCTGCTGTTTTCCGCCACCTGGCCTGCGGCGATCGCGGCGATCAGCGGTCGGGTGCAGCGTCATCCGGAAACGATTGAGATTGACAGCGTCGATGCGTTACCGGCTATCGAACAGCAGTTCTTTGAAGTTTCCCGCCACGGCAAGATTGCGCTGCTCCAGCGTCTGCTCAGCCAGCATCAGCCGGCGTCCTGCGTGGTGTTCTGCAATACCAAGCGCGATTGCCAGGCGGTCTGCGATGCGCTCAACGCCGCCGGGCAGAGCGCATTATCGCTGCACGGTGACCTCGAGCAGCGCGACCGCGATCAAACGCTGGTGCGCTTCGCGAACGGCAGCGTCCGGGTTCTGGTGGCGACCGACGTCGCCGCCCGCGGCCTGGACATCAAATCTCTCGCGCTGGTGGTGAACTTCGAGCTGGCCTGGGATCCGGAGGTGCATGTTCACCGCATCGGCCGTACCGCCCGCGCCGGCGAACAAGGTCTGGCTATCAGCTTCTGCGCGCCGGAAGAGGCGCAGCGCGCCACCATTCTGGCCGACATGCTGCAATTATCCCTTAACTGGCTGCCGGCGCCGACGGGCAACGCTATCACGCCGCTGACGGCGGAGATGGCGACGCTGTGCATCGACGGCGGAAAAAAGGCGAAAATGCGCCCGGGAGATGTGCTGGGAGCGTTGACCGGAGATATGGGGTTTGATGGCGCCGATATCGGCAAAATTACCGTCCACCCGGCCCACGTCTATGTGGCGATCCGCCAGAATATGGCGCAGAAAGCGTATAAGCAGTTACAAAACGGTAAGATCAAAGGCAAAGCCTGCCGCGTACGACTGCTGAAGTAAGGGCAGAATAGCGCGTCTCAGGCGGCGGCCTGAGACGCTTTCGGGTTACTTCACTTCCACTACGTTCAGACGCAGCTCATCTAACCGGGCGTCCTCTTCCTCCGGCTGCCAGCCGGCAGGCTGCAGGGGAATCTCTTCACGGTCAAACGCCAGATCGCCGCCGTCCACCACCTCTGAACCGTGGGTGATGCCTTTAAAATCAAAAAGATTAACGTCGCTCAGGTGCGAAGGCACCACGTTCTGCATCGCGCTAAACATGGTTTCAATGCGTCCCGGATAACGCTTATCCCAGTCGCGAAGCATATCGGCGATCACCTGGCGCTGCAGGTTAGGCTGCGACCCGCACAGGTTGCACGGAATGATCGGGAAGCCCTTGGCCTGGGAGAAACGCTCGATGTCCTTCTCGCGGCAGTAGGCCAGCGGGCGGATGACGATGTGTTTGCCGTCATCGCTCATCAGCTTCGGCGGCATTCCTTTCATTTTGCCGCCGTAGAACATATTCAGGAACAGCGTCTGCAGGATGTCGTCGCGATGATGGCCGAGGGCAATCTTGGTGGCGCCGAGTTCGCTGGCGGTACGGTAGAGAATGCCGCGACGCAGGCGAGAGCAGAGCGAGCAGGTGGTTTTCCCTTCCGGGATCTTCTCTTTGACGATGCCGTAGGTATTCTCTTCGACAATCTTGTATTCAACACCCAGCTGCTCAAGATACGCCGGCAGAATATGCTCCGGGAACCCGGGCTGTTTCTGGTCGAGGTTCACCGCCACCAGCGAGAAGGAGATGGGCGCGCTTTTCTGCAGGTTACGCAGGATCTCCAGCATGGTATAGCTGTCCTTGCCGCCTGACAGACAAACCATAATGCGGTCGCCTTCTTCAATCATATTGAAGTCGGCGATCGCTTCACCGACGTTGCGGCGCAGACGTTTCTGCAGCTTATCGATGTTGTATTTCTCTTTCTTTGTAAGTTCTTGATTTTCTTGCATTATTAACATTCTCAAAATCTTAAAGGGGCATATAGGGGGCAAAACGTGTTAAAGCCCAAGCCGGGAATTCAACATAGAAACCTGGTCGCCATTCATTTCTTCTATCCATGTACTATAAACGTCGTACACCATTTGCGCGTTTTCATGCCCCATCTGATTGGCTATAAAAGACGGGTTTGCGCCAGCCGTCAGGAGCCAGCAGGCAAAAGTATGCCGCGTATGGTACGGATTCCTGCGGCGAATGCCAGCGCGTTTTACTGCAGCTTCCCATCTGCTGCCTATACTGCTGTGCGAGTAGCAGGGTTTTTGCTCGCCTTTCCGTCTCCGCGGCATGAAAACAAGTCGCAAATTCTGTTCCTCGCTTGAGCCGTATTCCCTGTGGTGAAACGTGATAGTGGCGACCGGATGTCCAGCTGTCAGTTCATGCTGCGCTTTGAGCGCGTCCAGGGCAGGGCCGAGCAATTGTATCGTCCGGTTTCCTGCTGCTAATGCCATACCGAGGCCTTTTGCTGAGGCGCTGGTGAGAGGTAACTCGCCGGAGATGTGCCGGGCGTGAGAAACCGTAAAAGCACCTGGGAAGCAATAAAATACCCGGCAATCAGTGCCGGGTTTTGGGGCTCACATAAGATTGGAAATCTGGCTGTAAGAGAGGTGTTTACTTTACTTGACCCTAAATGATAAGTCGAAACTCCTCATTTTTTAATGGAATATAGGTGAATGGAAGCGTTATAGGGAAGGAGTAGCCCTGCGGAAGAATGGCGATGCCTCAATCCCCCGCAGAACGTAAAGCGCGCAGCTAACCCGGCTGTGATATATAATCCCCTCCATACCAGCGGGGATGTAGAAGTGGAGCCGCATCCTCCGGCGTTGCATGAAAAAGGCGTATTAGGGATCTATAGACATAAGGAAAACAACAATTGGTATCGGTTATGAAAAAAACATTACTTCTGGTTTGCGCTGTTCTTATATCAAACTTGGCACTTGCTGCAGAAAATAAAGAAGAAGTTGTGCCTGTGCGGATAAGTTGCCCTAATCCTTATTATCCAGTTTCTGCCATGGCTAATCGGATTAGTGGCACTGTAAATTACGCTGCCTCAGTAAATGAAAAAGGGGAAGTAACTTCTGTTGAGACAACTGGTGCTGAGATCTTTTTTAGAGAAACAAGATCAGCAATGAGAAAATGCAAGTATGAGCCCGGAAAGCCAGGCATTGCGCGTGGAACAATAAGATTTCGTCCATCTCAACCGTAAATACTGCTAGCCTACCTGGATTTTGTGTACTGAGAGATCTAGCAGCCTGATGCTCTTGCAATGGGAGTCGAGCCAAGTGATGTTATGTTGGCAAGCTCTAGAGATTTACCTGGCAAAATCACTGGTTAAGGGGAGCAGGTTAGTCATGGTTGGCTGAAAAAAAACTGGAGACGAGTTAGGCTCTCCTGTTCCCGGTGTGATTGCTGAAAAATTTCGTGGCTGTGAGTTTTCCAACTTTCATTCATTCGGAGAGCTTTCAGGAAGGCGGTTTCTGATACCACTGAGCTAACTGAGCGGTTTGACAAGCTAGCTTAGGGGGTATCAAGTTAGAAACATGGTCGTTCATTCGTAAAATGAGCATGTCGGGGGAAGGCTTAAACATGAATTAGAACACGCAAAAGCTATTAAAATACCGGTGATGTGTATGGTATTGAGAACTGGCGAGTTATGATGCACAAAAAGCCATGTCGAAGTTCACTAAGCAATGGTGGTAAATGATGGACAATAAAAAAAGCATTTCTGATTACACCGAATCTGAGTTTTTAGCATTTGTGAAAAAGATATTTAATCCGGATAATACAACCGAAGATGAAGATGTGAAAAATGTTTTAGAGTTTGAACGTATCACTGAACACCCTGATGGTTCTGATGTAATTTTCTATCCTGCAAAGGGCCGAGAGGATAGTCCGGAAAGGGTTGTTAAGGAAGTGAAAGAATGGCGGGCCAGGAATGGCAAGCCTGGTTTCAAAGAGTAGCTGATCGGTACAGTTGCGTTATCTTACCTATCTTAACGTGATAATAGATGACTTCTGATTGAAACTCGCGCCGGCGGTTTTTTATTACGTTGAATTTATTATCGGTGAAAGTAGTTCACAATTTTGATTTTTTATCAACCAGCCCTAAAGATGCCGTCGGAGTCTGAGCAACTTCCTTAACTTATGCGCTTTGAGGGCATTCCCGATGCAAAAGGCAATCAGAACACCAAGGTCTGCTTTCAGCATAGTGCGGGTATTATCAGGTTATTGGATTTTAATAGCCTCAATCAATTACGCCCCCTGATTCCTAACGTTGTCCACCGCTCGGAAAACGGAGTGCCATGTGAAATGATCAGCAGGTACCGCACCATCTGCAATTATCTCATTCACCTCTTTTCCTCGAATAGCCTGCCTCATCCATTCCCGGGTGGATTCAGGTGCCAGGACCAGCGGCCGGAGGTGTGGGGGGCTGGCTGTATGTAAATATAAAATAAATTCAGTTGGTTGGGGAGCACAACTTATTGATGTTGTACATTTTTGCTGATTTCTTGATTTTGCAGCATGTAATAGTGGCTCAATTCATAGTGTGGCATCAGAAGAGCACGCGTTCTGCCAGCCGCTGGACAACGTGGCGCTGGCGCGTAGCAATTAATGAGGTCTGACAGACAACCGTGGCGTGTATGGTACGGATTCAGGGGCGGAATGTCAGCATCTTTCCGGCACTTTCCGCTGCGGGCAGGGGCAGAAGTAAAAATAAAAAGCCCGCCGGGCGGCGGGCTGAGGCGTTAGCGAACGACCAGCACCGAGCACTCGGCGTGGCGGACCACCGCGGCGGCGTTGGAGCCCAGCAGATAGGTGGTAATATCCGGCCGGTGCGAAGCGATGATCACCAGGTCGGCGGGTAGCGACCTGGCGAGGGCCAGGATCTTATCCTTTGGCGATCCTTCGGCAACGTGAAAATGTTTCCGATCTTCCGGGATAGAGAACTGCTTCGCGAGCTCTTTAAGCTGCGTTTCCGTCCCTTCGCGCAGCTCATCCATACCAGGCAGTTCGGCGGTATAGGCCATTCCCAGTGAGGCATAATAAGGCAGGGAAGGGATAACGGAGAGGAAATGGACCTCAGCGTCGTCAATCCGCGCTTCCGATTCAACGTGACTGATAATGCGTTCAGTAAATTCTTTATCAGAGATATCGATGGGGACAAGAATCATTCTGCTCATAAAACCTCCTGTTTAAGTATCCCCTCATATTGTACGGCATTATGGCACGTTTTGTATCATGACCGCAGTCACACTTTGACATTAACGTGGCTTGCGTTCGGGGAATTTTCCCTTTATCACGCCGTCATAAAATCGGCCTTTTGACACCACCTGTAAAAAGTCACGAAAAATACGCGGTGGAACCCCGGTATATTGCAACGGCGGCTGGTGATAAAAACAGATTTCCAGCGTGGCGGAGGCGTCATCATAGGCGACAGAGATAATTCGGGAAGATTTTACCGGGTGATGATGCATGATGGACGTCCTCGGGCAGGCACTGACTGAGCACGACTATATCACTAAACGGACGGCTATTTTAAGCTGTGGGATATATTGTTTTGTTTTAGCTGCTGCGATGCAAAGAGAGAGAAAGCCCGCCGGAACCGGCGGGCTGGCGCATCAGAACTGGTAAACCAGGCCCAGCGCGACGATGTTGTCGGTAGAAATACCGTTGTCTTTGTAGAAGCTGTCGTTGTCATCCAGCAGGTTGATTTTGTAATCAACGTAGGTGGACATATTACGGTTGAAGTAATAGGTGGCGCCGACGTCCATATATTTGACCAGATCTTTATCGGCGTAGCTGCCGGTATTATAGAGATCTTTGCCTTTGGACTGCAGGTAGGAGATAGCCGGACGCAGACCGAAGTCGAACTGATACTGAGCGGTGACTTCGAAGTTTTGCGTCTTGTTGGCCACGCCGTCATTGCCGTACGGGGTCATGTTGCGGGTTTCAGAGTACATGGTCGCCAGGTAGATATCGTTGGCGTCGTACTTCAGACCGGCAGTCCAGGCTTCGGCTTTATCGCCGCGGGCGTTGGTCCGGGTCATCTGGTCGTTGGTACGGTCAGAAGAGGTATAGGCCGCAGCCGCGCTGATGCCCATGCCGAAGTTATAGGAGGTGGAGAGACCGAAACCGTCGCCGTTGTCAAAGCGAACATCGCTGTCGCTGCTGCGGTTGTTGGTGCCGACGTTGATATCCTGGGCGTTCTGGCCTTCGTTTTTACCCTGATACTGCAGGGCGAAGTTCAGACCATCCACCAGACCGAAGAAATCGCTGTTGCGGTAGGTCGCGACGCCGTTGGCGCGGCCTGCCATAAAGTTATCCGCATAGGTGTAAGAGTCGCCGCCAAACTCCGGCAGCATATCGGTCCAGCCTTCGACGTCGTACAGCACGCCGTAGTTACGACCGTAGTCGAAAGAACCGTAATCGCCCACTTTGATACCGGCGAAGGCCAGACGGGTCCACGCCTGATCGCCGGCGCTTTCGGTATTGTTGGCCTGAACGTTGTATTCCCACTGGCCGTAACCGGTGAGCATATCGTTGATCTGGGTTTCGCCTTTAAAGCCAAAGCGAACGTAAGTTTGGTCGCCGTCTTTTTTCGAGTCGCTGGAGAAATAGTGCAGACCGTCTACCTTGCCATAGACATCTAATTTATTTCCGTCTTTATTATAAATTTCCGCCGCGTGCGCAGCGCCAGCGGCTAATAAAGCCGGAATAACGAGGGCCAGTACTTTTCTTTTCATGAAGAAATTCCTTTAACTGTTTTTATGTTCTAGCTTCCGGGAAGGAAGTGAACTCATGCTAAAGGAGCGGTCTGAGATATGGTAAGACTCAATTGTTACGATATAAGTAAAATCTAAATAAAATACGTCTGAAGTAATGGTGATAATTATGGTGAATATATCTACAAATAATATACAAAATAAAAATTATACATATTTAGTTTGATCGCGTATTATTCGGGCGTTATATGCCTTTATTGTCATGCCAAGCATTTTTATTTGCCGTCTCATTCTGCGGAATGATTTTGTTTATCGGTAAAACGACAAGCCCGAACTTTATGTTCGGGCTTTTTTTATGGCTCCGGGAGGAAAAATAACCTTAGCTCTCGCTCGGTGATTTCTCCGCTTTGCCCGCCAACTGGGCGAGGAAGTCGTAGCGCTTCTGCAGGTCGGCGGCAGCGTCTTTCCACAGTTGCTCCGCCACTTCCGGCTGCTGCGCATTCAGGCGACGGAAGCGTTGCTCATTGAGCAGCGTCTCAGCCAGGGCGTCTGACGGTGGGCGGGAGTCCAGCGCCAGCGGGATCTTGCCTTCTTCCGCCCGACGCGGGTCGAAGCGGTAGAGCGGCCAGAAGCCGGTAGCGGTCAGCTGACGCATCTGATCGTGGCTGAGCGCCAGATCGTAGCCATGCTCTTCGCAAGGACTGTAGGCGATGATCAGCGACGGCCCCGGATAGGCTTCCGCTTCCTGAATCGCTTTCACCGTCTGGTTCAGCTGCGCGCCCAGCGAAATCTGCGCCACATAGACATGACCGTACATCATCATGCTGACGCCAAGATCTTTACGCGCCTTGCGTTTACCGTGCTCGCCAAACTTAGTGACCGCCCCCAGCGGGGTGGCTTTTGACGCCTGGCCGCCGGTGTTGGAGTAACACTGGGTATCCAGCACCAGAATGTTGACATTTTCCGTCAGGCTCAGCACATGGTCCAGACCGCCGAAGCCGATATCGTAGGCCCAGCCGTCGCCGCCGATCAGCCAGACGGATTTCTCCACCAGCGCGTCGGCATCGGTCAGCAGCTCTTCAGCGCCTTGCACGCCGGCCAGCGCCTGACGCAGGGCTGCCACCTGTTCGCGGCGCGCTTCCGGCGTCGCCTCGGCATGCAGCGCCGCGTTCAGCTCTGTCGGCAGCTGGTCGGCGAATTCGCTCAGCAGGCGCATCACGCGCTGGCGATGCTGGTCGACGGTTAAGCGGAAGCCGAGCCCGAATTCAGCGTTATCCTCAAACAGCGAGTTGGCCCACGCCGGGCCGCGGCCGTTGGCGTCGGTCGTGTACGGGGTCGAGGGCAGGTTGCCGCCGTAAATGGATGAGCAGCCGGTGGCATTGGCAATCAGCATCCGGTCGCCATACAGCTGGGTCAGCAGTTTGATATACGGCGTTTCGCCACAGCCCGAGCAGGCGCCGGAGTATTCAAACAGCGGGCTGATCAGCTGCGAAGTGCGGATATCAATACGCTCCAGTTTGCTGCGGTCGATTTCCGGCAGGTTGAGGAAGTAATCGTAATTCACTTTCTCCTCTTCCACATGCTCCAGGCGCGACATCATATTGATGGCCTTGATCTCCGGGTTCTGGCGATCTTTTGCCGGGCACACTTCCACGCACAGGTTGCAGCCGGTGCAGTCTTCCGGGGCGACCTGCAGAACGTATTTCTGCCCGCGCATATCGCGGGATTTAACGTCCAGCGAGTGCAGACTGGCAGGGGCGTTCTCCATGTCCTCCGGCGCGACCACTTTGGCGCGGATTGCCGAGTGCGGGCAGGCGGCAACGCAGTGGTTACACTGGGTGCAGAGCGCTTCCTTCCAGATCGGGATCTCTTCGGCGATGTTGCGTTTCTCCCAGCGGGTGGTGCCCATGGGCCAGGTGCCGTCCGGCGGCAGGGCGGAGACCGGCAGCGCATCGCCGAGGCCGGCCAGCATGGCGGCAGTGACCGTTTTGACGAAATCCGGCGCGGCGTCGGAGACCACCGGCGGGCGGTTCGGACTGCTGGCATTCACCGGCTGCAGCGGCACTTCCGCCAGGGACTCGCGGGCCAGGGCCAGCGCATGCCAGTTACGTTCCACCAGCTCCTGACCTTTGCTGCTGTAGCTTTTGGCGATGGCCGCCTGCAGTTCCGCCAGCGCGCTGTCGCCAGGCAGGATGTGAGTCAGATGGAAGAAGGCCATCTGCATCACGGTATTAATGCGCGCCCCGAGGCTACATTCGCGGGCGATCTTCGCCGCGTTGACCACGTAAAAACGCGCTTTTTTCTGATTCAGGGTAGCCTGCACTTCCTGCGGCAGGCGGGACCAGACTTCATCGGCGCTGTACGGCGTGTTGAGCAGGAAAATGCCGCCGGGCTTCAGCCGCTCGGCCATCTGGTATTTATCGATAAACTGCAGCTGGTGGCAGCCAACGAAATCGGCCTGCGAAATCAGATATGAAGAACGAATCGGCTTTTCGCTGACCCGCAGATGGGAGACGGTCAGGCCGCCCGCTTTCTTCGAGTCATAGACAAAGTACCCCTGGGAGAACCACGGGGTGGAGTTGCCGATGATTTTGATATTGTTTTTGGTGGCCGACACGCTGCCGTCGCTGCCGAGGCCGTAGAACAGCGCTTCGAGCTTGGCCTCTGCCGGCAGGGTATTTTCGCCCAGCGGTAGCGACAGGTTGGTCACGTCGTCGTAAATGCCGACGGTAAAGCGCGGCTTCGGCTGGGCGGCCTGCAGCTCATGGAATATCGCCAGCACGCATTCCGGACCGAACTCCTTGGAAGAGAGACCGTAGCGGCCGCCGATGGTCCGCGGCAGCGTCTCGCGCTCGCCGCGGTTAAAGGCTTCCGCCAGGGCGGTCATCACGTCGAGATACAGCGGCTCCGCGTGCGCGCCAGGTTCTTTGGTGCGATCCAGCACCGCCACCGCCCGGGCGCTCTCCGGCAGCGCTGCCAGCAGGTGGGCGGCGGAGAACGGACGATAGAGGCGGACCTTCAGTACGCCGACTTTCTCGCCGCGGCTCAGCAGCTCATCGACCACCTCTTCGCAGGTGCCGATGGCCGAGCCCATAATGACGATGACGCGCTCCGCCTGCGGATGGCCGTAAAACTCAAACGGTTTGTACTGGCGGCCGGTGGCGGCGGCGAAGTCATCCATCGCTTTCTCGACATGATCATAAACCGCGTCGTACCACGGGTTGGTGGCCTCCCGCGACTGGAAGTAGGTGTCAGGGTTGGCCGAGGTCCCGCGGATCACCGGGTGTTCCGGATTGAGCGCGCGCTGGCGATGCTCAGCGATTTTTTCCTGCGGCAGCAGGGCGCGAATCGTGTCATCCGCCAGCGGAGCGATTTTGTTGATTTCGTGCGAGGTGCGGAAACCATCAAAGAAATGAATAAACGGCACCCGGCTTTGCAGAGTGGCGATATGCGAGATCAGCGCGAAATCCTGCGCTTCCTGAACGCTGCTGGCGCACAGCATGGCGCACCCGGTCTGGCGGACCGCCATCACATCGGAATGGTCGCCGAAGATCGACAGTGCGTGGGTGGCGACGGTGCGGGCGGCGACGTGCAGGACAAACGGCATCAGCTGGCCGGCCAGTTTGTACAGCGTGGGGATCATCAGCAGCAGGCCCTGCGATGAGGTAAAGGAGGTGGAGAGGGCGCCGGTCTGCAGCGCGCCATGTACGGCGCCAATGGCGCCTGCCTCCGACTGCATTTCGACCACGCGGGGCACATCGCCCCAGACGTTTTTCAGCCCATTGCCGGCCCAGGCGTCGGCCTGTTCCGCCATCGTTGAACTGGGCGTGATCGGGTAGATGGCGATAACTTCACTGGTGCGAAACGCGACGGAAGCGACCGCGCCATTACCATCAATAGTAATCATAGGAAGACACCCTTACATTGCGCAAAAGAATGGACGCGTAAAACCGCGACGCGCCCTGTAATTATATAAGAGGTAGTTTAGCAAACCGTTGATGCCGCCATTTTTGCATTTGTGTCCTCAATGCGGCGGCCACCCGTGACCAGATCAATATTTTGCGCGGTTCGCGGAGAAAGTGGCTTTCCAGGGCGTGAAGGCCAGCGATTGTCCGGTGGCGACCCCGGGGGAGATCAACCTTTAGGCAGAAATTTGCTAGAAAATGTTAATGAGACGCATAAATACGTACTTCCCCTCTCGACGCCGCGCGCCACGCTGCCTATTATTCTTGGGTTTGCTTTTTAAGACGTTTCCGAGGGGAGAGAAAATGCGAGCTGCGATATTAGTGGGATGTGCGGCGCTGTTGCTGTCGGCGTGCAGTAGTGAACCCGTTCAGCAGGCCACGGCGGCGCACGTCACGCCAGGAATGCGGGCGGCGATGAGCGACGCCGGTCAGGCCAACTGCGCCATGATAGGCGGCTCGTTATCGGTGGCTCGTCAGCTCGATGGTTCGGCGATTGGCATGTGCGCGTTGCCGAACGGTAAACGCTGCAGCGAGCAGGCGCTGGCGGGCGGAAGCTGCGGCTATTAATGGCAGCCCCGCAGCGGGTTCACCACGCCGGCTAGTGCATCAGGTCGGCGAGTTTATAGACCAGCGTCTGGTCGGCGGTCGCCAGCGTCAACTGGTTTTCCGTCAGATCGACCTGCGCGCCCTCGCGCAGCATCTTACCAATGGTCGCGTCAAGGGTATTGAGCTGGGCATCGTGGCACAGCATCCGGGTCATCGCCAGCGATTTAACCTTCAGCTCGCCGTCCGACACCTTACCTTCCCCGCTGAAGCCGTTGCACATATTGCCCGAAACATACATATTGCCCGTAAGAGCCGTCTTCTCGCCGAAGCTCAGCTCCAGCGGCCGGTCGCCCGCGTTCACCGCCTGGCCGTTGACGCTGGTCAACACGAAACGATGATGCTGTAGCTGTTCCGCGCCGGTGGACACCTTACTGTTATAGACACAGCCGGACAGCAGCAACCCTGCCGCCAGTAATGCCGCAAATTTGTTCATTTGTACTCCAAAACATTCACATTACTAATAAAATAAAGCCAGTGTAACGGTATCGCAGCGGGGATCTGTGGGGATTATCTGAATGTGCTCCCCCGGGGAGAGGAGCACAAAAGGGAAAGGAATCAGACGATAGCGTTCGGGCAGGTTTCACCGTTGGCGACCTGCTGCAGATTGCCCAGGGTGGTCTCCGAAATGCTGATCAGCGCCTCGGCGGTGAGGAACGCCTGATGGCCGGTGAACAGCACGTTGTGGCAGGCGGAGAGGCGACGGAAGACGTCGTCCTGGATCACGTCGTTGGATTTGTCTTCGAAGAACAGATCGCGTTCGTTCTCATAAACGTCCAGCCCCAGCGCGCCGATTTTCTGGTGCTTCAGGGCATCGATGGCCGCCTGGGAATCGATCAGCGCGCCGCGGCTGGTGTTAATCACCATCACCCCGTCCTTCATCTGATCGAAGGCCTCGCGATTGAGCAGATGGTAGTTTTCGTCGGTGAGCGGGCAGTGCAGGGAGATCACGTCTGACTCCTTGTACAGCGTGGCCAGGTCAACATATTCCACCCCCAGCTCCAGCGCGGCGGCGCTTGGGTACGGGTCAAAAGCCAGCAGACGCATGCCGAAGCCTTTAAGGATCCGTAGCATCGCCACGCCAATTTTCCCGGTGCCGATCACCCCGGCGGTTTTGCCGTACATGGTGAAACCGGTGAGGCCTTCGAGGGAGAAATTGGCATCACGGGTACGCTGGTAGGCGCGGTGGATGCGGCGGTTAAGCGACATCATCATGCCGATCGCATGTTCAGCGACCGCTTCCGGCGAGTAGGCCGGGACGCGCACGACGCGCAGGCCAAGCGCTTTCGCCGCCTCGAGGTCGACGTTGTTAAACCCGGCGCAGCGCAGGGCGATATACTTCACGCCGTGAGCCTTCAGCTCCTCCAGCACCGGACGGCTGCCGTCGTCATTGACGAAGATGCATACCGCCTCGCAACCGTGGGCGGTTTTGGCGGTTTTCTCTGTCAGCAGGAAGTCGAAGAATTCCAGTTCAAAGCCGTAGGTATCATTAACGTGCTGCAGGTACTTTTTATCGTACTGCTTCGTACTGTAAACCGCGATTTTCATAAGACTTTTCTCCAGTGATTATAACGTCACGGTAGCATATTTAAAATAATCGTACAATTATTAAAAAATAGTTTAAATAGCAGGTGCTTATCCTAATTCTAGAGCATATCGCGGATTTGCGGAATCTCTTTGAAAGACAAAGTTTTTTCACCACAAACTCAGGCTTAAAGCGCCGGGGGAGAGCAGCAGAAACGGCCACAGCAGACCGGAGGTAACGTTAGCCAGCTGAAACGACCACAGCGGCAGGCCGCTGGCGCCACTGACCAGGGGCAGGGTGGCGCGCAGGGGAGAGAGGAAGCGACTGAAAAAGACCGCCCACAGCCCGCGGCGCTGAAAAAAGAGTCGGCTGCGGGCCAGCCGCTCGGCGGTCAGCCAGCGCAACTGCGTGAGGCGGTGACGATAGCGAACGCCTAACCACCACGAGAGCCAGAATCCGCCGATGGCGCCGAGGCTGGCGCTGGACCACATTAACAGGAAATGACCGAGGCTGGCGGACGCGAATGTCCCCAGCAGCAGCAGGCCGGAGGTGCCCGGGATCGCCAGCGACACCAGCGCGCAGGATTTAGTGAAAGTGAGCAGGAAAACCATCAGTAATACCAATGGATAGTGGCCCTGTGCGCTCTCAATGAGCGAGATAATTAACGACACTGTCTCTCCCGCAAGCAAAACCGAACTGGCTGGAGTGTGGCAGGTAGCGCTTAAACAAAAGCTAAATAGTGACGAGCGATCGCCGCGCCGCGATACCGGCTGGCAACTATGCTTTAACAGGTCGCAAACTTTCACTCACTGGTCGAACGTGTCACAATGGGCGCCTTTCGGCTTTTACTTATGTTGAATCAGGATATTAACTGCCCATGAAGGGTAAATATAAAGCCGCCATCGCGCTGGTGTTAGCGCTGGTGTTACTGCCGCTAACCCTGCTGTTGACGCTGACCCACTGGGTGCCGACGCTGGCGGGCATCTGGCTGCCCGTGGGGACTCATATCGCTTTGCAGGAGAGCCCGCGTCTTACGCGCTCCGCCCTGCTGATCCCCGATCTGCGCTATCTGGTGGGCGACTGTGAACTCGCCCGGGTGACCGATGCCCGTCTCTCGCGCCCCAGCCGCTGGCGGCTGCATATTGGCCAGCTGGAGATCAACAGCGCCTGCCTGAGCAAACTGCCGGCCAGCGATCCCGCGCCGGGGTCGCCGCGCACCCTCGCCGAATGGCAATCAATGCTGCCCTACAGCTGGTTAACCATTGAGAACCTGCGGCTGTCGCCGTGGGAAAAATGGCAGGGGCGGCTGGTGATGTCCTTGACGCCTGCGCAGCAGGATATCGGCTTCGCCGGGAACGATTTGAGCCTGCAGGCGCGCCTGCGCGGTCAGGCGCTCACTGTCAGCCAGTTCAGCGCCCGGCTGACTGACGATCAGCCGCCGGTGAAGCTGGTGGGGACCTTCCATCTGCCGCTGGTGCCGGATGGCCTGCCGGTCGATGGCCAGATGCAGGGTACCTTCGAATTTCCGCAGACCGCAGAATGGATCGATGCCGAGCTGGCGTGGCAGCATAATCGCGGCCAGCTGCTGGTCACCCCGCGCGGCGAGGTGGAGCCCATTCTCGACCTGCCGTGGGAGATCACCCCGGAACGGATCACCATCAGCGACGGCCGCTGGCGCACCCGCTACGAGGCGTATCCGCTGAGCGGCCGCGTGGCGCTGTCGGTCGGTAACTGGCAGCAGGGCACGGAACAGATGATCGTCAGCGGCCGCTTAAATGTGCTCACCGAGGGGCATGCCGGCAAAGGCAACGCGGTGCTGAATATCGGTCCGGGCAAGTTAAGCATGGATAACAGCGACCTGCCGCTGCGGCTCACCGGCGAGGCCAAGCTGGGGGAGATGATCTTTTACGCCGCGCTGCCGGCCCAGCTCAGCGGGTCGCTGGTCAGCCCGCAGCTGGCGTTTCACCCCGGGGCGCTACTGCGTTCGCGCGGGCGGGTGATCGACGCGCTGAACATTGACGAAATCCGCTGGCCGCTGGCCGGGGTGAAGGTCACGCAGCAGGGCGTCGATGGCCGCCTGCAGGCGATCCTCCGCGCCCATGAGCAGCAGATGGGCGACTTTACGTTGCACCTGGACGGCCTGGCGAACGATTTTCTGCCCGACAGCGGCCGCTGGCAGTGGCGCTACTGGGGCGAGGGGCATTTCACGCCAATGCAGGCGCGCTGGGATGTGAAGGGCAGCGGTGAGTGGCGGGACAATGCCATTACGCTGAGCAGCCTCTCCACTGGCTTCGATAAGCTCGAGTACGGCACGATGCGGGTCAGCACGCCGCGTCTGACCCTCGAGCAGCCGATTCGCTGGCTGCGCGACGCTGAGCATCCGCGGCTGACCGGCGCGCTGTCGCTGGATGCGGCAAAAACCACCTTCTCCGGCGGCAGCTATCTCCCGGCGTCGACGCTGAAATTCGCTCTCGACGGCCGGGACCCGACGTGGTTCCAGTTCACCGGCGCGCTGCACGCCGATACCATTGGCCCGGTGCGGTTGACCGGGCGCTGGGATGGCGAACGGCTGCGCGGCCAGGCCTGGTGGCCTAAACAGTCGCTGACGGTATTCCAGCCGCTGGTGCCGCCGGACTGGAAGATGAACCTGCGCGAAGGCAGTCTCTATGCGCAGGTGGCCTTCTCGGCGGCAGCCGGGCAGGGATTTGAGGCGGGCGGCCATGGCGTCCTGAAGGGCGGCAGCGCCTGGATGCCGGATAACCAGATCAATGGCGTCGACTTCGTTCTGCCGTTCCGCTTCAGCGATGGCCACTGGCAGCTGGGCACCCGCCGTCCGGTCTCCCTGCGCATTGGCGAAATCGTCAATCAGGTCACCGCGCGCAACCTGACGGCGGACCTGCAGGGCACCTGGCCATGGAGCGAGGCCAATCCGCTGCAGCTTAGCGACGTCAGCGTCGACCTGTTAGGCGGCAAGCTGACCCTGCTGCAGCTGCGCATGCCGCAGCGCGACCCGGCGCTGATCCGTCTGCAGCACATCTCCAGCAGCGAACTGACCAGCGCGGTCAAGGTGAAGCAGTTCGCCATGTCCGGGGCGGTGAGCGGCGCGCTGCCGCTGTGGCTGGAGAATAATCAATGGATTATCCACGACGGCTGGTTGCGCAATGACGGACCGATGACGCTGCGGCTCGACAAAGATACCGCCGATGCGCTGGTGGCGGACAACGTCTCCGCCGGGGCGGCGATCAACTGGCTGCGCTATATGGAGATCTCCCGTTCATCGACGCAGATTAACCTCAACAATCTGGGCGTGCTGACGCTTAAGGCAGCCATCAACGGCACCAGCCGGGTGGACGGGAAAAGCAGTACCGTGCATTTAAACTACGCTCATGAGGAGAATATTTTCGATCTGTGGCGCAGTTTACGCTTCGGCGACAATTTACAGGCGTGGCTTGAGCAAAATGCCACGCTGCCCGTGCGGCGCTGTACGGACGGTAAGACATGTAAGGAACCTAAATGAAGAAGCTGTTACTGGCCATCGTGGCGTCGATGCTGCTCGCCGGCTGTACGCCGCGTATCGAAATTGCGGCGTCGAAAGAGCCCATCACCATCAATATGAATGTCAAAATTGAGCATGAGATCCATATCAAGGTCGATAAGGATGTGGAAAACCTGCTGAAATCCCGCAGCGATTTGTTCTGAGGCGACGATGAGAAAACGACTGTTAACCGCGGCGCTGGCGCTGACTCTGCTCAGCGCGCCCGCGCTGGCGTTGACCCTGAACGAAGCGCGCCAGCAGGGGCGGGTGGGGGAGACGCTGAACGGCTATCTGGCGCCGCTGCGTCAGGATAAAGAGACGCTGGCGCTGGTGAAGCAGATTAACGCCGCGCGCAGTGAAAGCTACCAGCAGCTGGCGGATGACAACAATCTGCCGGTGGATGAGGTAGCGAAAATGGCCGGACAGAAGCTGGTGGCCCGCGCTCAGCCCGGAGAGTACGTTCAGGGGCTGAACGGCCAGTGGCTGCGCAAATAATTAGCGGCAGCGCTTACGGTATTCGCCCGGCGAGACGCCAAAGCGCTGCTTAAAGGCGGTGGAGAAATGGCTGTGGTCGCTGAAGCCCCAGCGGTAGCCGATCCCCGCCAGCTTTTCGTCGTCATGGACGTTCTGTAACGCCCGAGCGCACAGATCCAGCCGCCGGTTCTTAATATACTGCGCCACTACCAGCCCTTTGTCGGCAAACAGCCGGTAGAGGCTGCGCACCGACATTCCGGTCTCGCTGGCCAGCCACTCCGGCCGCAGGTGTTCCGACTGAATGGACGCATCGATTAACGCAATGATCTTCTGAAACTGCTGGTCCCGCCGGGACGGGGTCGGCTCGCGCTGGCGCAGCACTGGGCGCAACAGGCAGGCGATCGCGTCCAGCGCCGCCTCACTCTCGCTGGCGGAGAGCGTCGTGCCGCCCATACTCTCCAGCAGCAGGCGCTGACTGAGCTGCACCATCGGCAGAGACTTGTCCAGCCGGCAGGCGGTGGCGATCTCCCCCGTCGGCGCCACCCGCTGGCGCGGCAGCAGCAGCGAAGCCTGACGCGAGGTCTGCTGCCAGACGATAGAGCACGGGCGGGCGGCGTCGATCAGCGTGATATCCCCCGCCGCCAGGGTCACCTGGCGATCGTCCTGTTCGATCACCGCTTCGCCGGCGAGCTGAAACACGGTATAGAACCAGGCGTCGTTATCGCGTTTGATCTCATTGCGCGTGCGGTAGAGATTGACGCCGGCGGCGGTGACCGTGCTGACTTTGAGACTGCCGGCGTAGCGGGCGTCAATGTCGCCGTGAAAGCGTCCCTCCAGCGGCCGGGCGGCGAAATGGCCGCAGACCTGATTGATCGTCGCCAGCCAGCGCTGGTAGGCCAGCCCCCCCTCAGCCGTGGTCATCATTCGCCGTTCTCCTGTAATAATAATGTTTCTGCATTGTTGCATTTATGCCGCCTCAGGCAAGGGCGCGATGGCGGGTATATGAAAGAACTATTACCTGCGGCACATTTCTGTCAGGGCAGGCGACGGAATTGCGGCGACTGTCACAGCGGCGCAAACGAATGTCACAGAGAAAAAAGCGCCAGCCGCCAACCGGACATAGACTGAAAGCACTATCCGCGAAGAATAAGGAAAGGGTATGTCCACCTCTCAGATAGCGCTGCTTGCCAGCGTCCAGCAGTTTTTAGACCGTCAGCATGGCCTGTATATCGACGGCGCTCCCTGCGCCGCGCAGAGCGAAAACCGGTTAACCGTCTGGGATCCGGCCACCGGGCAGGCGATCGCCACCACCGCCGACGCCAGCCCGGCGGATGTCGACCGGGCGGTGATGTCCGCCTGGCGCGCCTTCGTCGATCGCCGCTGGGCCGGTCGCACCCCGGCCGACCGTGAGCGCATCCTGCTGCGCTTTGCCGATCTGGTGGAGGCGCACGGCGAGGAGCTGGCGCAGCTGGAGACCCTTGAGCAGGGTAAATCCATCGCCATCTCCCGCGCCTTCGAGGTCGGCTGCACCCTGAACTGGATGCGCTACACGGCGGGGCTGACCACCAAAATCAGCGGCCGGACGCTGGACGTCTCGATCCCGTTCCCGCAAGGGGCCCGTTACCAGGCGTGGACCAAAAAAGAGCCGGTGGGGGTCGTGGCGGGCATCGTCCCGTGGAATTTCCCGCTGATGATCGGCACGTGGAAGGTGATGCCGGCGCTGGCGGCGGGCTGCTCGATCGTCATCAAACCCTCGGAAACCACCCCGCTGACCCTGCTGCGGGTGGCGGAGCTGGCGACCCAGGCGGGCATTCCTGACGGGGTGTTCAACGTGGTCACCGGCAGCGGCGCCGGCTGCGGCGCGGCGCTGACCTCGCATCCGCAGGTGGCGAAGGTGAGCTTTACCGGCTCGACGGCCACCGGGAAACAGATTGCGCGGGTGGCCGCCGACCGACTGACCCGCGTGACGCTGGAGCTGGGCGGCAAGAACCCGGCGATTGTGCTCAAAGACGCCGATCCCCAGTGGGTCATTGAGGGGCTAATGACCGGCAGCTTCCTCAACCAGGGACAGGTCTGCGCCGCCAGTTCGCGGATCTACATTGAAGCGCCGCTGTTTGACACCCTGGTCAGCGGTTTCGAGCAGGCGGTGAAATCGCTGCAGGTGGGACCGGGGATGCAGGAGACGGCGCAGATCAACCCGGTGGTCTCCCGGGCCCACTGCGACAAGGTGGCGGCCTACCTCGAAGAGGCCCGCCAGCAGAAGGCGGAGCTTATCAGCGGCAGCGCCGGGCCGGATGCCGGGGGGTACTATATTCCGCCGACGCTGGTGGTCAACCCGGACGCCGGGCTGCGCCTTACCCGCGAGGAGGTGTTTGGCCCGGTGGTGAACCTGGTGCGGGTGGCTGACGGCGAGGAGGCGCTGCGCCTGGCCAACGACAGCGATTTCGGCCTGACCGCCAGCGTCTGGACCCGCGACCTGACCCAGGCTCTCAACTATACCGACAGCCTGCAGGCCGGGACGGTATGGGTCAACAGCCATACCCTGATTGACGCCAACCTGCCGTTCGGCGGCATGAAGCAGTCCGGTACCGGTCGCGATTTCGGCCCGGACTGGCTCGACGGCTGGTGCGAAACCAAATCGGTCTGCGTGCGTTACTAGCCCTCCGTCGGGGAAGGCGCATCGCTTTTCCCGACATCCCGCTTGCCGACCTCCGCGCTTTCTCGCTACTGTGGAGGGCAATCTTTGCCCGCGCAGGGCAGTGAATGATGAGGAGGTCTTCGGCATGACAGCATTTCCTGAGGTTGCACTAATTGGTCCCGGCGCCATCGGCACGACTATCGCCGCCGCCCTGTTTGCGGTGGGAAGGGCGCCGGTGGTTTGCGGGCGCACTGCCCATACGTCGCTGGTGCTGCGCACTGATGAGGGTGAGATCGTGGTCCCCGGCCCGGTGCTCACCGACCCGACGGCGATAGCCGCCCCCTTCGACCTGGTGTTTGTCGCGGTGAAGGCCACCCAGACGGAGGCCATCGCCCCCTGGCTGACGGCCCTGTGCTCGCCGGACACCGTGGTATGCGTGCTGCAAAACGGCGTCGAGCAGCGCCAGCAGTTTGCCCCTTTGACCGGCGGCGCGACGGTGCTGCCGTCGGTGGTCTGGTTTCCGGCGCAGCGCGACGCCGATGCTTCCGTCTGGCTGCGCGCCGCGCCGCGACTGACGCTGCCGGACCTGCCGGGGGCTGAGCGGGTGCAGCAGGCGCTGGCGGGAACCCGCTGCGCGGTGGAGCTGGCGGCCGATTTTACCACCGTGGCCTGGCGTAAACTGCTGCAGAACGCCGTCGCCGGACTGATGGTGCTGACCGGACGACGCGCCGGGATGTTCGCCCGGGAGGAGATCACCGCTCTCGGACTGGCCTATTTGCGCGAATGCCTGCAGGTGGCGCGGGCGGAAGGGGCCGTCCTGAGCGACAGCGTGCCGGAGGAGATCATCGCCGGTTTTCATCGGGCGCCTGCCGACCTGAGCACCTCTATTCTGATCGATCGCCTGCACGGCCGACCGCTGGAGTGGGATATTCGTAACGGGGTGGTGCAGCGTCGCGGGCGTCAGCACGGCATACCGACGCCGCTCAGCGATATCATCGTGCCGCTGCTGGCGGCGGCCAGCGACGGCCCGGGCTGACCCGGGCTGGCGCGGGGTTAGTCCACCAGGGAGGGATCGAGGTCGATCATCAACTGCTTCATCTCGGCAAAGTGCTGCCGGGAGAAATCGGCAATCTTCTCCCAGTCCTGGGCGGTTTTTTCCGCCACCGCGTCTGACAGCACCTTCAGCGGCTGGCCGGTTGACCAGGCGGTGATCAGGATCTGACAGGCGCGCTCGAGGGTCCAGATATCGTCGAACGCTTCGCCGATGGTCGGGGCGGTCACCAGCACCCCGTGGTTGCCCATCAGCAGACGGCGTTTATCCGCCAGCAGCCCCGCCAGCCGGGCCCCTTCTGCCGCGGTGTCCGCCATCCCGCCGTACAGCGTATCGACGGCGACCCGGTTAAAATAGCGGGCCGTGTTCTGGTCGATGGGCAGGATCTGCGGCGTCGCCAGACAGGCGAGGCTGGTGGTGTACACCGGGTGCAGATGCAGCACCACCCGCACGTCCGGCAGCCGCTGATGGATCTGCCCGTGAATAGCCCACGCGGTGGCATCGACGTCAGGGCGCGCGGCGCCGCTTTCATCATCGGCGTTCAGCACCAGCAGATCGCTGGCGCGGATGCGCGAAAAGTGTTTCCACTTCGGGTTCAGTAAAAACGTCTTCCCGTCGGCGGAGAGCGCGGCGCTGAAATGGTTGGCCACCGCCTCATGCATGCCAAGATGGGCAATGATGCGAAAGGTGGCCGCCAGGTCGATGCGGATCTGCTCTTCATCGGTATCGCGCATGGGCATTACTCCGCTTTTGGCATCAGGGTCTGCAGATCCTCTGCCGTCGGCGCCTGGAAGTGATATTTCTTCAGCAGGGCGGCGTATTCCGGCGTCGTGCTGTATTTTTTCAGCGCCTCTTCAAGGGCGGTTTTCACCTCAGTGTTGCCTTTTTTAACGCCAAAGCCGTTCAGCACCGGATAGATCAGGGTGTCAGAGGCGATCACCACCCGGTCGCCCAGCTTTTCCACCACCCCGCGCGCCACGGCGGCGTCGGTGATCTGCGCATCCACTGCGCGCGACAGCAGCGCCTGGGTGGTCTGCGGGTCGGTGGTATAGACGCTCAGCGCAATCGGCTTCAGCCCCTTCTTCACGCAGTAGTCGGCGGAAAGCTTCTGCAACTGCGCCAGCCACGAGGTGGCGCCCATCGAGCCGATTTTATGCCCGCAGAAGTCTTCCGGGGTCTTTGGCTGATAGTCGCTCCCTTTACGGGCGAGGATCGCTTCCCCGCTTTTCAGGTACGGCACCATGTCGATCACCTTCAGGCGCTCGGCGGTAATGTACATCGACGAGTTGGTGATATCGAAGCGCCCGCCCTGCAGTCCGGGGATCAGGTTGGGGAAGCGGGTATCGATATTCACCGCCTCGCGGCCCATGCTCTTCGCCAGGCCGTCGAGCAGTTCAATATCAAACCCCGCCGGCTTATTGTTCTCCATATACTCGTAAGGGAAAAAGGTCATGTCCGAACCGGCGGTGATCTTGCCGCTTTGCTGGAAGGCCAGCGCGTTCAGGGATGTCAGAGCCCCCGCTGCGCAGAGCAGCAGAGCCAGCGGGCGTGGTGCGAAAAAGCGTGTCATAAAACCTCCGGAGTGTGGGCGAATTACATGCTGGCGCGATCGGCACCGGCCTGCTGAACAAAAAACGAAGCGCCGCGCGGCTTCTGCGGCAGACGAAGCTGGTTATCGGTGCTGCGCACCAGACCGCTCTCTTCCCCGGCCACCAGCTGGCCGGCATGGCGGCTCGGCAGCGGGTTTTCGCCGAAGGGCAGCGCATCCTCGGCGGCGTAGACGCTGATGAACAGGGTGCGCGGCAGGGCGGTTTCGTTGGGGCTGGAGGCGTGCAGCAGGCGGGTATGCATAAAGCAGACTGAGCCCGCCGGGCCAAAACAGGCCTGCGGCTGCTGGCAGTGAGCCGTCACCACCTTGTCATCCACCGCTCCGGTGAAGCGCCCCTCCTGCCAGTGGGACCACAGCGGCCCCTGATGGCTGCCCGGCACCACATTGAGCGGGCCATTCTCCGGCGTCACCTCGCTGACCATCAGCAGGGCGGTGATGATGTCGTCATTGCTGTGCGGGGTGAAGAGGAAATCCTGATGCCATTTAACCTCGGTGGCGGTGTGCGGCAGCTTGGAGTTAATTTTGCTGTGGTGAAAGCGGGTGCCGCTGCCGCCGATCAGCTGCGCGGCAATGGTCGCCATCCGCGAGTTGAGCGCAGTATGGCGATACGCCTCGGAGATCTCCGTCGGGGAGGCGACCCGGCGCAGCGACGGATGGTCGGGAGCATGGTCGCGCTCGATATCGAAGCGCGGCCGCCCGTCGAGGGTTTCCCCCCACGCCGACGCGTGGCGGCGGCTCTCCTCGACCCAGCCGTCAAAATCGCTCTGCAGAGTGGCGATGTCGGCGGCGGAAAGCACCCCTTCGACCACCAGATAACCCTGCTGATGAAACTGCTCAATTTGCCACTGCGCAATCATAGTTTTTCCTCTTCACGTCCCGATAGTTAAGCCAGAGAAACATCTTTCAGAAAGGCCTCGACCCGCGGGTGTTGCCCGCTGCGCATCGCCTGCGGCGTGTCATCGCACACCACTCGGCCTTTCTCCATAAACACGATCCGGTCAGACACTTTGAAGGCGAAGTTCATCTCGTGGGTGACGATGACCATCGTGATGCCTTCATGGGCCAGGGATTCGATAACCTGCAGCACCTCATTCACTTTTTCCGGATCCAGCGCCGAGGTGGGCTCATCGAACAGCATGATCTGCGGACGCATCATCAGGGCGCGGGCGATTGCCACCCGCTGCTGCTGACCGCCGGAGAGCTGGTGCGGATACTTCCAGGCGTGTTCCAGCATGCCCACCTTGTGCAGCAGCTCGCAGGCGTGCTGGCGCAGCTCCGCGTCGCTTGCCAGATGGTGATAGCGCGGGGCCAGCAGCAGATTGCCGAACACGGTCAGATGCGGGAACAGGTTGAAGCTCTGGAACACCATGCCGATATTCAGACGGTGTTCGGCATTCTCCATAAAGCGCGGCTTCTGCTGCCCCTGGCGGTCGAGATGAATAAAGGGCTGGCCGTTAATCTGAATTTCGCCGTTGTCGATCTGCTCAAGACCGTTCAGCAGGCGAATGAGGGTGGTTTTTCCCGAGCCCGACGGGCCGATGACCGACACCACTTCGCCGGGCTGGATCTGCAGGCTCACCGCCCCCAGCACTTCGACGTTGTTGTAGGCCTTATGCAGCTTAGAGGCCTGCAGCGCCGGCTCATGGCCCTGGGAGACGCTGCGCGCCATCGCCGGGCGGCGGGCGGTCGCCAACTGCTGCATCTCGGCATCCACCGGCCGGGCGATGTCGCGTCGGGTAACATCGAGGTAGTTCTCCAGCCGTTTCAGCAGAAAATCGAACACCGTGACGATAAAGATGTAATAAAACGCCACGGCGGTCATGGTCTCCATGACCAGAAAGTTCTGCGAGTAGAGCTGCTGGCCGACCATCAATATTTCGGTCAGGGAGATCACCGACACCAGCGAACTGAGCTTCACGATGGCGATATACTCATTGGCCAGCGCCGGCAGGGCGACGCGCAGCGCCTGGGGAATGATCACCCGCCACTGGATCCCGGCGTAGCGCAAACCCAGGGCCCGCGCGGCTTCACTCTGCCCGCGGGGGATGGAAAGCAGCCCGCCGCGATGGATCTCGGCGATATAGGCCGCTTCGCTGAGGACCATCGCCAGCAGGCCGGCCCAGAAGGGGTCGTTCAGCACCGGCGCGAAGGAGGGCAGCGCCTGCGGCATGTTGTAGACAAAAATCAGCAGGACCAGCAGCGGCATACTGCGAAATAACCAGATATACAGCCGGGCAGGGGTGGATAACCAGCCGCGCGGCGACTGTTTAGCCAGCGCCAGAATAAATCCGAGCACAATACTGCAGCCCCAGGTCAGCAGACTTAATTTAATGACGGTCCAGGTGGCCCACCAAAAATCGGCATCGCTGAGCAGACTTAACATGTAGTTCCAGTTAAACGTCATGGGCTATTTCACTCGTCATAATTAACCTAAATGAAAGCGGCTCGGCTGTGCATTAATGGGGAGCCGCCGGTGTTCATCGTGCGAATACACTATGCTGGCAGGATGCTTTCAGAGGCAATTAGTAAATTTTTGGTCTTTAAGTTTAAAAAAACTATACAGCGTTATTAACGATATGGAATTTAAAGTGATTATCAGGATACTTTGCGTAAACAATTTAAAAACAATAGCTGTAATTCAATAACGCCATTTTATGCAGACAGGTTATTTTGCGCGAAACTGGGGCGACCGCTGCCTGCTCAATGTGCAGCGTGATGCATGATGGTGCAAACGGGGAAATAAACCGCGCCGGCGCGGGAGGAGAAAAAATAATATCGCCCCCTGGCGGGCAATGCGCCGCCATTCTTTGCGGGTGGCACGCGGATTGCTTGGGACTTAGAGGAAAACTATTCCCCGCGTGCGCCGGACCATATTTTATCAATGGTGATGCTATGAACCGATTTACCCTGAAGCAGCTCAAATATTTCGTCACCGTGGTGGAGACGGAGAGTATCGCCGAGGCCTCCCGCCAACTGCACATTGCGCAGCCGTCGATTTCCATTGCTATTAAGAATCTGGAGAGCACCTTCGACCAGCAGCTGTTTATTCGCCACCACGCGCAGGGCGTCTCGCTCACCTCCAGCGGTCGGCGGATCTACGATAAAGCGAAGGAGCTGCTGCGCCTGTCGTGGGAATTTGAGCAGAATTCGCGAGCGGATAAGGAGCTGGTTTCTGGCATGATCTCCATTGGTTGCTTTGAGTCGGTGGCCCCGCTGTATATGCCGAAGCTGGTGGCCGGGTTTAAGAAATGCTATCCGGAAATTACGCTGCATCTGTATGACGGCGAACAGCATGAGCTGATGCATGGCCTGCACCGCGGCCGCTTCGACCTGGCGCTGGTCTACGATCTGGAGCTCGGCCACTCGATCAATAAAGAGCGGCTTAATGCTCCGCATAAACCCTACGCGCTGCTGCCCGCCGCGCATCCGCTGGCGCAAAAGGCGCAGGTGACGCTGCAGGAGCTGAGTCGCGAGCCGATGATCCTCCTCGATGCGGTCCCGAGTAAAAATTATTTTATCTCCATCTTTAAGGAAAAGGGCTATCACCCGGAAGTGGCTTACAGCTCCCCCTCTATCGAAATGGTGCGCTGTATGGTCGGCCAGGGGCTCGGTTTTTCGGTGCTGGTCACCCGGCCCTGCTGCGATATGACCTACGATGGCGAAAGGGTGGTGCAGCGGGATATTGCCGACGACATGCCCGCCTCAACCTTAATTATGGCGCACCTCGCTAATAATGAGCCGACGCGGCCGACGCAACTGTTTATGGAATATTGTCGCAGTATCGAATTAACCCCCTCTCACGGCTGAAATAATGCCTGTCGATCCGGCAGGCGTTATTTTTTCTGTCGCCACTCAGCCTCATAAAATTCTATTCAGTCGATCGTTTTATAATATTTTACCAATTCGTCACAGTTAAATAACCTGAAAGCCGTCAATTCCGGCGACCTCGTCGGCAACTGTGCTTGAAGGATAGAGAAATGACTGAACAGATAACCGAGATCGATACCCTGGTGGTCGGCGCGGGGCAGGCGGGCGTCGCCATGAGCGAGCATCTGACCCGGCTGGATATCCCCCATCTGGTGCTGGAGAAACAGGGTATTGCCCAGGCCTGGCGCAGCGGGCGCTGGGATTCGCTGGTGGCCAACGGCCCGGCCTGGCACGATCGGTTTCCGGGGATGGTGTTCCCTGACTGCCCGCCGGACAGCTTTGTCGGCAAAGAGCAGGTTGCGGACTATTTTGCCGCCTATGCCCGCAGCTTCAATGCGCCGATCCGCACTGGGGTGGAGGTGTACAGCGCCGAACGCCTCGCCGGGCGGCCGGGCTTTCGTGTCGACACCTCCGAGGGGGTGATTGAGGCGCAGCGGATCGTGGCGGCTACCGGACCCTTCCAGCGCCCGACGATCCCGGCCATCGCCCCGCAGAGTGAGGCTATTCAGCAGCTCCATTCGGCGCACTATTTTAATCCGCAGCAGCTGCCGGAGGGCGGCGTGCTGGTGGTGGGGGCCGGATCCTCCGGCGTGCAGATTGCCGATGAGCTACAGCGTGCCGGACGCGCGGTGTGGCTGTCGGTGGGGGCGCACGACCGGCCGCCGCGTCGCTATCGCCAGCGCGATTTTTGCTGGTGGCTCGGCGTGCTGGGGATGTGGGACGCGGCGGCCAATGCGCCGGGGAAAGAGCATGTCACTATCGCGGTGAGCGGCGCGCGCGGCGGCCATACCGTCGATTTTCGCCAGCTGGCGCATCAGGGGGTCACTCTGGTGGGACAGACTCGCGGCTTTGACGGCGCCAGGGCACTGTTCCACCCCGACCTGGCCGAGAATATCCGCCGCGGCGATGCCTCCTATCTTGCGCTGCTCGACGCCGCCGACGACTGGGTCGCGCGCAACGGTTTGGATCTGCCCGAAGAGCCCTCCGCCCGTGACTTTCTGCCCGACCCGGCCTGCGTCAGCGACCCGCTGCTTAGCCTCGACCTGGCCGAGGCCGGGATCGGCGCCATCATCTGGGCGACCGGGTATACCACCGATTATCGCTGGCTGAAGGTCAACGCCTTCGATGACGCGCAGCGGCCGCAGCATCACCGCGGCGTGTCGACGGAGCCGGGGGTCTATTTCCTCGGCCTGCCATGGCTGTCGCGGCGCGGGTCCACCTTTATCTGGGGCGTCTGGCACGATGCCAAATATATTGCCGACCAGATCGCCATTCAGCGCCAGTATCAGCGCTACCAGCCGTCCTGATAACCGATTCCTGAAGGAGTGCTTTGATGCCAACCCATACCCGTATTCGCATGTTTAACACCAAAGAGACCTACCCAAACCAGGCGCTGAATAACGATCTGTGCCAGGCGGTGCGGGCGGGGAATACCGTCTACGTTCGCGGCCAGGTCGGCACCGATTTCGCCGGCAACCTGATCGGCCTCGGCGACCCGCGGGCCCAGGCGGAGCAGGCGATGAAGAATGTCGAACAGCTGCTGAAAGAGGCCGGCAGCGACCTCTCGCATATCGTCAAAACCACCACTTATCTGATCGACCCCCGCTATCGCGAGCCGGTCTATCAGGAGGTGGGCAAATGGTTGAAAGGGGTCTTCCCCATCTCCACCGGGGTGGTGGTGTCGGCCCTGGCGCAGCCGCAGTGGCTGATGGAGATTGACGTCACGGCGGTGATCCCCGACGACTGGCAGGGGGAGGCGGCAGAATGACCCTCTCCCTTACCGCCCGCTGCCCGGAAACGGGTCAGTTGGGCATCGCCATTAGTTCATCGAGCATGGCCGTCGGGTCGCGCTGTCCGTGGCTGCTGCCCGGCGTGGGGGCGGTTTCCAGCCAGAATATTACCCTGCCGTCGCTGGGGCCGCAGATCCTCAGCGCGATCGAGGCGGGGGCCAGCGTTGAGCAGGCCATGAAGCAGGCTCTGGCGGAGGATCGCTTCCGCGAATATCGCCAGGTTGCGGCGATTGACGCCAACGGCGACACAGCGGTGTTCAGCGGGGAGTTCACCCTCGGGATCGGCGGCGCCCTGGCGGGGGATAACTGCGTGGCGGCGGGCAATATGCTGGCCAGTCAGGGCGTGATCGCCGCGATGGTGGGCGCCTTTGAGGCCGCCACCGGTGAGCTGGCCAGCCGGCTGCTGGCCGGGCTGCGCGCCGGGATCGTCGCCGGGGGGGAGGCCGGGCCGGTCCACTCGGCGGCGGTGAAGGTGGTGGATGATTACCCGTGGCCGGTGGTCGACCTGCGCATTGACTGGGCGGAGGCGGATCCGCTGGCGGCCCTTGAGCAGCTGTGGCTGGCGTGGGAGCCGCAAATGGAGGCCTACATTACCCGGGCGCTCGACCCGCGCGAGGCGCCGGCCTATGGCGTGCCTGGCGATGAATAACACGCCGGGAGCGATCCTTGCCGCGCTGCTGGCCTTTGATACCACCAGCCGCCATTCGAACCTGGCGATGATCGACTGGATCGCCGATTTTCTCGCCGCCCGCGGCGTGGCGTCCCGCCGCTTTTATGACCCGTCGGGCGGTAAGGCCAATCTCTACGCCCGCCTGGGGCCGTCCGGCGGCGGCGGGGTGATGCTCTCGGGCCACACCGACGTGGTCCCGGTGGACGGGCAGGACTGGAGCGTGCCGCCGTTTAGCCTGACCGAGCGCGATGGCCGCTACTACGGCCGCGGCAGCGCCGATATGAAGGGCTTTCTCGCCTGCGTGCTGGCGGCAGTGGATGACTTTCTGGCGGCGCCGCTGCGCATGCCATTGCATCTGGCCTTCTCTTATGATGAAGAGGTCGGCTGTCTCGGCGTGCGCAGCCTGGTGGCGTTTCTGCAGGCCTCGCCGGAGAAACCGGCGCTGTGCCTCATCGGCGAGCCGACGGAGATGCAGCCGGTGTTCGGTCATAAAGGCAAACTGGCCATGCGCTGCTGCATCGAGGGCCAGGCCTGCCATTCGGCCTATGCCCCACAGGGCGTGAACGCCATCCGCTACGCGGCCAGGCTGATTAACCGCCTGGATCGGCTGGGCGCGCGTCTGGCCCGGCAGCAGGACAGCCGCTTCTCGCCGCCCTTCAGCACCCTGCAGGTGGGCACCATTCAGGGCGGCGCCGCGCTGAACATCGTCCCGCAGTCCTGCCGCTTTGATTTTGAGATCCGCTACCTGCCGGGGATGCGTCCCGAAGCGGTCACCGAGGCGCTGGCGGCCTACGCCCGCCGCCGGCTGCTGCCGGAGATGCGCCGGGTCGGCGGTGAGAGCGACATCCAGTTTCAGCTGTTGAGCCACTACCCGCCGCTGCTCAGCGATCCGCAGTCCGACTTCGCCCGCTGGCTGGCGCAGTGGTGCGGCAGCGATCGGTTTTCCACCGTGGCGTTCGGCACCGAAGGGGGGCTGTTCGATGAGATGGGCGTCGCGACCCTGGTCTGCGGGCCGGGCAGCATGGCCCAGGGCCACAAGGCCGATGAGTACGTCAGCATCGACCAGACCGAACGCTGTATGACGATGCTGGGCCAGCTGTGCGCCTGGATGCGCGCCGAGCCCGCAGAACCGCTTACCTGATCCACCCACACAGGAACCCAAGCGATGCACAATCAATACTCTCCCCATATCGATCAAGCGACTGTCGACCGCTGGCAGGCGGATGGCGTGGTATTACTGAAGGGCGTTTTTACCCCCTGGGTTGAGCGCCTCGCCGAGGGGGTCACGGCGCTGATGGCCAGCCCCAGCGAATATGGTCATGCGCGCACGGTGATCCCCAAAGATGGCTCGCCGCCTTTCTTTCAGGATTACTGTAACTGGTCGCGGATCCCGGCGTTTAGCGAGTTTGTCTTCCAGTCGGCGGCCGCGGAGATCGCCGCTGCGCTGATGCAGTCGCAGACGGCGAAATTTTTCCATGAGCATACGCTGGTCAAACCCGCCGGAGGCAGCACGGTCACCCCCTGGCATCATGATCAGCCGTACTATTGCGTCTCCGGCCGGCAAAACGTCAGCTTCTGGATCCCGCTGGACCCGGTAGCGGAAGCCACCTCGCTGCGCTGCATTCGCGGGTCGCATCGCTGGGAGGCGGAGTACAGTCCCACCCGCTTCAATGGCACAAAGCTCTACGAGCACACCCGGTTCAGTGCGCTGCCGGATATCGACGCCCATGAGGATGAGTACGATATCGTCAGCTGGGCGCTGGAGCCGGGGGACGCGGTGGCCTTCCATTTTCGCACCGTCCATGGCGCCCGCGGCAACCCCGGGGCGCGGGCGCGACGGGTCTTCTCCGCCCGCTGGGTGGGGGATGACGCCGCGTTTGCCGACCGCGGCGGCGTGACCTCGCCGCCGTTCCCCGAACTGACTCTGCGGGACGGCGACCCGCTGGATTCGCCACTGTTCCCCCAGGTCTGGCCACCGGCGTAAGCGGCTGCGGACGGGATCTGCTATGATCCCGCCTTTCGTAGTCTGGAGCCTGTCGATGTTCAATGACGCCATTGTTTATGACCGCTACGGGCCGCCGGCCGCGGTGCTATCGCTGAAACGCACCCCGCTGGCGCCGCTGGCCTGCGGACGGGTGCGGGTCAGGATGCGCTATGCCCCGGTGAATCCCTCAGATCTGATCCCCATTACCGGCGCCTATCGCCACCGTACCCGACTGCCGGCCGTGCCCGGCTACGAAGGCCTTGGCGAGGTGGTCGCCGCGCCGTTCGGCAGCCGACTGACCGCGGGCCAGCGGGTGCTGCCCCTGCGCGGGGGCGGCACCTGGCAGCGGTTTATCGATCTGGATGAGACCTGGCTGGTGCCGGTTCCCGCGGCGGTGGACGATCTGCTGGCCGCCCGCGGGTATATCAATCCGCTGACCGCGATGCTGATGCTCAGACGCTGGCCGGTTGCCGGGAAACAGATCGTGCTGACCGCCGCCGCCTCCTCTTGCGCCAGCCTGCTGGGGCAGTGGGCGCTGGCCATGGGCGCCCGTTCGGTAAGCGGGATTATTCGCTCGCCGCAGCATCGGGCGCGTCTGGAGCAGGCCGGGATCTATCCGATCCTCGAGGCCGACCGGGCGCTGGTGGAGAAGGTCAGCCAGCACAGCGATCTGGTGTTTGACGCGGTGGGCGGGGAGCTGGGGAACACGCTGTTGTCGGTGCTGCCCGCGTCGTCAACCCTGATCTCCTATGGCTTATTATCCGGACGACCGCTGATCCAGACGCGCGCCAGCGCGGCGGTGCGCAAGTTTCATCTGCGGGAGGCGCTGCCTGGCCTCAGCGTGGCGGCATGGCGGGCGGCCTTCGACGAGATCTGGCAGCGGCTGCCGACGACCACGCAACCGCCGGCCCGGCGGGTGGCGTTGAACGACTGGCGGGAGGCGATTGCCGCCGCCGGCCAGCCGGGAAGAGGCGGTAAAATCCTGCTCGATTTCACCGTGGGTTAAGATTACTGTTTCTTCTCGCCGAGGGTCGGCGTTTCGTCAAAGAAGTTCCATGGCTTCAGCAGGGCGTGCGCCCATTCGGTGGGCATGATCGGCCACTCTTCAGCCCGCGCCACATGGGTGGTGCCGGTGGTGATCCACACCACGTCATCCTGGTGCGTCAGCGACTCATCGTCCTTCGCATACTGGCCTAACCCGGTATCGTGAGCGGAGCGGTTGGGGTATTTGCCTTCCGGATAGCGTTCGCTCGGGTGGTAGCGCGTCACCCACAGCTGTTTATCCATAAAGCTCAGACGATGGTAGATCCACTCGTCCGGGGCGAATTTGGCGCCGGTCGCCGCCGGATGGGTGCCGCCGGCGTAAGGGATGATCTGGTAAGAGACCGGGTTGCCCATGCGGTTCTCTTTGCTGGTGTTGCTCAGCAGGCGAATCGTGCCCGGGTCGAATTTCTGCGCCGCTTTCTGTTCGCTGTCGATAGTGTACTGATTCACCTGCATGGTGCTGGTGCGCGGGCCGCCGGCGGTGTTGGGCTTCACCTCCGGGTCCATCGCCACCAGGGTGTTGTTTTCGCCGTCCACGTCGAGGTCGAGGCGGAAGTTATAGATATGCTGGTGGGTGGTGCCGACAATATTATGGTCGATCAGCGTTCCGTAGCGGGTATCCTCTTTGGCGCTGGGGTCGTGCATGGTCTTCGCCAGCACGCCTTTCACCGCCTCAATCCCGGTGGCGCCGGCGTCGATACCGATGGTGCCGTTGTCGTGGAATACCCAGTCAAAGATATAGTCGTAGTTGCCGACGGTGCTGATCCAGCGCACCACCAGCTCCCGGCGCTCGGTACTGACGTTGGGCTTGCCCATCTCCAGGTGCTTATATTCCGGCCCGGCGTAGCGCTCGAAGATGGCGACAGCGTGCGGGATGGTGGTCGGCGCGCCGGTGTAGTCGGCGATGGTTTCATCCAGCAGCACCGCATTCGACGGCGCGTCTTTGCCGCGTACAATCGGCGAGGTCAGGGTGCCCATACCGTAATCGCCGGAGTCGAGGTAGGCTTTGAAATACCAGCCGACGTCCGGGTCGCCGTAGGGGACGATCATCCCGCCGAGGGAACCTTCATACATCACCTGGCGTTTTTTGCCGTTATCGTTGTAGGTCACCGTCGAGAGGATGGGCCCGACGCGCGAGTTAAGACGCAGGTGGAAATCCCAGTTCCGCCAGTGAATGGTATCCCCGGTAATGGTGTAGTTTTTGCCTTCCGGTTCAGTAATATCCAGCGGTTTCACCGCCGGGGCGTTGCGGTCCCGGCCATCATACGGCCGCGGTTCCATCGGCACCGGGATCACCGGGCCTTCCTCGATTTTGATGATTTTCTTCGCTTCCAGGTCGACCACTGCCACCAGGTTTTCAATCGGGTGCGCCCAGTAGTTGCCGTCGCCGGTATCGAGATAGCTGACCACCTTCAGCAGGCGCGCATCCTGCTGCAGGCCATCTTTGCCATCGAAGTAGCCAACGGTGAGCGGGGTGGTGACCACTTTTCGAGGATCGGTAATCCCGTGCTTTTTCAGCACCGCCGCGAATTCACTGCTGGCGTTGATGATGTTCTGCACGCTGGCGAAATCATCGAGCAGCACCATGCCGTGGGCGCCTTTGATCGGCGTCCATGAGAGGATTTTTTTGTGTTGCAGATCGACCACGGCCTCCATCACCTGTTTGCCATCCAGCATCACCACATCGGCAGTGCGCGGCGCATCCACTGGCGTACCCTGCAGGGCGAAGGCCCATACCGCCGCTTTATCCGGCTCATGCAGGGAAATTTCGCTAAACCGGGTATTAGGCTGGAATTCCGGCGCGGCCTTGGCAATGGTCACTGCGTCGCTGATTTCCGCTGCCGAGAGCGAGTTTAATGGGTGAGGGCGCTTTTCCACCTGGAAGGTCTGGTCGAGACCGGACTGGAACACATCGTTGATAAAGGTATCGGAGACCCAGGCTTTACCGTCCTTCATCACCACCGGCACCGGCAGATCAAGGGTTTTGCCGTTGACGATCGCGGTTTTAGCGCCGGGCTTCACTTTGACGTAAGCGCCGTCTTTTATCAGGGTAAACATTTGCGCATAGTCGTCCCACTGCACGTCAGCGCCAAACGCCTCCAGCGTTTTATCCAGTGGCACCATGTGCGCTTCGCTGCCGTGAGCGAAGACCGGGGATTGCCAGGCGCAAACCACCGCCACGGCCAGCGCCAGCGCGGTTTTACGAGGGGAAAATTTCAAGCCGTTTGCCATGATGACCTCATCTTATTGTTGTGTTGTCTTATGCCGCTGCGAATGTCGGCTTTGTCACCCTTAAGCTACCAGCCCGCGGCGCCGGGGCGTTTGTTTGCTCTTGCCAGGTTATTTGTCAGGTTTGCCAGACGGACGTAAAAAATGCCTCCGCAGAGGCATGGAGCACGTGCGGCGATTTTATTGCCGGGTGGCGGCTGCGCCTTACCCGGCCTACCTGTCCGGGTCTGACTGCCAGTAGGCCCGCGCAAGCGCAGCGCC